>CACXFR010000173.1 GCA_902766935.1 uncultured Planctomycetota bacterium | reverse complement strand
GCAGGTCGAGCGCGTCGGAATTTTTGCGGATCAAGGATACAGAAATGCGGGTCAGCAAGTCAAGAGCGGAATCGAACGAATTTTTCATCTGACGCGCCCCTTTGGCGATCCCCCGAACCTTCCCGAACCGGCGGGTAAAGAGGGTCAGAACCAGGCTCGTCTCGGAAAAATCGATGGTGCGGATTACGATGGCTTCGGAATGTTCGATCGGCATGGAAGACTCGTCTGCGCTCAGCGTTTTCCCCAGTCGGCGAAATGGGTTCGGTACTCTTTTTTGTAGTCGGGAATCTCGCTTTTGATCAGGGCGGTCAGCGGGGCGCTATTCTGGATTTCCGTGGCCTGTTTCGGGCCGATTCCCGCCTGCTTTTCGGTTTCGAGGGAGTGCAGATAGCGGCTCAGGATCTGCTGCGTGCGGGGGGAATAGTGGATCAGGAAATGAATCCACGCCCAGGCGTTGCGGTACTGGGTCGGTCCCATTTCGTTGACCCCTTTGAGACGCTCCAGGGTCGGCAGCGAAGGGACGGGAGTAAAGATCGACCCGGCCCGGTCGCTGACCTGTTCGAGGAACGGGTTTTCGTTCCCCCGCTGTCCGGCGGGGGTCTCGAAGTATTTTGCCAGCCCTTCGTCGAGCCAGATCGGAATATTCTTATGCGTCGAGTTCAGGATCGCGTGCGTCATTTCGTGGCGCAGGTTCAGAATCAGCTTCTCGTCTTTCTGGAGAAAAACGTAGCCCGGTCCGTTGTCCTTGATATAGAGCGCCGGGCGGTTCGAGGGCGCCTGAGGGCAGTTCCGCCGCAGAAACGAGGTGTACGACTCGCGGCGGTTAAAGAGGCAGACAACCACCTTTTCTTTCGACTCGGGGATCCCCAGGTAGTCGATCAGGTCTTCCTGAAGATTCTGGATCTCGTCGCGGATCGCCGCGGCGTCGTCGAGCGGAAAGTCGGAAAGACAGACCACCTGCCCGATCACCTCGCGGTACGGAAAGACTTCGGCCGAGGTCGAGGGCTGCCCTGCCGACGGAATCGGCGCGGGAGGGAGCCCGGTTCGCGGATAGGCGTTTTCGGCGGAATAGGCCGCCGCTTCCGGTTCCGCCCCCGCCGGGCCGATGTCGGGCGGCTCGGGATTGGGCGGGTCTTTCGAAAAGATGTTCAGGTTCGGAAAATGAAGATTCAGAATCGGGGAGGACGCGGGGACCGGCGTGCAGACGGCGAGCCACGCGCCGAACAGAACGGGAAGAAAAACCTGCCGATACGCCATCAACCGCCGAACTTTCAATTTGACCTCGATCCGTTTTCCGTAACCGTATTCAGTGTTTGTGTATCTTTTTCAGGAGCCGGAGCCCGATCAGACCGAGAACCAGGTTCCCGATCCAGCAGATTTCCGGAGGCGCGATCCCGCTCTTGGCGCACGAGTAGCCGAACATCAGGAGGGGGTAGTAGACGACCAAAGTCGGCAGGAAACTGACGAAAAAACTCCGCGTATAGTCGGAACAGTTGAGCCAGACCGCCAGGGGAATCCCGACCCAGGTGAAGAAGAAACAGGTGAATCCCGCCGCGAAAGAACGGGGGGTCGCCAGGTTCGCGCGGTTATAGCGGTATTTCTGATACTCCTCATGATCCCAGCGCAGACCCCACTGCGGCTCCTGCCATGAGGTGTAATCCCCCCTGATCAGGGCGAACGCGGTGTACGCGGCGTTTTCGCGCCGGTCTTTTTCCTCTTCGGCCCGAATCGACGCCAGGACGCGTTTGACTTCTCTCATCGGGGGATAGTGGCTCGTCCCGCCCCCCAGGGCGAACTGGTCGAGCGGAATCTCCTGCACGGTCTTGCCGCGCTGCATCACCATCGCGCCGTTCGTATCGAGCAAGAGGCCGTCGAGTTCGATCCGCAGAAGCGGCGGGGACGCCTCGAAGTCGACGTCGAGCCGGCCGCTTTCGGCCTCTCCCTGAACCGGAGGATTGTTCATCGTGAACTTCACCCGCTTCAGTTCCCCCGACTTGGTCACCTCTCTGGCGTTCAGCACGATGTTGTTCTGCGGATCCGAAAACTTCCCGTCCGAAGCGAGTTTCCCCAGAATCATCTCCTCGGTTCCGGCAACGAGAACGCGGGTCATCTCTTTCTGTCCCCAGGAAAACCCCAGGTCGTTGAAGAGAACGGCGGCGAAGCTCAGGACGATTGTCGCAATCCAGACCGGCATAAACGCCCTCCGCGGGGGAATCCCCATCGCTTTGAGCGCGATGATCTCGTTCGAACCGACCATCTTGGCGTAGAAGAACGTCCCCCCCATCAGGCAGGAAACCGGCATCGAAATGCTCAGAATGTTCGGAAGCGAGCTGGGAATCAGCCGGAGCGTCAGGTAAAGCGGAAGCCCCTTTTTGATCGTCGCCTGCGAAATGAAGACCACGATAACCGCCGAACTCAACGCCGCCAGGACGATGAAAAAGATCGCCAGAAATCGGGAGAGGACATAACGCGACAGTATGCTCATCGAAAAAAAATCGCTCGGTTTCCCTTCCGGCGGGCGGGAAAACGCTCCCCGCCCGGGCGGAAAAAGGTGCCGGAGTTTCCCGTTTTCGGCCGAAAAAGTCAAGTGCAGAAAAGAGGAAGAAAAGAAGCCGCGCGCCCTGCGCAAACGAGAAAAACGGGGGGAACCCCTTTCGGGATTCCCCCCAAGCTCACGGACAGGAGAGCCATTGTTCAGTTCATCAGTTTTTCTCTTCCAGCGTCGGCAGCTGCGTGTCGAGGTAAGCGCCGGAATTTTCGGGAACGATCGTCGGGTCGGTCCCCTGGATCTGCGGATAGGCTCCGCGGCTGATCACGCGGGGTTCGGTGATCTTGTAGTTGACATAGTGACCGGCGTCACGTTCGGCGGCGCGGGTGTTGGCGTCGAAGTAGGCCTTGGTCGGCCACGGGCCTTCGGCCAGGGTGATGCCGTTGTATTCGAGGAGCGAACCTTTGCGGTAGTTCAGGTTCATGATCGCAACGTTGTAGTCGATGACCATACGGTAGTAGCTCGTCTCGGCGTCGGCCAGTTTCTGCTGCGCGTCCAGAACTTCGAAGAGGGTCGTTTTCCCGGAATCGAACGAAGCCTGCACCGCGCTGACTTCCTGACGGGCAAACCGGAGCAGGGTCAGATATTCGCTGACCAGATGATAGGTCCGGTCGAGGTCGGCGTAGAGGTCCGAAAGGTTGTGGACCGTCTCGAATTCCTGTTCCTGAAGGATGGCGCGTTCGCGCGAGAGCATCAGCTCGGCGTTTCGGACGGCGGCCAGCTGGCGGCGGAACCCGACCGGAACCTGAAGCGACATTCCCATGGTCCAGTCCTGATACCCGTCGTGGGTCAGGCTGCGCATCGCGCTCCCCGAGGTGGTGATGGGGGTGATTCCCTCATAATCAACCCGGTCTTTGTAGGAGAACAGGTCGTGACCCATCCCGTGGAACCGATACTGGCCTTCCAGGTTCAGTTCGGGGAGAAGGAAGTTGCGCGCGGCAATCAGTTCGAGTTCGCGGCGCTTGACCGTCCACTTCTGACGGCGGAGTTCCGGAGTGCGGGCGAGCGCTTCGGCTTCGATTTCGCACCAGTTGTACTTGACGCGGGCGACGGTCGGTTCGTCGATCGGCTTGATCAGGCGGCCGTCGGTCGGCGCCAGACCCAGAAGGTAACGGAGAAGCCGTTCGTTCTTGTAGAGGTTGTTCTGCGCCTCTTTGACCGCAACGCGGAACCGCTGATAGTTCTGAGCGGCCTGCGCGATATTCTGCGCGGTCCCCTGAACGTATCCTTCGTCCATCTGCGCCTTGACCGTCCGCCACGACTGAAGCGCGGCTTCAAGACCGACGCCCGAGGCGTGAAGATTGCGGTAAGCGTAGTAGAGGTTCCAGTAGGTCTCTTCGAGGTCTTTCAGGAAGTCGCGCACGCCGATTTCGAAGTCGGCCAGCGCAATGTCTTCGTTGATACGGGCGAGAACCACGCCGTTATAGGTGCCGACCGTGGCGCCGGGACCGGCAATCCGGTTGAATTCCACGCCCGCGCCCTGAAGGAGCGGATGGCTGAACCCGGCGACCAGTTCGCTCGTCCAGTCGCTCCCCCAGAGGCGGGAGCTCGCGTCCGAGTAATCGTAGGCCGCGGCAGCCTGAGCGTAGAAGGTGCCCCCGGTGGCGGTCACTTTCGAGATCGTCGACTGGAACGTTCCCGTTTCGGTGTGGGTCGGGTAAATGTGGCTGTCGCGATACGAACCCGTTTCGTTGTTCGCGGGGTTCGCGCTGTTCCAGTTCACGCTCGAGTTCCAGATTGCATCGTAGGCCGAAAGAGTGGCGGCGACGCCCGAAAGCGGATTCGACTCGACGATCGCCGGATCCCAGACCGTCAGCGTGCTCGACGGGTAGTCAAGCAGAAGGTTGGGCATCCCGTTGACGCCGGCGGCAGAAAAGTTGATCCCCTGGAGCTGACGGAGGACTTTACTGTTGTCCAGAGCCATCTGGCGGCATTCGTCCAGGGTCAGCTGCCATTCACTATCCGGGTCGGGATTCGTGAGGGTGAGAGGTTCGTGGCAGTTCACCACGTCGTCGAGCGACTCAACGCACGCGTCCGGATACTCGATCCGGGTCTGCTCGGCGATGTACTGGCCCGCCACATTCCCCCGTGACCCGAGGAATTTCGGCTGCTGGGGCTGGCATCCCGCCAGGACGCCCAGCAGGGCGAATCCAGTAAGCAGTGCTTTGAAATTCAGTTTCCAATTCATGGTTTCATTCCTGTCCGTGAAGTAAACCCATTGAAATAAACCCACTGTAACGGACCGCCCGTTACAATCCTTACAATCAGTATCGTCACCCTAATCGGTAAAGTTTAACAGTTGTTAAAAATTTTTTCGTTTTTCCCCCGGCGAATTTACTAAAGTTTCCCGCCCCGTGACGAAATATTATCTATTTTAACTTTCGCGTCCGCCGAGTGCGGGTACGCTTCAATATCAAGGGAAAAAAGGCCGGCGGACGGCCCGGAAAGGGAAATCAACCGGCTTCCGGGAGAAAAACGGGGCGGATCGGGAGAAAAAGACGGCAAAGAGGCGTTCGGAAAAGGCAGACAAAAAAACGGAGCCTTTCGGCTCCGTTTCTCTTTGATTTCGCGGTTCAGACGCGCGTTTCCGTCCGATTACCGGTATTTGGTCGGCTGGCGGAAGAGGGGCGAGAAGGGCCCGTTCACTGAACCGTCGTTGAAGTCAAGCCACCAGTAGCCGTCGTGCCATTCCATCGTCACCTTGCGCCACCCGAGCGGAACCTGCGGATAGGGATAGAAGGGACCGATGTAGGGGAACGCGCTGGCGGCATACTGTTTCGGATACCCGACCTGCGCGTAATTCGGGTAATCGGCCGTGGTCGGCCAGGCGTAATTCGGCAGATTCGGTTCGCCGTTCTGACCGTTCTGACCCGCGGCGACCGGAACGCCCTGGGGCGCGGCGTAGCTGTTTTGGGCGTAGACCGTCTGATTGGCCGCCGGAGCGTAACTCGGAGCGCCGTAAGTGCTCTCCGCCGCGGGAGCCGGAGCGTAACCGCCTCCGACCTGGACGTTCCCCTGAACCGGGCCGGCCTGATACGTCGTGTCGGCCGGAAGAGGCATATTCTGGAGAGGCGCGGTTTCGAGCGAGCTGTTCATACTGAACTCGCCGGCGACCTGGGTGATCGGGCCGCTCTTGGGCGACGCGGCGACGTTATCGTAGTTCTGCGGCAGCGGCACGGCCGGCATCATCTGACCGGGCTGCTGCATCGGAACCTGTTCGGAACGGAACAGTTCGGGAATCGCCTGATTTTCGGCCATGGGAACGGCGGGAAGAACCTGCGAGGCCATCATGCTCTGTCCGCCGACAAACGCGGCGGATCCGTCCGTCTCGGGCGCGACCATAATCGAATCGGCCGAAACCGTTTCGACTCCCGGGAACTGGCTGACCATCTGGGCGATCCGCTGGCGATCCATCGCCGACTCGACCTCTCCCCGAAGGCGGACGCGCCCGTTCTTATAGGCAACCTCGACCGTATACTGAGGGAACGCCGCGCTGATCGTTTTCGCAATGCGGTTTGCCTCTTCCTGATTTCCACCAAAAGCGAGCGGGACGCACGCCGCCGTCATTGCGATTAATGCCGTTGCAAACAAACGCCGCATTTCGAAATCCTCCAAATCCATTTGGTTCGAGTAAGTGTCATCCCTGACGTATCTCCGGCTAGGAGTTACCAGACTCATATTCGGCAAAGTTTAACTCCGGACAAGAGCTTTTTTTCGATTTTACCGATATTTCGGAAAATCGGGGGTGAAGATAGGAAGTTTAAGCGGAGTTTAACGAAAGCCCCCTCGGCCGCCGCCGAACCCTTTTTTTGGGAAGCCCCCCTCCCTTCCCCCGGCGGCGCGCTTCTTGATACGGAGAATCGTTTCAGATAAAATGGAAAAAAAGGGGGTCGGTCCGACGGTTCCGGTTCCCTCACCCTCCGCTTTTTGCGGCGGCGTTCATTTTGCACAGACAAGGGAGAGTATCACCTATGCTGAAAAAGATCTTCTGGACCGCGGCGGTTCTTCTTTCCGCCGCAGCGCTTCAGGCTCAGGACGACGGCCGCGTCTTTGAGGAAGTTCCGTTCAACAACGTGCATGCCGCCGACGATTTCTGGGCGCCCCGCATCAAAACGAACGCCGAAGTTTCGGCGGCGCACAATATCGACTGGTGCGAGAACCAAACCGGCCGGATTCAAAACTACAAAGTCGCCGCCGGCGCCGAAGGGGATTTTCAGGGGATCTACTTCGACGATTCCGACGTCTATAAAGTGATCGAGGGGCTCGCCTATACCCTCGCCGAAGAGCCGGATCCGGCGATCGAGGCGAAGGCGAAGGAATGGATCAACCTGATCGGCGCCGCCCAGCAGGAAGACGGCTACCTGATGTGCTGGTACATCATCCGCGAGCCGGACCAAAAATGGACCAACCTGGCGAGCATGCACGAGCTCTACTGCGCCGGCCATATGGCCGAGGCGGCGGTCGCGATGGCGCGCGCCACCGGCGATGAGACGTTCCTCAACACGAACCGCCGTCTGATGGACCTGATCTGCAAACGCTACGGCCCGGGGCCGGACCAGCTTCGGAACGTGGCGGGGCATCCGGAAATCGAACTGGCGCTGGTGAAGCTCTATCAGTACACCGGTGACAGGAAGTATCTGGAAGAGGCGAAATTCTTTATCGACTGCCGCGGCGTGGCCGAGGGGCGGGAAAAAGGCCTCTACGGCGATTACTGCCAAGACCACATACCGCTGCGCGAGCAGTCCGAAATCTTCGGTCACGCGGTTCGCGCGATGTATCTCTACTCCGGCGCGACCGACGTGGCGGGCTACTACCACGACGACGCGCTGATGGCGGCGATGAACCGTCTGTGGGACAACGTCACCCTGACCAAAATGTATATCACCGGCGGGATCGGCTCGGACGCCTCGAACGAAGGGTTCCGCGGCGAGTTCTTCCTGCCGAACGACACGGCGTACTGCGAAACGTGCGCGTCGATCGGTCTGACCCTCTGGGCGCACCGGATGAACCTGGCGACCGGCGAGGCGCGGTTCGCCGACGTGATGGAACGGGCCCTCTATAACGGCGTGATCGCGGGTTACGCGCTTTCGGGCAACGGCTACTTCTATGTGAATCCCCTGGAATCGGACGGGAGTCATCACCGCAGTCCCTTCTTCGGCTGCGCCTGCTGCCCGACGAACGTGATCCGTTTGATCGCCTCGATGCCGGGCTACGTCTACGCGACCACTTTTTCCGACGAGGCGAAAGCCGCCGGCGCCGCCGAGCCCGACACGCTGGTCGTCAATCTCTTCGTTCAGGGAACCGCCAAGGTCAAACTGGGGGGAAAGGAATACACCGTGCAGCAGAAGACCGGCTACCCCTACGACGGCGTCGTTGAAATCAGCGTCCGTCCCGACGACCCGAGTGCGCCTTCGGCGGTCAATCTGCTGGTCCGCCAGCCGGGAAAAGGAAAATACCTTTCACGGCGTCTGACCTTCGACGCCGGGCAGACCGAGGCGAAGGCCGCCTACGGATTCGACATGACCCCGCGCCGCATCATCGCCAACCCGAAAGTCGAGGCTGACCGCGGCCGGATCGCGATTCTCCGCGGGCCGCTCGTCTACTGCTTCGAAGAGTGCGACAATCCCGACGTCCCGCTCGACGAGATCGTCCTTCCCCGCTATCCCTTCTTCCGGGAACAGGTCGAAAAGAACTACATTGCCGCGGCGTCGGAAGACGACCCGACCGCCGGACTGGCCGACCGCGACACGGTCGTGATCACCGCCAAGACCTGCAGCAACAAAACGGTCAAGGCGATTCCCTACGCCCTGTGGGACAACCGTTCGGCGGGAAAGATGCGCGTCTGGATCGGTCAGGACGGAATGGAACCGGAACCGGATCAGACCGCCGAGCCGTGGCGCGAAGAAGACTGGACCGATTCGAACGGCAAGCCGATCCTCTATCGGGAACTCGATTTCAGCCATTTCCGCAAACTGTGATGCGCGTTCTCTGAAAAGGCGGGCCGGAAAAGAGAGCTCTTTTCCGGCCCGTTTCGTTTTACCCCGTCGACCGCCCCGGAGATCATAAGACTTTCCGAAAAGCGGGATCCGAGCGCCGATGTCGAAAAGCGTCACTTC
This sequence comes from uncultured Planctomycetota bacterium, assembly GCA_902766935.1. Lineage (GTDB taxonomy): Bacteria > Planctomycetota > Planctomycetia > Pirellulales > Thermoguttaceae > RUG695. The sequence goes on along the minus strand of CACXFR010000173.1, from coordinate 1,183 downwards.
GTTTCGTAGAAGAGGGTCTCGGCCAAATCGATGACGTAGAGATACAGAAACTCTTTGTTGGAATAGCGCTCTTCGAGAGATTCGTAATTGAAAACTTCGATCCCGTACTCACTCCGACTGTCGTTCACTTCGAATTCGCAATGAAAATTCCGGACCGACATATTCAGGTAGATATGGTCGATATCGCCTAAAATCAGCGCGTCGATAAGCGACTCCAGCCTGTCCATCAGGACGGAAACTCTGAGGGTAAAGATATCACGAAACCCATCGCAGCCAAAATTGTCGTCCATCCAATTGTGATGAAATAGCATTACAGTTTTCTCCTGCTAAAGCGGAAAATGATTCTGTTTTTCTCAGCACTACTGTAAAGAGAATGCGGAAAAACGTTCATTTGTTTTCCGTGTATCCCTCGGGCGAAAGGAATCCCTTTCGCCGCCCCGAACCGATCGGCGGCACACCGCCGAAACATAAGATAATAGGAATGAACAATACCAAAGGAAGCGGATTCGCTGAAACGTTCAACCGCGCCGGCGGTTGATCAGCGCCTACCAAGGTTCGGGTGGTCGCTGCGGCGACGCATTCGGCTTCTCACCTCCCAGGGGCGGGGACCGACGGGCGCGAGACGAAATTTTGCGCGGGTGTCATCCTCTCTGTCCATCTCCCTTTGTATTTCGCCACACAACAAGTCTTTTTCCTTCTTCTCTTTTCTGTGTTTCGCGAGTTCTCGCGCGTATCTGGCGTGTCCGTCGGTGATTCCCTGGCTTTGAAGCCGGGCTTTCGCCTCTTCGGGGGTTTTCACTCCCTTTTCGACGTCTCTCTCACACGCGCGGACGCACAGATAAACGTCGCGCCAACTCATTCCAAGCGGTTTGTCAATCTTTTCCATCATGTTCCTTTCGTCGTTGTATATTTCACTCCGGAAGCTTTAATCCTTCTCCCCGAGCCACCGCCGCGCCGGGGCGGCGGGCTTCGTGCGACTGCCCGACCTCGTTCCACCCTTTGATATCTTTGAAATCGGGATCCAGGTCGTCAAGAAGCTTTATCAGTTCGCCGGCTTCGCGACGCGTATTCTCCTCCCGAGTCCCCTCGAAGATAGACACGGCCGACTTCTTCGCTTTCAGGAACTCTGCACGGCGGGTAATCAGACCATCATATACACCGTCGTTCCGTCCGAGAATTTCGG
>CACXFR010000172.1 GCA_902766935.1 uncultured Planctomycetota bacterium | reverse complement strand
TCTCAAGGTTCTCTGCCGCCCCCAGGACGACATTTCCCTGCTGCGGATCATTAACACGCCGACGCGCGGGATCGGCGCGACGACGATTCGCCGGCTGACCGCCTCGGCGGTGGCGGCGAAAAAGTCGGTCTGGGAGACGCTCAAAGACCACGCGGCCGAAGCGGGCGAGCCGCGCGCCGCCAAGGCGCTCGAAACGTTCCGCGCGTTCATTCAGTCGTCGGGTCAGAAACTGCGCAAATCGTTTACGGTCGATTCCCTCACCGAGTTTATCGAAAAGATCGACTACCGCCGCGAAATCGAACATCTCTATCCCGACGCTGACGAACAGAAATCGCGCTGGGCGAGCGTCGGCGACGTGGTCGACGCCGCCGCGGCCTTCTTAAAGGAGAACCCGAAAGGAAGCCTCTACGATTTTCTGATCAATTCGTCGCTCGGAGAACCGGAGTTCGATTCCGAAAAGGAAAAAAAGCTCGCGCAGAACAGCGTGATGCTCCTGACCTATCACGCCGCCAAGGGGCTTGAGTTCCCCGAAGTCTATATGGTTGGAATGGAAGAGGGAATACTGCCGCATAAAAGGTCGGTGGCGGCGATGGACGAGGCCTCCATCGCCGAAGAAAGGCGCCTCTGCTACGTCGGGATGACCCGCGCGCAGAAGCGCCTTATTCTTTCGATGGCGGCGAGTCGGACGAAGTGGGGCAAAGCGCGCGCTTCGCTGCCGAGCCGTTTTGTCTACGAGGCGATCGGCCTGACCGACAACCCCCATTATCAGGAGGTGATCGACAAGTCGGCCGAGGGTCAGTAAACGAGGATCGATTCCTCTTTCGTCAGGGGCTGGATTCCGTCGGCGCCGACCTGAACGCTCAGACGCTGGTCTCCCTGAACCGAGCATTTCACGGTCAGCTTGTAAGTGGTCTCTTCCCGCGCCCCGATCTTCGAAATCGGCGCGAAAATGAGCGCGTTCCCCTGCTGCGTGTAGCGGGTCGGCCCTTCCATATTGACGACTTCCATTCCGGGCGCCAGGCCGATCTGCATCTGAACCTCGGTCGCCTCTTTCGTCCCCTTGTTCGACAGGACGATGCTGAAGACCGCTTCGCCCCCCGTCTCGACCGAGTCGCTCGCCGGCTCGATCTTATAGCCGAGCGCGGTCATTCCGTCGATGACGACTTCCTGTTCCGTCGACGCCGAGAGCTGCAGGCTGTCTTCGCCGCGGAAGACCAGTTTGCCGGTGCCGATCATCTGCGGTTTCAGAACCAGCTCGATTTCGCCCGGCGCGGTCTTTTCGGGAAGTTCGACCAGCTCCCAGTGCACCGAGTGGGTCGATTCCTGATACACGCCCTCGTTGTTCGTTCGGACGAACTCCATCTCTTTCGGTAGTTCGGCGGTCAGCTTCACCCCCTTGGCGGGCGCCGAGCCGGGATTCCAGACTTTCAGACGGTAGACCGCCTCGCGCTGCAGGAAGCGGTTTTTGGAACCGGAGATTTCGAGCGAAAGCTCCGGCGCGTCGACGGTCAGTTCGGTCGTGGTCTCTTCGCTGAGTCCCGATTCGGTCGAGACGCTCATCACGTTGGAGATCGCTCCCGGCGCGGCGGTGTGCAGCGAAAGGGCGAGCTGTTTGGTTTCTCCCGGCTTGATGTCGCCGATCACGTTGTTGAGCATCCGTCCGCTCGGATGGCGGAGTCCGTCGGGAACGTTTTCGAGGAGAGTCACCCCCTTAGCGGTTCCGGTTCCGGTGTTGGTGATCGAAATGTCGAACTTCACCACGTCGCCGAGCATCGCGCGGGCCGGCGCGCTGACCAGCAGACGAAGCTGCGGGCGCGTGCAGGTCGTTTTGCCGGAGGCTTCGGCGGCGAAGGAGACGGTGGCGGTACTCCCGATGACCCCTTCGGTCTCGGGGACGAACCGGCATTCGAAGACGCGCTCCTCGTTCGGTTTCATGTCGAACGGCGGCCAGGTCATTTCCGCGCCGCTGAGCGAGGCGGTCGGCTGGCTGTTGATGAAGCGGGTCCCTTCCGGAACCGCGTCCCGAACGACCACGCCGCGGGCGATCGAGCCGCCCGCGTTTTTAATGTGAATGCGGTAGAACGATTCGGCGCCGAACGAGATCTCTTCGGGAATCTCCTTGACGATGATCAGCTGCGCGGTCTGCGGCCCTTCCAGTTCGATGCTCCCCGGTTTGGCCGAGGGGGGAAGAACCGGCGTTCCCGGCGCGGCGGACGGGGCGATCGGCTGCGGCTGAGGATCGAAGGCGGGCGCGTCGTCGAACGAAGGCTCTTCGAGCGGTTCGGCGGGCAGCACGTCCGCCGGACCGGCGCCGAACGGTAGCTCCTGGGCGGGCGGCGCCGGTTCCGGTTCGCTCTCTAACGTCGGAAAGGTGATCTCTTCGTCGTCGGCCAAAGGAGCGATCGGCTGAGCCGGAGGCGCCGGGTTCCGCTGGGCCGAACGGATCGGCCCGGGCGCGGCGTTCAGTTCGCCCGGTCTGGAGGTTTTGAGACATGTCCAGACGACTCCGAAGAGGATCAGTCCCATTCCCAGAAGAGCCACGATGTTTCGCGATGTCGATCTTTTTTTCATATTGAACCCCAACCGTTAATCGTTCTGTATCGTTGAACCAATGATGGTTTACGGTCTTTCTCTCTCTCTTGTTTTCCCGCCTAAAAATAAGGCTCGATTCCCCGCGCCGGCGGCGGAATGAAATAGTGAATTTAGGCGTTTTAACCACAATACGGAGATTCAATACACTTTTTCCCGAAAATAATCAAGACGAATAATAAGAGAGAGGATAAAAAGAGGGAGCGTTCGTTGCCGCCGTTAAAAAAGGAACCCCCGAAACGCGGCGGCGCGTTCCGGGGAAGAATCGTCCGAACGGAGGGAGCGCTAGAAGGAGGCGAAGAGATCGCGGGCGGCGTCGATCGTCCGCCCGATATCGTCGTCGGTGTGCGCCGATGAGGTGAAGTTCGCCTCGAACTGACTGCAGGGAAGATAGACCCCCCGCTCGATCATTCCCCAGAAGTAACGGGCGAAAAGTTTTTCGTCGCAGCGGGCGGCGGACGGCCAGTCGGTCACTTCGCGGTCGGCCGGGTCGTTGAAAAAGAGAGTGAACATCGCGCCGCACTTCTGCGCCGTGGCGGTGATCCCCGCGCGGCGCGCCGCCTCTTCGAGCCCCTCCGCCAGACGGACGGTTTTCTTTTCGAGATCGGCGTGGAAGTTTTCGGTCTCGGCGAGAATCTTCAGCGTCGCCAGCCCCGCCGCGACCGCCACGGGGTTGCCGCTGAGCGTTCCCGCCTGGAAGACTTTTCCGACCGGAATGACCGCGTTCATGATTTCGGCTTTTCCGCCGTAGGCCGCGACGGGGAGCCCGCCGCCGATCACCTTGCCGAACGTCGAAAGATCGGGGGTGATCCCGCAGCGGGACTGCGCGCCCCCCAGCGCGACACGGAACCCGCTCATCACCTCGTCGAAGATCAGAATCGAACCGGCGGCGCGGGTCGCCTCGCGCAGGGTTTGCAGAAATTCGGGTTTGCCGGGAATGACGCCCATGTTCCCCGCCACCGGCTCGACGATCACCCCGGCGATCTCGCGGCCGTATCGCGCGAACGCGTCTTTGACCCCGTCGACGTCGTTGTATTCCAGAACGAGCGTGTCGGCGGCGCACCCGGCGGTGACCCCCGGCGAATTCGGGACGCCGAACGTGGCGGCGGCGCTCCCGGCGGCGACCAGGAGCGAGTCGACGTGCCCGTGGTAACAGCCGCGGAACTTCACGATTTTATCCCGCCCGGTAAACCCGCGCGCCAGACGGATCGCGCTCGACGTCGCTTCGGTGCCGGAACTGACCAGCCGGACCTTTTCGAGGGAGGGGGAGAGCGCGATCAGAAGCTCGGCGATTTCGGTCTCGCCGCGGGTCGGCGCGCCGAATCCGAGCCCCCGTTCGACCGCTCGGGAGACCGCTTCGACGACCGCCGGATGCGCGTGCCCGGCGATGAGCGGCCCCCACGAAAGGACGTAGTCGATGAATTCGTTTCCGTCGGCGTCGTAGATTTTCGACCCCGCTCCGCGGTCGATGACGAGCGGATTCCCCCCGACGGCGCCGAACGCGCGGGCCGGCGAGTTGACCCCTCCGGGGATCAGGTGTTCGGTTTTGGCGAAAATGGCTCGGCTGGCGGTGAAGTTCATAACGCTCCTTTTCGGCGGGGTTCCCCCCCTTGATTTTCGCTTTTAACGGAAAAATATACTGTATAATATAATACGGCGGCCGCGCGCTCTTTTCAAGAGGAGAGGCGGGCGCCAAGCTTCCCTCCCGCGGGAAAAGGGAGTAAAATCAGCACCTGAGGGAAAGGTGCGGCCGCGACGCGGTTTTCCGCCCCTTTTCGGGTCCCGCCATAAAAAACAGAAGAAAGGGCCGCTATGAAAAATTCTCTTTTTACCGCCGCGCTGATTTTGGGGGCCTTCGCCCTTTCGGCCGCCGCCCAACCGTCCGCACCAAACGACGCGCCCGCCCGGGCGGAATCGGCGCCGAACGCCGGAACCGCGCCGACGGCTGGGGATCATACCGCTCTTCCGCCGCGGCCTTCGGCCGAGGCGCTCGTTCAGCGTCAGGACGCGCTCCTGCAGCAGATGGCCGAGCTTGACAATTCCGCCCCCGACTTTCGAACCCGTCTCGGCGAAATCGGCGCGGAACTCCGTCTGATTCAGGACGAACTCCAAAAGATCGACCGCGGCGCCGCCGGGCCGAACGGGAATTCTTTCCGGCCCGAGCCGTTCGGCCCCGTCGATCGGACGGACGCCGCCGCGCCGTCGGCAGTCGTTCCGCCCGCCCCGGCCGCCGATCCGGGCAGCGGAGCCGTTCCTTTCCCCGCGTCGACCGCGGCTCAGCCGATCGACGCACCTCCCTTCTCGCCGTTCGCCGCGATGGACGCCGATACGATGCGCCGAACCCGCGCCGATCTGATCACCCAGCTGAAACTCCTGAACCGGACCTTAGAGACCCTCGGCTCCGAAGATGAGGCGCTCGCCGAGTCGCTGACCGAACAGCAGCGGGAACTGAACGCCCGGATCAAAGAACTCGACGAGCGGATCGGCTCTCCCGCGCCGCAGACGCAGGTTTCCGCCGCCGAAAAAACGCCCTTCGACGCCGCGCCGACGGGGGACGGGCCGGCGGCCGATCCGAACGGGCCGGGTCTGAATCCCGCCGAAATCGATCGGATCGACGCCATGTTCGGCGGGACGCCGACCCCCGCCGCCGACCCGACCGAGGTCGACGGGGCGTGGTATTCCGGGGAAAACAAGAATCAGAAAATCTTAGACGCGGTCGCCGAGCTCAAAAAGTCGAACGACGAGACGAACCGGCGTCTCGACGAGGTGCTCGACGAACTCAAGACGATCGAGACCCAGCTGAAACTCCTCAGCCGCCAGGCGGTGATCGAAAAATGAACGAAACGGCCCCCAAAGGTCTGCGCCTTCATCTGGGGATCTTCGGCCGGCGGAACGCCGGGAAGTCGACCCTCTTAAACGCGATCACGCGGCAGAGCGTCTCGATCGTCTCGGACGTGGCGGGAACGACGACCGATCCGGTCGAAAAGCCGATGGAGCTTCTGCCGATCGGTCCGGTTCTTTTTATCGACACCGCCGGGATCGACGATATCGGCGCGCTGGGGGAGCTGCGCGCTGCCAAGACGCGCCAGGCGTTCGACCGAACCGACATCGCGCTTCTGGCGCTCGACCTTTCGCGCGCGGCGGGGGGCGAAAAAATCTGGGATACGTTCGAAGAGTACCTGTATAGCGAGTTTACCCGCCGCGGAGTGCCGGTCCTGGCGGTTCTGACCAAGGCCGACCTCGCCGACCCGCCGCCGGAACTTCTCGAGATGTTCGCGTCGCGGAAGATTCCGTTCACCGCGATCGCTTCCCCTGCGTCGGCCGACGCGCGGGGACTGGCCGCCGAGGGGGTCGGCGCGCTGCGCGACCGTCTGGTGGATCTGCTGCCGGAAGACTGCGTGAAGCCGCGGCCGATCGTTTCGGATCTCCTTCCCCCCGGCGCGGCGGCGGTTCTGGTCACCCCGATCGATAAAGAGGCGCCGAAAGGGCGTCTGATCATGCCGCAGGTGCAGACGATCCGCGACATTCTGGACGCCGGCTGCACGTCGGTTGTCACGCAGGTTCCCCAGCTGGCCGGCGTACTGGCGCGTCTTACCGAGCCGCCGGCGCTGGTGATCACCGACTCGCAGGCGTTCCGCGAAGTCGACGCGATCGTGCCGCCGTCGGTGCCGCTGACCTCGTTTTCGGTTCTCTTCGCGCGGGTCAAAGGGGATCTCGCCGTCATGAAACAGGGGGCGGAGATTCTCGATACCCTTTCGAAAGACGCGCGGATTCTGATCGCCGAGGCGTGCTCGCACCATCCGATCGCCGAGGATATCGGAACCGAAAAGATTCCGCGCCTGCTGCGCAAAAAGCTGGGCGAAGGGATCGAGGTCGGCCACGTGCAGGGGCATCGGTTTCCCGAGACCGATTCGGAACTGGCGCGGTGGGATTTGGTGATTCACTGCGGCGCGTGCGTCTGGAACCGCCGCGAGATGCTCCGGCGGATCGCCCGGTGCGAGGCGGCGGGCGTGCCGATCACCAACTACGGCCTGGCGCTGGCGCAGCTCAACGGGATTCTGCCGCGTGCCTTATCGCCGCTTGAAAAATGACGGGAAAACAAAGAGAAAGAGGGGGGATTTCTTCCCCCCTCTTTTTTAAATCTTCCGCCTGCGGATAATCCGCTATTCAGCCTTCTTTTCTTCGGGAGGGACGATTTCGCCGATCACGTCGGTCATGTACTCCTCGAACCGTTCCGGGGAACACCCTTCGTAGACACAGACCAGGCCGGCGGCTTTGCAGCGGGCGCGGAACTCTTCGTAGAACGCGGGCATATCGGCCCGGGCCGGCGCGCGGAACTCCTTCCCTTCGGCTTGCGCCTGTTCGGAGTACGCGTTGTAGTTCTGCAGAAGCACCATATCGAGCGGGATCCGTTCGCGGCGCACCTTATAGAGGAGGCCCGTATAGCGGTCCGGGTTGCTCCTTTCGAGCTCTTCGGCCTTGGCGGTGATCCGGTCGAGGAGGTCCGAGCACTTGTTGAACGTCTCCAGATCGAGCCAGCCGAGGGTGTTCTGCCGGTAGATTCCGATCACCTCTCCCGTCGATTCCGCCGCGTCCGAAAGGAGCTCGAAATATTCCAGGTAGAGGGGCGTCAGCTCCGGCGCGTAATAGCCGGAGAGGAACTCCTCGCAGAGCGACGAAAGGGGCGTGTCGGGATTCCAGAGGAGTTTGGCCAGAATCCACGCGCGCATCTGCACGAAGTCGCCGGTTGTCGTCTGGTAGTCCCCCTGCTCGAAGAGGCCGAGCGTGTGATGTCTGACGAAGAAGCGGACGTTATCCTGCATCACGCGGTAGTTCGGGAAGGGGATCAGATACTGCGAGAAATTCGTGACGTAGTCCCAGACGAAGATGTGCTCGGCATGTTCGCTCCACTTGATCATGTCGTCCCGGAACGAACGGTTCTGCGGCTCGTCGGCCGGCCGGCGCCTGCCGGTCACCAGCGAGGGACCGTATTCCCCGTCGAGGTTCTGAACGAACGAGCATTCGATCGAGCAGAGGCGGACGATCACGTTATCGCGCGCCACGACATGCTCG
>CACXFR010000171.1 GCA_902766935.1 uncultured Planctomycetota bacterium | reverse complement strand
CGGGCGGACGGTTCTTCCGGTTCGGTTTCGGCCGGAGCCGGCCCGCTCGGCGCCGCCGCGGCGAACGGCTGGGGGCGGGCGGCGGTGAAAGTGTCGGTTTTCTTTTCAACGTCGGGGATCCGCGGCGCCGGAATCGGTTCGACCGGAAGGACTCCGGCGGTCTCGTACGAGTCCGGGGCGGCGGGAGCGTCGTCCGAAAGATTCCCATTCGGATCCCACGGCGGAATCGAAGCGATCGTGTCGAGAACCTCGACCGACCATTCTTCCGAATCGTCCGCCGCGGCTTTGGCCGGTCCGCTTACGGCGGCGGCCGCGGTCAGAGGAACCGTTACCGCCGGGCGAGGTTCGGCGGCGGGAGAAAGAGCCGGCTCGGCGGCGAGATTCTCGACCGCATATTCCCCGTCATTCGGCGCGGCGGGCGCTTCCGTCCACTTCTCAAGGGGTAAAAAGCGAATCCCCGCGGCGCCGACCGCCAAACCGAAGAGCCAAACCGCCGTCAGAAGGAACGTCCTCAAGAACGCGCGGCGGAAGGCGCCCCCCCTCCTGCGGGAAGGTTCCCGATCGACCGCCGACGGGAGCGAGGGCGCGGCCCCGGCCGGCGCCGCGCCGTAATCGCGAAAGCGGACGAGCGTCATCGGCGTTTCCGACCGCGGCATCCGGCCGAATCCCTCTTCGCCGTCGAACCCGGCCGAATCGGGCTCGGAATCGAACCGATCCCACGCCGAACGATGGCCGCGAACCGCCTGATTGTCGTATCCCGAAAATCTTTCTGAACTCATGGTTTTATAAAAATTCTTTATTGTTGAAAGTCCATACTGTCCCCGGTTTTTCGATAAAAACCCCTTAATCGTTAAAATCGGATTTAAAATAGGGAAACTTTAACGGTTCTTCCGCAAATTTCTTTTTCTACTTGCCACTCCTCGCTTCTTAAGATAAAATAATGGTGGATTACCCCATTAAATACCCTAAAATTTTCCAAATAACATATAGCGAGGTCATTCGTGATTCAATATATCCCCTATCTGCTGGTTACGGTCATCCTGATGATCGCTACCGGCGCGGCGGTCTTTTTTATCCAGAGATTTCTTGAACGTTCGCGGAAGCAGGACGCCAAAACTCTGGCCGAAGAAACGATCCGCCAGGCGAAGCTCAAAGCCGATAATTTCCGCCGCGAAGCGGAACTCGAAATCAAAGAAAAAGAGATCAAACAGAAAGAACGGCTCGAAGAGCAGGCGCGCAAGAGCCGTCAGGAGCAGGTCGAGCGCGAACGGCAGTTAGAAAAACGCCAGGACGGCCTCGACAAACGGGACGAGGAGCTCCGCAAACAACAAAAAAATCTCGAAAACTCCCAGCGAAAGCTGAGCGAAAAGATCGCCTATCACGACTCGCGCAACGCCCAGCTCGACAAGGTCTACTCCGAGCAGGAGGCGAAGCTTTGCGAGATCTCCGGTCTGACGAAAGAAGAGGCGACCCAGAAACTCCTGGACGATCTGGAAACGACCCTCGGCGACCGGGCCGGCTCGATCATCTTAAAGCACGAACGGTACGTCACCGAAAGGTGTCAGGAGCAGGCGCGGAACATTCTCCTTCTGGCGATGCAGCGTTACGCCGCCACCTATACCGCCGAGTCGACGACCGCGATGGTCGATATTCCCAGCGACGATATGAAAGGCCGGATCATCGGCCGCGAGGGGCGGAATATCCGCACTTTCCAGAAAGCGACCGGCTGCGAAATCGTCGTCGACGACACTCCCGGCGCGGTGATGGTCGGAAGCTTCAGTCCGGTTCGCCGTGAGATCGGCGTTCAGACTCTCAAACGGCTGATCGCCGACGGACGGATTCAACCCGCCCGAATCGAAGAGATCGCCGTCGAAGCGGAACAGGAGATTGAGGATTTCATCAGGCACACGGGGTTCGAGGCGGTCGAAGAGGTCGATGTCCACGGTCTGAACGAGCAGCTCATCTATCACCTCGGCGAACTCCATTTCCGAACCAGTTTCAGCCAGAACGTCCTGCGCCATTCGATGGAGGTCGCCTTTATCGCGGGAATGATCGCCACCGAGATCGGACTCGACGAACGTCTGGCGCGCCGCTGCGGTCTTCTTCACGACATCGGCAAGGCGATCGACCACGAAATCGAAGGCGCGCACCCGAATATCGGCGCCGACCTTCTGCGCCGGTTCCACGAGCCGCCCGAGGTCGTTCACGCCGCGCTGGGGCATCACGCCGCGCCGAAAATCGACTATCCCTACACGGTTCTCGTCGCCGCCGCCGACGCGTGCAGCGCCTCCCGGCCCGGCGCCCGCCGCGATACGATCGAGCACTACATCAAACGGATGGAAGAACTCGAAGCGATCGCCAACGAGTACCCCGAAGTCGAGCAGTCATACGCCGTCCGCGCCGGCCGCGAGATCCGCGTTCTGGTCCACTCGAACAAAACGACCGACGAGTCGGCCGCCAAGATCTGCCGCGACATCGTCGAAAGACTGACGAAAGAGATCCAGTTCCCGGGAGAGATCAAGGTTACCGTCATCCGCGAGACGCGGACGACGGGGATCGCCAAATAACGCCCGCTTACATTTCCATCTTGCCGCGGTCGATCAGTCTTATATAGTTCAGAATGATCTCGCGCGGAACGTTCCCCATTCTCAGGCCGACCTGCATGGAGTAAAGATCATCGTACTCCAACCGCTCGACCCGCGCCAGGAGTCCCAGACTCCAGATCAGCAGCGCCAGAAAATACCCGTAGAACCCCCGGCGGAGGAGCGTCTGCGTCTGGATCAGCGTCAGTTTCGGCAGATGGTCGAACAGATGATCCTCGAGCGGCTTTTCCAGTTCGAGCGACTCTTCCAGCGTCCGGCCGAGACGGAGTTTATCTTCAAGCGAGGCGTTCATTCCGAAGATCGCCTCGAAAGTGAAGCCGCTGCGCGGCAGGTCGGCGGTTCTGTACACATCCCGGTATTTCGTTCCCGGCTTCTCTTTTTCGGCGGAAACGTTTTCGCCGTCGGAAGAGCGTGTGTAGCCGACGGTCGTATATTCCGATTCGGATCCGCTTTCGCCGGCGGGATCGGTTTTTTTCGCCGGCAGGGACCGATATTCCTCTTTTTCCTCCGTCTGCGCGGCGGCCGATCGTTCGCCGCCCGTCGGTTTGGGAACGGTCAGCGCGAAGAGGAGACTCAGCAGCATCGCGGCGAAAGTAAACGCGAACGCGCCGACGACGGTAATCTTCTCGAAACCGCGGTCTCTCAGGTAGTCGCCCACCACCAGGACGAAGCATCTCAGGAAAAAAACGCCGGCGATGAGGAGAAAGGTCAGAAGAAGCGCGCTGTTCACACCCCGGATCTCCGCGACCGCTTCGGACGCCCTATGATAAAAGAACGTCAGGAACCGGCAGACGGTGTCGATGCTCATCACGAACGAGAAGACCCCCAGCGCGCCCCAGAAAAGAAGGCGCCTGTAACAGTGGTAGTTGGAAAACTCCATCACCCTCCCTCCGGTGAAATCCTTCGGGATCGAAAGGATGGACGAATGGAGTTTTCGGCGCCCCCCGATCAACAGGCAGATCATCAGCGAAAGGAAGAAATTCACCAGCCACGCCATCGACAGGAACCAATCCCCGACGTTTCCGTCCCGATTGAAATCGAAGAAGACGAGCATCTCTTTCCAGAATCCCGCCTCAAGACCCGAAAAGACGTAATAGAGGAGGACGATCACCGTCCAGGCCATGGCGAGAATGAAGCCGAAGGCATCGTAGAAATAGCCGTTTCTCGGTATCCAAAAACGCCCGTGCATTATTGTTCCCAGCGATGTTTTTCCGTAATCGATTCGGAATCGACCGATAGAGACGCCGAATCCAAAGCCCCAAAATAGAGGATACTTTCAAAACCGGAATTCTTCAGTAAAAGCGGCTCTCCGCCGCAAAAAAACGAATATTATTTCCGCTCGGAAGTCATAGAATCGTCATAATCCCTTTTTCCAACTTGACCGAAGCGGCCGAAAATGGTTACCATCCGGCGGGGAGGACGCGGAAAAAGCGAAAAGCGGCCCGATCCCCGAATTTCAGATGACGAACAAGCGTTTTTCTTTCACCCGGCGTTTCTTTCTCGTCCAGGGGCTGGCGCTCCTGGCCGGATGCCGCTCCCTTTCGGATCTGCCGACCCTCCCGTTTCTCGGCAGGGACGACGAGGGGAACGCCTCCCTGCTGAACGTCGGCGGCGAGGTCGCCGAAATCAAAACGACGAACGACTGGCGCTTTATGGCCGTCCGCGCCCGAACGCGGCTCGGCGGTGCCTCTTCGCCGGACGGCGGAGAGGAGCTTCGGCTCGGCACGAACCTCTCCCTATACAACATCGAATTTCAGCGCCCCCTCCCCTGCCCGGACTACGGCTTGGACGCCTTCGAAAACCCGACGGCGCTCGCCTTTACGCCGAAAGCCGAGGCGTGTTACGTCGTCAGCGGCGTTTCGGCCCGCGAACCCCGCGCGGGGAGCGTGGCGGTCGACCGGGTTCCCCTCGCCCCGCCGAAAAAAGGGAACCCCGAGCCGCTCCATCTCGAAGACTCTTCCTGGATCGACGCGCTTCTGTCCCCCGCCGGCGACTGGCTGGCGGTTCAGACGAAAGAGGGCGTCTGGAGTTTTCGCGACCTCTCGGCCGATCCGATCAAAGAGGTCTGTTTCCCCGAAACCTACCGGCCGAAATCGGAAGAGCGCGAAACGCATGTCGGCCGGGTCCTGGCGATCTCGCCCGACGGAAAGCTCGCCGCCGCGCTGATGGCACCCCGACCCGGTTCCGGGGAAGAGCAGAATCAGACGATCGCGATCTGGGATCTTTCAACCGCCCGTTCCATTCCGATCGAAAAGGCGAAGAAGCTGCCCCTTGAAGCTCTCTTCGTTTCGGAATTTCATATCCGCGACAACGCGGCGGGGCGGATCTGCGCCTTCTCGCACGACGGGCAGATGCTGGCGGTTCGAAACAAGCAGAAATACGTGGGAATCTGGCAGACCGCGGGGGGGAAAATTCTCGCCGAGTTCGGGGAACACCGCCAGCCGATCACCGCGCTGCAGTTTACGCCGAACAACGCGAAACTGGTCGTCGGCACGGGCGAGAACTTCGGACGGCTCCTCATCTGGGACGTTCGGAAAGGACGTCTTCTGCGCACCTACAACGATCCGGCGAAGGAGAGCCGGAAGATTACCGCTATACAAGTTTCCCCCGACGGCAACCTGGTCTATTTCGGCAACGATCGGGGGAATATCAATCAGTGGGAATATCAATCGACGTCGGAAACGAAGAAGAGTTAATCTTCCATCACTTCCTCTTCGCGCGCCCTGGCCAGATCGGAGGCGGTGTCTTCGTACTTTTTGGTTAAGTCCTGAATGTCGTTTTTCGCCTTGTCGCGCTGATCTTCGGAGATCGTCTTCGACTTTTCTTCGCTCTCGACCATCTTGTTTCCGTCGCGGCGGACGTTGCGGATCGCGACTTTCGTCTCTTCGGCCATCTTGCGGATCGTGGTCACCATCTTCTGACGGACTTCCCGCGAAAGGGGCGGAATGTTCAGACGGATCACTTTGCCGTCGTTGTTCGGGGCGTATCCGAGCTCGGAGTTCATAATCCCCTTTTCGATATCTTTCAGCGTCGAGGCGTCGAACGGACGGATCAGGATCTGGGTCGGCTCGGGACAGGCGACCGTGGCGACCTGTTTGAGGGGAACCTCAACGCCGTAGGCGATCACTTTCACCGAATCGACCAGACCGGGGTTCGCCCGACCGGTTCGAATACCCGCCAGCTCCCGCTTGAGCCTGGCAATCGACTTTTCCATGCGGTCTTCGACATCAAACAGAATTTCATCGGTCGTCATTCTTTTGGTTCCTTTACGGTTTTCGTGCCGGCCGAACGGGCCGACGGCGGCGGTGACTCTTCTTTTACCCTATTCTACCGGTTTGCCGATCGAATGAAAAGAGGCTCTTTTCACTCCCCGGAAGCGCGGTCCGAAATGATGGTGCCGATATGTTCCCCCAGGGCGGCGCGCAGCAGGTTCCCCTCGGTTCGGAAATTGAAAACCATCACCGGCATCGAATGTTCGGCGCATTTGGCGATCGCTTCCTGATCCATCACTTTCAGGTGCTGGTGGCTCACCTCGTCGTACGATAGGCGGCTGTAGAAGACCGCTTCGGGATTCTTTTCGGGATCGTCGCTGTAGACGCCGTCGACTTTCGTCGCCTTTAAAAGGATGTCGGCACCCAGTTCCAGCGCGCGCTGGGCCGCGGCGGTGTCGGTCGTCACGAACGGAAGCCCCGTCCCCCCGGCGATGATCACCACGCGTCCCTTTTCGAGATGGTGGTCGGCGCGCCGGCGGATGTAGGGTTCGGCGACCGTGTCGGCCTTGACCGTCGTCATCAGACGGGTCGGCTGACCGAGCGCTTCGATCGCGTCCTGAAGCGCCAGGCCGTTGATCAGCGTGGCGAGCATCCCCATATAGTGGGCGGTCGCCTCCTGAATCGAGGAGTTGGCGGCCTTAAACGCCGCCCCGCGGAGAATATTTCCGCCCCCCATCACGATCGCCATTTCGACCCCTTTTGAGGCGACCTCGGCAATCTGCGACGCCAGACGGTTGACCGAATCCATCACGATTCCCCGTTCATGCGCCGGGCAGAACCCTTCGCCGGAGATTTTCAGAACGATACGACGGCGGGTTGCCCCGGCGGCAGAAATTTCTTCCATAAAAATACCGAACTCTTCACTGAGGGAATAAAATCGAAAACGCGCCCCCTTCGGGCGGCGGCACCGGATCTATCGTATCAAAAAAGCGTGCCGCGTCAAGACGCGTTTTTCGCGGGCGCCGGCCGAGCCGCGCGCCGTCCGCGCCCGTCCGAAAAGAAGCGCGCAAGCCGAAAACCAAAAAAAGCGCGGCAGGCCGTTTCGGCCTGCCGCGCGTCGGCTTACTCCGCGGACGTCCCGGGGCGGATCACTTGCCCAGGTGCCACAGATGCATCTTCTTGAGGGTCAGACCGCCGTCTTTCGCCGCCTGGCCGACCTTCTTGGAAGAGTCCATCACGAAGGGCTGGTCTTCGAGGCAGATCTCGGCCAGCGTGGCGTTGACGCGCCCTTCGACGATCTTCGCGATGATGTTTTCGGGTTTGCCGGCATTGGCGGCCTTCGTCTGTTCCGTCGCGATTTCGCGTTCTTTGGCGATCAGTTCGGGGGAGAGTTCTCCCTTGTTGAGCGCCTTCGGATTCATCGAGGCGATATGCATGCAGATGTTGTCGGCCAGTTCGGCGTTGTCGCCTTCGACTTCGAGAACGACGCCGATCGCGCTGTCGTGATGGACGTAGGTGCCGACGTTCCCCTCGACGCGCAGAAGGCGCGTGAAGCGGAAGACCTCGCGGATCTTGTTGACCAGGTCATCGAAGACGACCTGAATGGCGGCGTCTTTGCCGGGGAAGTTCTGAGCCATCAGCTCTTCGACGGTGGCGGCGCCCGGCCCTTCGGCCAGCTGTTTGGCGATCCCTTCGATCATTTCGATGAACTCGGCGTTTTTCGTCACCGGAGCGCTCTCGCAAAGGACTTCGACCATCGCGGTGACGCCATTGGCACCCTTGTAGATCGCGATACGGCCGGCTTCGGTTTCGCGGTCGGCGCGTTTTTCCATCGTCTTTTTACCGGCTTTGCGGATGATTTCGATCGCTTTCTCCTGGTCGCCGTCGGCTTCCACGAGCGCTTTCTTGCATTCCATCATCGGAAGACCGGTCTTGTTACGGAACTCTTTAACCATTGCGGCGGTAATTTCAGCCATTGATGTTATCTCCTTGATGTGTGAGTGTCTGAATGCTCTGTCTGTGGACGATAAAAAACGAACCGTATCACTCGGCGGCTTCGGCCGGACCTTCGGCGCCTTCGAATTTTTTCGCTTCCTTTTCCCTGGTTCCCTCGATGACCGCGTCGGCCAGGTGGGTGAGAACCAGCTCGATCGAGCGGATCGAGTCGTCGTTCCCCGGGATCGGCAGATCGACTTCATCGGGGTCGGAATCGGTGTCGATCAGAGCGATCGACGTGACGTTGTACTTCCGCGCTTCGCGAACGGCGTTCTTTTCTTTGCGCGGGTCGATCACGATCATCGCGGTCGGATAGGAATCCATCGTGCGGATGCCGTTCAGGTTGCGGAACATCTTTTTGTACTCGCGCTGAAGCGAAGACTGCATCTTCTTCGAGTAGGTGGCGAGTTTGTCGCCGTTGACGATCGACTCGAGTTCTTCGAGGCGGGAAAGACGGCTTCGGATCGTCGAGAAGTTGGTCAGAGTGCCGCCGAGCCACCGTTCCGAAACGTACGGCATGCCGCAGCGTTCGGCCTGCTGCTGAATCGTTTCGGACGCCTGACGCTTGGTGCCGACGAAGAGGATCAGTCCGCCTTCCGCGGCGGTCTGACGGAGATACTTTTTCGCGCGGAGAAGACCGCGGACCGTCTCGCGAACGTCGATGATGTGAATCAGTTTGCAGCGGCCGTAGACATACGGACGCATCTTCGGGTTCCAGTGGCTGGCGCGGTGACCGAAATGGAGACCGGCGTCGATAAGGGCCTTGACGGAAAGGGGTTCAGCCTGAACAGTTTCGGCTTCGGACATGGGTGGAATTCCTTTCAGCGGCTGCCCGCCATCTTCGTGAAGAACACGAAAACACCGGTTCCTCGGGCGAGGGCACGGGTTCGCGGCAGACCGCAAAACTGGTTCGGTTCCGGATAAAAACCGTTTCCCGTTCGGAACCGGCGAACGGACGGCGGAAAAAATGGAGCTAGACGGACTTGAACCGACGACCCCCGCGTTGCAAACGCGATGCTCTCCCAGCTGAGCTATAGCCCCTTAAAAAGGGCTGCCGCCGACAGATGCGACAATCAGATCCATTTTAGAACCGGGGAGAAATCTGTCAAGGGAGCGAGCTGTTCCAAAAGACGCAAAAAACCCTGTAAAATAAGCCCGTCCCTCCGGCGCGGCGCGGCGGAGGGACGGGGCGTTCACTCGGCTTCCCCGTGGGGGAACGATGATCAGAGGATCGGCATCGGGGACTCTCCGTCGAGCGGATCGACCGGGATCATCGGTTCCGGTTCGGCCTGCGGCTCGGTCTGAGATTCGGCCTGCGCCGGCTCCTCGTCGGCCGGACGGGAGGCAAGGCGGACCGGCGGCTGCAGAGCGTCCTGTTTTTCGGCGGAGGCCAGGCGGCCTTCCCGTTCGGCCTTGCCGCCGCGCTGCGCCATCATCGGCTTCTTGTCGTAGAAGAAGTTCATCTCTTCGCTGACCAGTTGGACGTTGTCGATCTTCGATTCGAGAACCGCCTGCACCTTATGGTTCCCCCGCTCCCGGGCGGCGGCGTGGACTTTATAGGTCACGCTCTGACCCGGTCCCAGGAAGTTGATCTTGTTGAAGAGGACTTTTTTCTCTTCGGGGATCACCTTCCCGCCCCCTTCGACCGCGATGGGGGTCATTTCGTTCGGGAGGAAGAAGCCGGCGTCGACCTTTTCGGCGGCTTTGGTTCCGCAGTTGCTGATCACCACCTCGTAGACCACCTCTTTGCCGGTCGCGATCGCGCCGGTCGGCTTGTTGATCTTCATTTCGAGCGCGGCGATCGCCTCGACCTGGATCTCGGCGTTTCCGGAACTCGAAACGCCGGTTCGGTCGGCCGCGGTCACGTCGATGCGGCTTCCGCCCGGACGGAGCATCTTGGCGTTCACCTGGTAGACGACCTCCTCTTCGGGCTTGATCGTGCCGATCGTCCAGACCAGCTGGTTGGTCATCTTGTTCCGGGTCGGATTACCGGTCGTCGAGAGGACATCGATCGACGTCGGCACGGCGGCGACCACCTCGACGTCGCGCAGCGCCGCGCGGCCCGTATTGCAGACGTGAACGACGTAGTCGGCGTTCTCATTGACGAACTGCACTTCGGGAACCTCGACGAAGAGGTCGAGCTGGCCGCGGAGGATATCGACCTCCTTTTCGGCCGAGGCGGTGAAACCGTAATCGGCTTCGGCCTGCGCGTTGATGGTGAGAACCCCGTCGAGAACGGTCTTCATGTTCACTTCGAGCTGCCGCTCTTCGCCCGGTTCGAGCGACTGAAGGATTCGGGTGGCGTTGTCGTTGTCGCCGGTCGAAACGGTCAGACGGATATTCCGCGCCGCGCCGTCGCCGGTGTTCGAGATCTTGACGCGGTAGCGTTCTTCGTTCCCCCACTGAATGGTGTCGCTCCCGTCGATCGTAATCGCGAGGACCGGTTCGGTCACTTCAATCCCCGACGAGAGATTCGTCCTGTCGTAGTCGTAGTTCGTCACGAAGTTGATACTGTTCCGAACGCGGGGGGTGAACTTAAAGGTGAGCATCTCCTTCTGTTCCGGTTCGAAATCCCCCAGGTCCCAGAGGCAGACCAGCTGTCCCGTCTCGTCGGTGCTGATATGCGAGGAGCCGGTCGAGCCGTTGACGTTGGTAATGTCGACGTCTTCCGGAATATCGGTTCGGACGACCAGGTTTTCCGCCTTCTGCGCCCCTCGGTTCTCCACCGAGATTTTGTATTCCGATTCCTGGCCGACCATCGACTGTTTCGGGCCCAGGGTCTCGATATTGATCATCGGGGAGCTCATCCGCGTCGTCTGGTCCTGACGAAGTCCGGCGATCTGCATCGGCTCGGCGTTTTCGGAAGGCTTCTCCTCTTCGGTCAGCGAGGTCAGGCTGACCGACTCGCCCGAATCGGACGCCGGGGCGCCGCCTCCCAGAAAGACGGTGTTCGAGTCATCGAAAAGGCTTTCTTCGGAAGTTTCCCCCTCTTCCGTCGTCGCCGCCGAGGCGAGCTGGCCGACCACCTCTTCGGCGGGCGCGCGGGAAGACCCGGCGGCGCGGATCGACTCGAGAATTCCCCTCATCTCTTCGGCCCGTTCGGCCGCGCCGGCAGCCTCGCACTTTTCGGCGATCATTTCGCACGCCTTTTCGCGGCCGACCTCCCCTTCCAGACAGGCGAGAATCTCTCCGTTGCCCGGGTCGATGTTCAGCAGGCAGAGTCCCTTGTAGTAGCGCGCCTGTGTCACTTCCGGTTTCTTCTCTTCAAGATAGGTGAAGAGCTTTTCGGCCCGTTCGTATTTTTCGGTTTCGTAAAGGAGCCGGGCGTAATCGAAGGTGATCATTGCGCTTTTCCCCGGATCACTTTTGACGGCGAGGACGAGGTATTTCTGCGCTTCGGCGTAATCTTTCCGTTCGCGGCAGATGACACCCATATTGTGATACGCCGTAACGAGGGAATGATCGATTCCGTCGGCGGCCTGGCACCGACCGATCAGTTCCCGATAGCAGGCCGAGGCCTCGTCGTAGCGTTTCGTTTCGAATTCGGTGTCCCCTTTCCGCTGCAGTTCCTCGGCCGAAAGAGACCGGATATCCTCGCCGCCGACGACCGACGCGTCGGCCGCCGGTTCGGGTTCGAGCCGTTCGGCCAGCGGGCGGCGTTTGATGATTTTCGGCTCCGGATCGGAAGCGTTCTTCTTTTCATCCTCTTTCCCGTCCTTTTTGAACATGAACTGGAGGCTGTCAAGGAGCGAGGGGCCTCCCTGCGGGCGGACCGTCTGCTCGTCGTTCCGCGAGACGGCAAACCCGGCGTCGTCCTGTTCCGGCGCGGCGAAGGAGGTCGTCGGGAGGGGAGCGGCCCGTCCCGGTTCCTTTGCCCCCAGCGAAGCGGGCGAACCGCTCAGTAAACAGACGGCGGCCAGGCCCGCGCCGATCACGAGGAGTCGGCGGCCGAACGAGCGAGGCGAAATCCGGCGGTTTGCGGAAAAACTCGATTTCATCACTATCAACCTTCCCTAGAGTAATGATGGTGCCGTAAAACGGTCTGAACTATCCTTTTCGGTCCCCGCGAGGCGGCGTCGTTTCGTCGCCGCGCACCGGGGCGGGCTCCCCCGCAGGGAGAGAGCCCTTATCAGTTTTATCGGCTGTAACGGTTCTTCCGGTTAAATAAAATCAGCGATTTTGTTAAAATAACAAGATTATTCCGGTTATAAGGGTTATTCCGATCACTTCTCCTTATCGATAAATTCGAGCGCCAGGGGCCAGGGGGTCCAGACGGGCGGAAGGATCGAGGGTTTCAGCGTTCCCCCTTTTTCGATCGTGAAGAGCCGGATCGAGCCGGACCGCTTGTTGCAGACGAGCATATGCTTTCCGGTCTTGTCGATTGCGAAGTATCGGGGCGAGCGGCCGAACGTGGTCATGAACTGAACCGCCTTAAGCTCTTTGTTTTCTTTCTGATCGAGGATCTGAAAAACGGCGATGGAGTCGTGACCGCGGTTCGAGACGTAGAGGGTTGCCGGGCCGCCGTCGTCCCCTTCCCTTACTGCGGCTTCGGCGGTCGAGTTCATCAGCGTCAAATCTTCCGAGGCGTCGACTTCGGCCTGATTCCAGTTGACTTTCCCGTCGAATTCGGGGGGGAGGGTCGACCAGGTACCGATCGTCTCGCCGACGGTTTTCGTTCCGTTTCCGTCCCCGAACCGGACGCGGAACCAGGTGACGCTTGAGCCGAGTTCGTTGTTCACGAAGAAGTCGTAGGCTCCGTCGGCCAGTCGGCGCCAGGCCAGGTGGCGGCACCCGTGTCCGGCGGGAACTCTCATCTCGGGGTAGTCGGGATCCTGCGTCACGGCGAGGGTGTCGCGGTCGAGGGAGACGATCGAGACGCGGTCGCTCCCCAGGTCGACCAGGAGGGCGCGAATCGGCCCGGCGCCGTCGTCGATGAAATAGGACGAGTGTCCGTAGGGGTGTTCCTGACGGATTTTATCGGGGCCGCTGCCGAACTTATCGAATCGGGCGAACTGCCCGCCGATCGAACCGTCGGCGTTCAGTTTGAAGAAGTCGAAAAGCCCGGCGGGATAGTCGGCCGCCGCCAGGACTCTTCCGTCCGGCGAGACGGCGACGTGGCAGTATCCGAGCGCCCCCTCGTTCCCCTGAACTTTGTTGATGAGGGTCAGGTCTCCCGTCTTGGCGTCGACGGCAAACGCGTCGACCTCCCGGCCGGTCGTGCAGGTATAGAGGACTTTCCTGTCCGGCGAGACGGCGAAGAAATTCGGCGAGGGAACCGCCGCCGCCAGACGGGGATTCGGCTCGACGATACCCCACGCCGACCGGTAGCCGGTCACGTAGATACCTTCCGAGACGCCGACCCGGTGCTCGTTCATTTCGGCGGTCGGCGGATTGCGGTAATTCCCGATATAGAGCCACTGGTCGTAGTCGATCTCCGAATAGGGGGCGGCGGCAAGGGCCGAAAGGGCAAACAGAAGCGAAAGAATCAGTCCGCGGATACGCATGGGTTGACCTCACAATCTTTTCGGG
>CACXFR010000170.1 GCA_902766935.1 uncultured Planctomycetota bacterium | reverse complement strand
GATCTTCGTCCGCTGGTTCTTCTTGAAACGCAGACGTTCGCCACGAGCGACCTGAACGATCTTTACCGCCGCATCATCAACCGGAACAACCGGCTCAAGAAGCTGGTCGACATGAACGCGCCGGAAGTGATCGTGCGTAACGAAAAACGAATGCTCCAGCAGGCGGTCGACGCCCTCTTCGACAACGCCCGCTGCAAGCGCGCGACGCAGGGCGCCAACAACCGCCCGCTCAAATCGCTGACCGATATGATCAAGGGGAAGCAGGGGCGGTTCCGCGAAAACCTCCTCGGCAAGCGCGTTGACTACTCGGCGCGAAGCGTGATCGTCGTCGGGCCGACGATGCATCTGTACCAGTGCGGTCTGCCCAAGAAGATCGCTCTGGAGCTCTTCCAGCCGTTCATCATCCGCAGCCTCAAAGAGCGCGGCCACGCCGACACGATCAAGAGCGCCAAAAAAATGTTGGAGCGCAAAGACGAGGAGGTCTGGGACATCCTCGAAGAGGTGATCAAAAATCACCCTGTGTTGCTCAACCGCGCGCCGACTCTTCACCGAATGGGGATCCAGGCGTTCGAGCCGATGCTGGTCGAGGGGAACGCCATCAAGCTTCATCCGCTGGCCTGCAAAGGGTTCAACGCCGACTTCGACGGCGACCAGATGGCGGTTCACCTTCCGCTGTCGCTCGAGGCGCAGGTCGAGGCGCACACGCTGATGCTTTCGACGAACAACATCTTCAGCCCCGCCAACGGCAAGCCGATCATCAGCCCCTCGCAGGACATCGTCATGGGGTGTTACTACATGACGCTGATGCTCCCCAACATGAAGGGGGAGGGGATGGTCTTCGCCTCGAAAGACGAACTCCTTCTGGCGTACGCCCATAAAAAGGTCGCCCTCCAGGCGCGGATCAAGGTTCGTATGGAAAAGGACCGCTGGCAGAAAGACGACGGCGGCACCACGCGCGAGACGACCACCGTCCCGCCGGGGAAGCTCTTTGAAACGACGGTCGGCCGGGTTCTCTTCAACGAGATTATTCCGTGCGACGGCGTGCGTGAGATGCCCTTCTACAATAAGGTTATGCGTTCGAAGGAACTCCAGAAAGTCATCAGCGACTGCCACGAAATCTGCGGGCGCCGCGAGACGGTTGACCTCCTCGATAGGATGATGCGTCTGGGCTTCGAAGAGAGCACCCACAGCGGTCTTTCGTTCGCCACGAGCGACCTGATCATTCCGAAAGAGAAAAAAGAGATCGTCGACCGAGGCGAGCAGGAAGTTCAGAACCTCAAAGATTTTGCCGACGAGGGTTCGATTTCCGAACTCGAGCGGTATAACAAAACAATCGATATCTGGACGCGCGTCAACGCCGAAGTCACCGACAAGATGATGGACGACCTCAAAAACGACACGCACGAGAATCATCCTGAAGACCGTCCCGAAGGCTACGTCAACCCGATCTACCTTATGTCCGATTCGGGCGCGCGAGGCGGCCGCGAGCAGATCCGTCAGCTTTCCGGGATGCGCGGTCTGATGGCCAAGCCGAACGGCGACATCATCGAAACGCCGGTCAAGGCGAACTTCAGCGAAGGGCTGAACGTTCTGGAATACTTCAGTTCGACGCACGGCGCGCGGAAAGGTCTTTCCGACACCGCGCTGAAGACGGCCGACTCGGGTTACCTGACCCGTAAGCTGGTCGACGTCGCGCAGAACTGCGTTGTGACGATGCACGACTGCGGCACGAAGAAGTCGATCATCAAGGGCGCCGTGTATAAAGACGACAAAATCGAAGTCCCCCTCAGCGAGGCGATCCTGGGACGCGTGGCGTGCGACAACATTACCTCGCCGATCACCGACGAGGTGATCGTCCACAAGAACGAGGTGATCACTGCCGAAATCGCCCGCAGGATTGAAGACACGCTCGGCGAAAACGCCCGTATCCGCGTCCGCAGTCCTATGACGTGCGAGGCGGAACTCGGCGTCTGCGCCCTCTGCTACGGGATGGACCTTTCGACGAGCAAACTGGTCGAGGAAGGTCTGGCGGTCGGCACGATCGCCGCTCAGTCGATCGGCGAACCGGGCACGCAGCTGACGATGCGGACGTTCCACCAGGGGGGGACGGCCGGGCACTCGGCCAAAGATATCGAGCTGACCACCAAACACGAAGGCTACATCAAGTACAAGGCGATGGAAGTCGTGACGGTCAGTCCCGAAGAGCCGGGCGGCAAAAAACGGGCGAAGGGGAAGAAGGCGAACTCCGAACAGACCGCCGAAGGTTCCACCGTCTGCGTGTCGTGCAAGCCGGACGGCGGGATCGCCGTCTGCAAAGACAAAGATCTCCATTGGGAAATCGAGGTCTACAACGTTCCCGAAGGGGCGGTGGTTAAAGTCCGCGAGGGCGGCTTTGTCAACGTCGACGACGTTCTTTGCGAGATCGACCCGCACAACAAGCTGATCCTCGCCAAGGTTGACGGGTGCGTTCACTTCATCAATATCGTCGATGGCGACACCGTTCAGGTTTCGACCGACGAAGCTTCCGGCAAAGTCACGCGCACCGTGACCGAAGCGCGCGGCGAGCACCATCCGCACATCGCCGTGCAGGACGCGAAGGGAAAGATCCTCGAAGACCACTACCTTCCCGCAAAGACCCAGATCGAAGTCAACGACGGCGACGTGGTACGCCGCGGGATGGTCTTGGCCCGTACGCCTCACAGCGGCGCCGGGAACCAGGACATCACGAGCGGTCTTCCCCGCGTTACGGAAATCTTCGAGGCTCGCAGGCCGAAGGATCCGGCGGTTCTCGCCGAGATCGACGGTGTGGTCGACATCGGCGAAGAGAAGCACCGCAAGGTGCTTGTCACCGTCCGCAACGAGAAGACCGGCAAAGAAAAAGTCCACGAGGTTCCGATCGGCAAACACAATCTGATCGTCCACACGGGCGACGATATCCAGGCGGGTCAGCCGCTGACCGACGGGCAGCGCGTTCCGAACGAGATCCTGCATATCTCCGGCGAAGAGGCGATCCAGAATTACCTGATCGAAGAGGTGCAGAAGGTCTACCGCGGGCAGGGCGTGTCGATCAACGACAAGCATATCGAAGTGATCGTCGCGCAGATGCTCCGCCGCGTCAAGGTCAAGGATCCGGGGGACACCAGCCTGCTGGAAGGGGACCTGGTCGACAAGTTCATCTTCCGCCGTCACAACAAGCGCCTCGCGAAGTGCGTGAAAGTGACCGAGCCGGGAGGAACCGATTTCCAGGTCGGCGAAATCGTTCCGAGAGAAGTCTTCGACGAGAAGAACGCCGAGGTTCAGGCCGGCGGCGCCGAGCCCGCCAAGTCGGTTCCTCCGGCTCCGGCGGTCGCCGAGACCCAGCTTCTGGGGATCGCCAAGGCAGCGGTTCAGAGCGAAAGCTTCATTTCGGCCGCCTCGTTCCAGGAGACGACCAAAGTCCTTTCCGACGCGGCGGTGGCGTATCGTATCGACCATCTGGTCGGACTGAAAGAGAACGTCATTCTCGGCCGTCTGATCCCCGCCGGAACGGGCTTCAGCAAGTACCAGGAAGCCGAATGGCGCTACCGGCCCGAAGCGGTCGAAAACCAGCCGATTCCCGATCTGGGGAAGGAAATCGACACGACGCTCCTGAAACCCGAGATTCCCGAAGGGGACGTGCCGGAAGACCTGGGCGTCGACTTCATGCCGTCGTTCGAAGACGTTCAGGACGAGATCAATCCCGAAGAAGGGGACGCGTAACCGCAAAAGGCGGCGTCTTCGCCGATCCAAAAAGAACCCTCTGTTTGGCCAAACCGGTCAAACAGAGGGTTCTTTGCGTACGGATCTTTTAAAAATGTTACTCTTTCGGAAAGCCGAGCTCTTCGAGCTTTTCCTTTAGCAGGGCGTCGTATTCCGCCGGGGGATTGAACCCTTCGGTACGTACGCGGGAGTTGTCCATCCAGCCGCGGTATTCGAACATCCGTTTGAGCGTGTAGGTGAAATACGAGAACGAGTCGCCCGGCATAATGTCGAACAGACCGCAGAGACGGTTGACCATTTCGAGGTTTTTCTTAAACTCCGCCTCGTTTCCGTCGCGCCAGGCATGGTCCATCCCGACGAACGGTTCCGGCGCCGGGCCGGCCAGCGCGGCGACACAGCCGCCCGTGCCGGCGCGATACGACTCTTCGAGG
>CACXFR010000169.1 GCA_902766935.1 uncultured Planctomycetota bacterium | reverse complement strand
GTTCTCCTGAAGCAGGTGCCCGACACGCAGTCGGTTCGGCTCGACCCGGATACCGGCACGCTGGTGCGCGACCCGGCCGACGCGGTCACCAATCCGCTCGACCTCTGCGCGCTCGGCGCCGCGCTGCGGCTTGCCGGCGGGGTTCCCGAAACCGAAATCACCGCCGTATCGATGGGTCCGGCGAGCGCCGAACAGGCGCTGCGTCAGGCGCTTTCGCTCGGCGCCGCCCGGGGAATCCTGATCTGCGACCGCGCCTGCGCCGGCAGCGATACCTACGCGACCGCGCTCATCTTGGCCGCCGCGCTCGAAAAGTTCGGCCCGTTCGACCTTATCCTCACCGGTCTGCGCGCCTCGGACGGCGAAACCGGCCAGGTCGGGCCGGAAATCGCCGCCCGGCTCGGCATCCCCGTCATCACCGGCGCCGAATCGCTCCGGCGGCTCGACTCGGGCGAACTTGAAATCGACCGCGTCACCGAGACCGAAACCGAAACGATCCGCTTTTCCCTTCCGGCGCTGGTTTCGGCGGCGAAGGGAATCGGTCCGGCGGATCTTCCGACCCTTACGCGCAAGTCGTGGGCGCGGCGCGAGCCGATCGCGGCCGTCACCGCCGCGGAGCTCGGCCTCCGGCCGGACGAAGTCGGTCTAAAGGCGTCCCCGACCCGCGTGGTGAAAATCCTTCACCCGCGCCTGGCGCGCGGGGGGGAACGGATCCGGCTTACCGAGCCCGACGCGCTCGACCGCGCCGCGGCGCGTCTGCGCGCTCTGATCGAGGAAGGAGACGTCTCATGAAAGTCGCCTTCTTCGCGGAAACGACGGGCGGAAAGATCACCCGCGGCGCCTACGAACTCCTCGCGTGGAGCCGGCGGCTCGCCGCGCCCGAAGAGATCGCGGCCGTTATCGTTACCCCGTCGGTCGACGAGGCGGAACTCCGACGGCTCGCCTCGTCCGGCGCGCGGCGCGTTTTCCTCTGCGAAGCTCCTTCGATCGACCGCGCCGATATTCCCGCCTGCGCGGCGGTTCTTCGGTCGTTCTGCGAGGCGTATCGGCCGGACGTCCTTTTGGGCGCCGCCTCGGTCTTCGGCCGCGCGCTCTTCCCCTACGCCGCCATGCAGATGAAAACCGGGCTGACCGCCGACTGCACCATGCTCGAAGCGGAACCGGAGACCGGCCTTCTCCTCCAGACCCGCCCGGCAATCGGAGGGAACGTGATGGCGGTCATCAAAACGCCGGGATATAAACCGCAGATGGCGACCGTCCGTCCCCGATCGGCGCCGTCTCCCGCACCGTACAGCGGCGAACCGGGAACGATCACGCGCCTTCCCCTCCCCGAAGCGTCCCGCGCTTCCGGCGCGCCGCGCACGGTCTCTTCGGCGCGTCTGGCACTCGGCGAAGAGCTGGCCGACGCGCGGAGGATCGTCGCGGTCGGAAAGGGAATCAAGCGCGAGGGGAACATCGACCTGGCGCGCCGCCTGGCCGACCGGATCGGCGCGGCGCTGGGCGCAACCCGCGAGGTCGTCGACCGCGGCTGGCTCCCCTACTCGGCGCAAATCGGACTTTCCGGCAAGACGGTCGTGCCGCAGCTCTATATCGCCCTGGGTATCTCCGGCGCGGTCCAGCACCTGGCGGGTATGCGGACCGCGCGAAAGATCGTCGCGGTCAATACCGATCCCGACGCGCCGATCTTTCAGGTCGCCGACCTGGGGATCGTCGGCGATCTGTTCGAGGTCGTTCCCCGCCTGATCGAAGAGTTCGCCCCCCAAACAAAATAAACAGATCGGCAGAACCCCATGACGAAATACAATCCGGTTACCCCCGAAATCGTCGATCGGCTCAGAGAAATCTGTGGCGCTTCCTACGTCATTTACAACGACGCCGAGCGCCTCGAACCGTATTCCCGCGACGAAATCCCCGGCACGCACTACCGCCGCATGCCCGAAGTCGTCGTCCGCCCCGACTCGACCGACCGGGTCGCCGCGGTCATGCGCCTGGCGAACTCGGAACGGATACCCGTTACGCCGCGCGGCGCGGGATCGGGTCTTTCGGGAGGCGCGGTTCCCGTCTGCGGCGGAATCGTGATGGCGATGGACAGGTTCAATAAGATCGTCGAACTCGACGCCGCGAACATGGCGATCACCGTCGAACCGGGAGTGATCGCCAACGACATCAACGAGTTTTTAAAGCCGCACGGGCTCTTTTACGCGGGATACCCGATGAGCGTCGAAATGTGCCAGATCGGCGGAAACGTCGCCGAAAACGCCGGCGGGGGAAAAGCGGTGAAATACGGCGTGACCTCGCGCTACGTCCTCGGGCTCGAAACGGTTCTCCCCGACGGCCGCGTTCTGAGCCTGGGGGGAAAACTCCTGAAAGACGTTACCGGTTACAACCTGATTCCGCTTATGACCGGCTCGGAAGGAACGCTCGGCGTCTTTACGAAAATCATTCTGAAAGTGATTCCCCGTCCGCGGTTCCAGCACGACCTTCTGGCGCTCTTTTCGACCCCCGATCAGGCGGTGGCGGCCGTTCCGGCGATGATCACCGGTACCGGAATCACCCCCGTTTCGATCGAATTTATGGACGGCGAGGCGTTTCGGCAGGGGTGCCGCTGGCTGAACGACCCGCTTCCGCTCGGCAGTGCGGGAGCGATCCTGCTGGTTTCGGTCGACGGGAACGATCCCGAGGCGCTCGCCGACCAGTGCGAGGCGCTCGGCGTCTATCTGCGCCGGGAAGGCGCCGAAGAGATCTACGCCGCCGACACGAAAGCCGAATCGGAACGGATCTGGAAGATCCGCCGGTCGATTCCCGAAGCGTTCAGTCAGCTCTATCCGCGTCAGTCGGGGGAAGACATCGTCGTGCCGTGCGCGTCGATCCCCGACGTGGTCGCCAAGTGCGGGGAGCTCGCGCGGAAATACGGCGTGGCGATCCCCTGTTACGGCCACGCGGGGGACGGAAACGTACACAGCCGCGTCTGCGCGCCGGCCGACTGGTCCGACGAAAAGTGGGACGAGACCCTGCCGGTTCTTCTGCGCGAACTCTACGCCGAAGTCGCTCGGCTCGGCGGGCGGATTTCGGGAGAACACGGAATCGGGTGCAAGCGAAAGCCGTATATGGAAACGGTGGTCAGCCGCGAATACCTCGACACGCTCCGCGCGATCAAAAACGCGCTCGACCCGAACGGGATCATGAATCCCGGAAAAATCTTCTGAAAAAAAATTCCCGCGTCGGCACGGCGCGGGAAGTACGGAGAAAAGCCTGTCTGACTCTTTTCATTTGCCGTGGTCGGGCGGAAAATCACCGTGGCACGGCGCGCAGTTCATTCTGACGTTCACCTGCGGCTGATCCCCCTCCGGATTATGGCACTTTGTACATCCGAGCGCCGGGCCGCCCCACGCCGCCTCGCCGCGCGCGGGACACTTCTTCCCCGCGGCGAAATAGGCGTTCAGCATCTCGACCGCCTTGGCGGTCAGGTCGCCGACCAGGCGCTTGCACCGTTCTTTCCGCCGGGGCGACTCGGCGGTCTCGTCCGCCGCGACCGCCCATCGGGTCACCGAAATATGGCAGAGGACCGACTCCGAAAGGGACGGCGTGATCTCGCCGAACTTCGTTTCGGCGGGAACGAAAATCGGAAGTTCCGTCGACTCGTAATAGTTGAACAGGTCGCGCGTGATCGCGGCGGCGTCTTTCTTTTCGGTTACGAAAAGCGCGATCGCCGCGGCGCAGCCGTTCAGGATCCCGCAGAGGGAACCG
>CACXFR010000168.1 GCA_902766935.1 uncultured Planctomycetota bacterium | reverse complement strand
GAACTCAAACGCCGCCAGGAGGGACGGGCCCCCGAGTTCAGCGACGAGCAGCTCGAACGCTGGCTGGCCGTCAAGGC
This sequence comes from uncultured Planctomycetota bacterium, assembly GCA_902766935.1. GTDB lineage: Bacteria > Planctomycetota > Planctomycetia > Pirellulales > Thermoguttaceae > RUG695. Next base: position 21,587 of record CACXFR010000168.1, on the reverse strand, counting down.
GCGGATGACCGACGAGGAACGGCAAAAAGAGGTCGGTTCCTGGATGCTCCGTTCGACCGACAACGGCATCAACTGGTCGGCGCGGTACGCCACCCCGTTTAACAGTCCCCACGGCCCGTTCGAATGTTCCGACGGGCGGCTCCTCTATCCGGGCCGCGAATTCAACCAGCCGGAACACGTGATGGGGGTCGCCGAATCGACCGACGACGGCGCCACCTGGCACGTCCTTTCGGTCATTCCCCCCCGCGAAGGGGAACAGGCGGGATTCTATCACGAACTCCACGGGGTCGAGGCCGCCGACGGCACCATTGTGGTTCAGATCCGCAACCACAACGAACGGAACGGCGGCGAAACGCTCCAGACCGAATCGGCGGACGGCGGGAAGACCTGGTCCGAAATCCACTCGATCGGCGTCTGGGGTCACCCCTCGCACCTTCTGCGCCTGGCCGACGACCGCCTGGTGATGACGTACGGCTATCGCCGCGAAGGAATGGGGAACCGCGCGCGCGTCTCGAGCGATAACGGAAAGACCTGGTCCGAGGCGATCGTCATTTCCGACGACGCGCGGATCACCGACGTCGGGTATCCTTCGACCGTTCAGCTTCCCGACGGAACGCTTCTGACCGTCTGGTACGAAAACATGGGAACCACCTGCCTCCGCATGGCGACGTGGAAACTCAACTGAGCCGAGTTCGGCCCCATCTCCCAAAAGGCGGGCGCTGCCCGCCTTTTTTTTGCCCGCCCCGCGCGCCGGGGCCTTCCTCCCAGCCGCTCTTATTGGATGGAAGAAAAGGACAAGCCGCAATTCTCAGCAGGAACGGCTGCCCGAAGAAACCGGCCGCGCCAAGACGGTTCGGGAAGAAAGACCGCTGCCGAAGGCCGGCGGCGCGTTCAGGAAGATCATCATCGTCAAGGAAACCGTTTCCCCCTGGCATACCGAAGATGATGTGCTTATAATGGGTGTCTGTGACTTCCTCCTTGACCGAAACTCTCTTGATGACTAGACAAAGGCGCGGCGGCCGTGCGCGGCGCGGGATTTCGGCGGGGACGGACCGGTCGCGTTAAAAGAAGAAAAACCTATGAGCAGATACGACATCGCGGTCATCGGCACCGGTCCCGCCGGTCTGGAAGCGGCGCTGACGGCGAAAGCGCGGAACAAGAGCGTCCTTCTGATCGGGAGCGCCGAACTCAGCCCGAAGGTGGCCAAAGCCCACATGATACGGAACTACCTCGGACTGCCGAACGTGAGCGGCGGGGAAATGCAGGCCGCTTTTCTCAGGCAGATGGAAGCCGCCGGGATCAAGATTACGGACGAGCGGGTCAAGAACGTCTACGCGATGGGGGATTATTTCGTTCTCCAGACCGGGGAGATCGACTCGATGCTCGAGGCGGAAACGCTGATCCTGGCGACCGGCCTTCCCCTGTCGCGGAACCTCCCGGGAGAAGACCGATTCCTCGGAAGAGGGGTGAGCTACTGCGCGACGTGCGACGGCGCGCTGTATCGGGGAAAAAGGACGGCGGTGATCGGATACGCGCCGAAGGAAGAGGACGAGGCGGATTTTCTTTCGGAGCTGGCGGCCGAAGTCCTCTACTTCCCGCAATACACAGGCGAAGTCCGCACCGCGCCGGCCGTGAAAGTGATTCCGGAAAAGCCGGTCGAGATTCTCGGCGGCGAGTCGGCGCGCGTCCTGAAAACGGACGGCGGGGAATATGAGGTTGACGGAATCTTCATCCTTCGGGATAATATCGCCCCCGACAAGCTGGTGCCGGGACTGGAACTCGACGGAACCCGCGTGAAGGTCACCCCGCAGATGGAGACGAACATTCCCGGATGCTTCGCGGCGGGCGATATCGCCGGCCCCCCCTACCAGTACATCAAAGCCGCCGGGCAGGGGAACGTGGCGGCGCTGGCGGCGGTCGATTACCTTGCCGCAAAACGAAAAGAGTAAATCAGTCCATCGGAAGAACAGATCGAGGAGTCAGAAAAATGGTGAACGTCATTCACGAAGCGGAATTCGGGCAGGTCAAAGCGTGCGCGGCGGCCGTCGTCGACTTTTCGGCGACCTGGTGCGGCCCCTGCAAAATGCTCGCTCCGGTTCTCGAAAAAATCTCGGAAGAGATGAAGGGGAAAGTCGATTTCTTCAAAGCCGACGTCGACGAAAACCCGAACCTCGCCCGTCAGTTCGCGATCCAAAGCATTCCGGCGCTGATCTTTCTGAAAAACGGAGAAGAGGTCGGAAGAGAGATCGGATTCAAGCCGGAAGCGGCCGTCAAGTCGGCGCTTCAGCGGGTTTTTGATTAAAAGAAAACCCGGCGCCCCTTATTTCCCTCCCCTCAGGAGATTGACCAGCGGGCGCAGGCGCTTTTTGATCCTCATTTTCAGCCGGGCGAAGCGGGTTCCGAAGAGCTCCCTGTGATATTTTTTCACGAGGGTCGCGTAGTCGTATCGAACCGTGTCCCGGACGAACGCGTCGCGCAGCGGGGGCTCGGACGTGTTCCCCCGGAGCGACGAATTCCCGCCGACCGCCTCGGAAAGTTCGCGCCGGATATACCGCGCCTCGGCGGCCGACATTTCCATAAGGCGCTTTCCCTTTTCGCTGTTGATCAGGTTCAGCGAAATCCCCTTCTTCTTTTCCGGGTTGTCGGCCCCGAGATCTCCCAGTTTCCAGAAGTCGGCGAGCGTCACGTCCCCCGAACGCGGAAATCCGACGTGCGGGCATGTATAACATCTTTTTCGGAGGGAATAGTTCTTCAGGAACGCCCGGCCGAGGTACTCCATGTCCCGGTCGTGCCACGCGTATTGCAGCGCCCGGCCGGGATCGGAGCTCCGCCGGAGTTCGATCCCCATCACGTTCCGTTCGCACAGCTTGCTGCGCATATTGACGGAACGAACGGAAGATCTCAGCACCTTCTCAAGATGGCCGAGCCATTTCCGGTAAAACCGGGGCGAGGGAACCCCGTGGCAGAGAAAGTCGCATGTGTATAAGTTCGGCGGGTCGTCGTTCAGAAAAGCGTAAAGCGCGGCGACCTGGCAGGGCGTCCCGACGAAGAGGACGGGCCGGCCGGCCGCAAGCTCCTCTTTCGCCTCGCGGTATATCTCGCCGCTGTCGGCCTGAACGTATTTTGAACAGAGGAGCGGCCCCAGTTCCTCGGCCGACCGCGCCGCGGCGAGGCGGACTTTGAGGCGCTCGTCGTATCCGGCGCCGAACACGACGCCCCCCCGGGCGAAGATCTGACGCGCGTAGACGGCGAACATCCCGCCGCTCGAAGCGGAGGCCCGGCCGGCGGCGTCCAGATTCCAGCAGGCGTACGCTTCCGGCCTTTCGGCGCGCGCGAGTTCGGGCGCCCGCCGCTGCGGACAGCGCGCCAGACAGAGCCGGCAGCCGACGCAGCGTTTCGGGTCGATCGCCGGCGAAAGAAACCCCTCGCGGTCGGTCTCCATCCGGATCGCGTCGTGCGGACAGAGGTTGCGGCACATCCCGCACCCGGTACATTTGTCGGGCGCGACGACTTCGTCAATGGCCTGGCTTTGCATCGGTCAACACCTTTCTCAGTCCCAGCTCGAGTTTTTTCAGGGAGTCCTCCCGAAGCCGGGAGAGGGTCTCGTCAATTTCCGCGCGGTTCAGTTCATCGACGGCGCCGAGCGAAGTTTCGGCCGGGTCGAAGAGACGGTCCTCCAGACCGAACGTCTCCAGGAGCGTCCTGACGCGGGAGTTCATCGAAGATGCCCCCCCGCGCCGATCGCGCATCATCGTCCGAAACGGGCGGGAGTACAGAATCGAAAAAACCGTCCCGTGAAACGAGTCGGTCACGACGCACGCCGCCGAGCGGATCAGGCTGACGAACTCGGCCGGCCCGGCGTTGAGGACGGGGCGGCATTCCGGACAGAGCGATTTGAGCCGGAGCGCGTCGAGGGGGGAATAGCAGATCGGGGCGATCCGCGCGCCGAACGCCTTTCGCAGACGCCGCGCCGCGGCGAGGACCCCGCGGATATTCCCCAGCGAGTAGCAGAGGATATACTCCTTTTTCAGAATCGGGAGACTCTCCGCCCGGTCGGCGAGGGCGTCCCATTCTGCCGGAGCGAGGAGCATCGTCGGATCGAGAACGACGTCGACCGGCCGGCCGAGAACCGCCCGCAGCGCCTCGGCCCCTTCCCTTTCGCGAACCGAAATCCACTCGAACGTCTCGAGCGATTTTTTGATCCGTTCGGCGTAGGACGGTTCGATCTCGGAAACGCCCAGACTCGGCGCGTAGGAGATTTTCTTCCCGTCCGGAGCGAAATCGAGAAAAAAGAAACGGCGCCCGCCTTCGCCGCGGGTCAGCGACGGATTCCAGATCTGGTCGCTCCCGGCGACGAAGACGTCGAAAGACGCCCTGCGCGGAAGATCTTCATACGCGCCGATCGGCTCGGTCTTTTCGAGTTCTTCTTCGCCGAAACGGCGAAAGACCGCGCCGCGCCGGTCAAGAAACGAAAGCGCCCTCTTCGCCAGGGCGGCCGGACGGAGCGCCCGGGCGATCCGCCCCCCGAAACCGAACCGCGCCCCCGGCCGCGGCGGGGCGTAATCGATCAACAGCGCGCGGAGCCCGAACTTTTTCAGCGCCCGCAGCATCGCGCAGCGCTGAAGGTCGCACCCGTAATTCTCTCCGTCCATAAAGGTGACGATCCCGGCGGAATAACCGGAAAATTCACCGGAGAGAGAGGGCTCGGTCTGTTCGGCGGAAAGGGTGGAGGTCATCGTCGCGGCCAAAGGAGGTTTTCGAATTCGTCTGAAAAAACGGACGAAGGGGGCGCTTCGAACCGAAACGCCCCCGCGTGAAAGGATAACGTCCCCGATTCGGATTGTCAACCGCTACTCGTTCTCCGAACCGTCGCCGGCGTCTTCGGCGCCCGGCCCCTTCCACATCTTATGCCCGACCTTTCCGTCGACGAAGGTGACTTCGCAGCCGCCGAGATCGTCGTCGTTCTCCCAAAGATAGACCTCTCCCACCGAGTCGACGATCCCGCCGACGAAAGGCACCGACATTTTGGTTCCCTTGCCGAGGATCGCAAAGACTTCCTTCTTGGTCATATCCATCTTTACCCGCTTGAACTGCGCGTAGGTCACCTTGACGGGCTCCCCGTCCGGCGCGTCTTCGCTTTCGTTTTCCGGCTCGTCGAACGTGCCCAAAAGGGGAATCAGCCCGCCGGAACGCTTGTCGCGGCGCCGGCGCGCCTCGGGACGCCCGGCCGGGCCGTCTTCCTCTTCGTCGTCGATTTTCGGTTTCCGCGCCTTCGGGCCGGCCGACTTTTTATTCTTTTTCGGCGGGGCGGCCGTCTCCTCCTCGAAGGGGTTCGGCTCGTCCGACTCCTCCTCGTCGCGGACGGAGGCCGCGGCGCCCGACGCCTCGGACGGGTCGTCGGTCAGGGAGTCGAAAACCCCGCGTATATATTCCGCTTCTTTCCGGCTCCGGGCGGTCACACCGCCGCCCGCCTCGGCGTACTCGTCGCCGAGTTTCAGAAGGCGGAGGGCGGCGTCGGCCAGCGCGCCGACGTTCGTTTTTTTGTCCTTCCCCATCGGCTGGCGGGAAAGATTCCTCTGAACCTTTTTCACCTGAAGCTTCCAGCGGAAAAAGGGACCGGACGGGTCGAAACCGACGTCCTGAAAATCCTCGTCGTCTTTCCACGTCTCGATTTCGTCGAACCGCTCTTCAAGACTTTTGCGCGCCTTCTTGTAATACGCGCGGTCGGGCTCCCCCTCGTCGGTCCAGTCGACGTCGGGGTTTTCGATCTCTTCGATGTAGGCGCGGTCGTCTTCCGACAGGGCGTCGAGACGGACCGTGACCAGCCGGCCGTCCTCTTTTAAGAGATACGCCTTGTCTTTCCCCTTCTTGCCCAGGTACTCGGCCTTGAGCGAATGCCCGCCGCCGGAAGACGACCAAGTGCGCAGGTCGGCGTCCGCGGCGAAGAGAAACGCCGCGAAAAGCCAGAAGACGACGCCGAAAATCAATCGGTTTGTACGCATAACATTACCTCTTCTTCGTTTATTTCCAGGTGATCACAATTCGAAATCCGATCTGCCGCTCGCGCGTTCCGCTCGGCCGATGCTGACGGGAAGCGCTTCGGCAGCGCCCTTCTTTCAGATTCCACGCGCCCCCGCGCACCACATATTCGTCCCCCCCCGCACGAACCAGGGGGTCGACCGCCTCGTCGGCGGCATATTCAGTATACATATCGCGGCACCATTCCGCCACATTCCCGTGCATATCCGAAATATGCCAGGCGTTTTCGTCGGATGCGCCCCGATCGACGTCGGCCGCGCCGTAATCGATCATCCGAATCGTAACGCCCGCGATCGTCAGGCGTTCGTCGGCGTTGGCGATCTCGAGCCGCTGGGTCGAATACGGTCCCTCCCCGCCGGCGCGGCAGGCGTATTCCCACTGCGCCTCGCTCGGAAGGGCGACGAACCCTTTTTCGCCCCCTCTTTTCACACGGAAGAGTTCGTTGAGCCGGTCGCAGAATTCGACCGCCTGCTCCCGGTCGATCGACTCGACCGGAAATCTTTCGAACTTCAGCCGCTTCGCCGCGGCGACGGCGTGTTGCTCGGGAATTCCCTTTTTCATCAGGTTGTAGACGAACTCTTTGAGATACTTTTCGTTCGTCGGGGACTGCCAGCTCGGCGGGGTCGATTCGACGACGGCGGCGTACATCTCCTGCGTGACTTCGGTCCGCAGGATCCAGAATCCTTCCGAGAAGGTGACGCGGTGGCGCGTCTCGTCGTCCTGCCGTTCCGCCTCGTCGTCGGCGCTTCCCATCACGAACGAACCCGCCGGGCACCACGCGAAGGGAAATTCGACGCCGCGGACCGTCAGGGTGGTCGTCTCGCCCGGAACGGTTCCCTTTTCGGGAAGCCCGCCGACTCCCTCCGACTCGAGCGACCGCTTTTGAAGTTCAAAATAATCTTCAAGTTCGGCGTCGGTCCGAATCATTCCGCGAAGTTCGGCAAACGCGCTCTTCGGCGCTTTCCCCTCGTCGTCGATCTGTGTTTCGATCTCTTCGTATTTCGCGCGGAACCGTTCTTTGCGGCGGATTTCGCTCTCCTGAGCCTCGTGCACGGCCTTGACGACGCCGCTATACGCCTTGTCGATCTCCGGCCGGCGTTCGGCCGACGCCGCGGGTTTCTCCGTCTCCCGAACGAGCCGGGCGGCCTCGTCGAGAAACTCGGGAAACTCCGTCTTTTCGTAAACGCGGACCGCCAGAAGCGCTTTCAGACGCGCGCGTTCGAATGCGGCCTCGCTGCGCAGGCGGGTCTCGAGCTCCTTCCCATTCTGCGCCGGGTACTCGCGGACGAACCGATCGAGCGCCGCGTCGATCCCGTCGAGGGACTCGTCGATTTCGGCGAACCCCTCGTCGAGCCGGGCGCGGACCTTTTCGCGCTGCCGCGCGAGGGTTTGGCGCGCCTTGCGGCGCGCGCCGGCGGCGATCCGGTCCCGTTCCTCTTTGATCTGTTCCGGCGTCTTTCCGCGGGTCTTGATTTTACCGACCGCCGGCTCGGCGGGCATCTCTTCCGGCTCGGGCGTTTCGAGATCGTCGAAATTCTTTTCGCGCGACGCGTCGAGCGCCTCTTCGATTTTTTCGCGCAGGCCGCGTTCGGCCGATTCGCGGTACCGGACCTGAACCTGTTCGGCGAGCGACTCGGCCGTACGGTTCATTCTGAGCGCGGAATACCGGTCGGTCAGCTCTTCGAGCTCTTCTTTCGCCCCTTTCAGATGCGCGTCGGCGCCGTCCCCTCCGCGGTCGTACCGCGCGATCTTGTCCCGGACGCTTTCGAACCGTTCGTCGAGAAGTTCTTTCGCCCGTTCGATCTTGTCGCGCAGATCGCGCATTCTCATCTCGCGGGGAGAGGCGTAATCGTAGACCGCCGGATCCTTCTTTTCGACGTTTTTCAGATAGTTATACGCGCGGGTCAGGCCGTCCGGGTCGCGCCCCCCGTCGAACCCCTCGAAGAGAGCCTCGAGCGCGTCGGCGTCCTTTTGGGCGCGGACGCGGAGTTTTTCGGTTTTCGGGCAGATCTCGGCGTTCTGATACGCGTCGCGGCGCGCCGTCTCGACCCGTTCTTTAAGGCGCATAAATTCGCGCGCCTCGGAATCGTACGTTTCGCGGTCGCGCGCCTTCAGGTTCTCGAGAAGATTCGCCGCGCGGGCCAGCGCGGCGTCCTCCCCGCTTTCATAGGCGTCGAAGTCGGCGGCGAGAGATTCGCACGCGCGGCGGACGCGCACCTGCGGGAGTTCGGAAAGGGGCGCGATCTCAACTTCACGATAGGTAAAATCGATCGGGTCAGCCTCGACCGCGTCGTCGGCGCCGCTCGGCGCCCCCTCTTTCCCGATCAGAAGGATCAGCCCGATTCCGACGACGAGCGGAACCGCGTGAACCGCGCTCAGAAGGCGCTCCTCCCGAGACCGGAACCCGCCGCAGAGCGCCCAGCTCGTCGCGATCAGCAAAACCGCGGTCATCAAAAGGAGTTCCGCCGACGAGAGGGGCACGCCGACCCCGTACCCCAGAATCAGGTCGCCGGCGTGCCCCGCCTCGCGCAATTCCTGGGAAAAGGCGCCGATCAGCCCCTGAAGGGACCAGTAGGCGGGAACCGCCGCTTTGGCGGCCAGCTCCGTGATCCCCGAAAGGGTGAAAAGAACGCCGGCAAAGATCGCCTGGGCGATCAGGATGATCGGCAGGACGACCATCGCCCGTTCGGCGGTCTTCGAAAAGGCCGAAACCAGCAGCCCGACGGCGATCCCCGAAAACCCGGTAAAGACCAGGATAAAAAAGACCGGAATCGGCGCGCAGGGAAGACGCGTCCCCGTGCGGACGATGAGGAGCATCGACAGCGCCTGGATAACGACGACGCCGAAAAGGAAAAGGAGCTTCGAAACGAGCCAGGGGCCCGTCCGCACCCCGAAACGCTTTTCGTGTTCCAGGATCGACCGCTCTTTGACGATTTCGCGCACGCTCGAAGTGCCGGCGCACCAGAGCATCGAAAGGAGCATCGCGAAAACGATCCCCTTGATCGTTCCCGCCTGATCCCCCAGACTGTCGGCCGGAGAGATCGCGCCGAACGCGCAGAGCAAAAGCGCGATGAGCGCCGTCTGCAGAAAGAGGAAGAAGCAGCTGACCGGATCGGTCAGCTGCAGGCGCGTATAACGACGGGTGAGCGTCGCCAGCTGCGAGAAGAGCCCCGTCCGCTCGAACGGGGGATGCCCCCCGCCGGTCTGCCGAACCGGTTCGGGGTCGCCGTAATATTTTCGATAGCGCGCCCGCCACTCGACGGGCGTTCCCCGCTTCTGGTTCTCGTAGACCTCTTTGATCGACCGGGCGGAAAAGAAGCGCACGCACTCCTGAAGGGGACCCGAAAAGATGACGTTCCCCTGCATGATGTATAAAACGCGGTGGCAGAATCTCAGGTTCTCCGGCGCGTGGGTGATGCAGATCACCGTCTTGCCCCGGTCGGCGAGACCGCGGAACAGGCGCATCATCTCCTCGTCGGTCGCCGGGTCGAGCCCCGAGGTGACCTCGTCGAAGAGAAGAATCTCCGGGTCGCCGATCAGTTCCGCGGCCAGGGCGGCGCGTTTGCGCTGCCCCCCCGAAAGACGGCAGATCGGCGTCTGCTGAAAACCGCTCATTCCGGTTTCCCTTAAAACCGCGTCGACGATCCTCCGCCGCTCGTCCGCGGTTTCCCCCGCGTTTTTGAGCCGGGCGACATACTCCAGCGCGCGCCGGCATGTGAGCTTCTCGTGTATGACAACGTCCTGGGGCAGATAGGCGATCCGCGGGTCTTCGGCCAGACGTTCTTTCGAAATGACCGCGCCGTCCAGCAGGACCTCGCCGCGGGTCAGGGAATTGATCCCCGCCAGCGACTTGATCAGCGTCGACTTTCCCGAACCGGACGCGCCCAAAATCCCGACAAACTCGCCGCGGCGGAACGAGACCGTCACGTCGTCGAGGATGCGGCGTTCCCCTTCCGGGTTTTTGACCGTGATCGTGCCGCCGCGCAGGGCGATGGTTTGCGGAGCCGCCATATCAGTCCCTTTTCGCCCTGTCGGTTTTTTTCGCCTTCGGGGATTTTACGGCCGCGTCGGATTCGTCGTCGATCGCGTCGTCCGGATCGATCTCTCCCGGATCGAATTCGTCCGCGTCGAAGACGTCGTCTTCCAGACCGTTCCCCGCGTTTTCGTCGTCGCGGGTCTCGTAGTCGTTCCGCTCGGCGAACGAGTCGCACAACAGAAACTCGTCCGGCCCGATCTTGCGGTTCGTCAGGGAGATTTTATAGGTGACCGCAAACCGATCCTGGAAGAATTTGAGATTTTTCTTCAGGCGCTTGCTCAGCTCCACATCGAGCGATTTGCGAAGCCGGCCGATCTGACCGCTGTATTTCCGAATCCGCGAGTCGATGTTGCGGTTGATCCGCTCCAGGCGCTTCCGCTGCGAAAAGATCTCCTTCTGCACGACGGGATCGGAGGAACTGACGTTCGGAACAAGCACGTAGCTGCTTTCGAGTCCCGCGATGATCATTTCTCTTTCGTATATCGCCGCGTTGACCTGCTCGATCATTCCCGACCGATAAAAGAACTCCTTCACCACCTCGTCGGCCGGGACGCCGTCGATCAGCGCCACGGTGACCAGCTGCAGGTCGTCGGCGCTTTTCGGCGTGGGCGTCACGGCAAAGGTGATCGTGTATTGAAACGAGCCGTCCGAAAGCAAAAAGGAGGTCCGCCCCGACTCGGCCAGCGCGTTGAGCCCCTGACACGAGGCGAGGGTCACTTTCATCTTGGTGTCGGCGTCGAAGTTCAGGTCGGGAAGGACCTCTTTCTTTTGAAGCCGGTCGCCGATCGAAATCGGCTGCGGGGAAGGTTCGAACTTATCGGAAATTTCGGCGGCGGCGAAAAGAGGCGTCACGAAAGTCAGCGTCCTTTCGGCCGGCTCGTCGTCGGGCGCCCCCTCGTCGAGAAGGCTCCATCGCAGGACGCCCAGACGGATATGATCGAGCGCCAGAATCGCCGCCTCGCCGGAAAGGGTCGAGTCGAGACACTCGTTCTGTTCCGCCGACAGCCCCGACTCGGAAAGGGTTACCGTCAGGAGTGACTGCTCTTTCCCCCTGCCGTTGTTCGGTTTCCAGAAAAAATCGTAGACCCAGCCGCCGTCGGGCGCCTCGGTCCGCTTCACGCGGCGGCATTTCCCCACGTCGAACATATTCATCAGCGGAAGGAACTCCAGCCGGAGCTCCATTTGGTGGTCGTCGCAATACTCGGCCAGGCCGGCGAAGCCGTCCCACGCGACCGAGACAAACGCGCCGTGAAACTTCCCGTTCCCCTGCTTGTCGTTGACGTAGCGGCTCTTTTCGCGAAACGCCAGCTCTCCGGCGGCGGCGGAAAGGCTTCTAAGAGGTGAGGCGGGAGTTCCTTTTCGGGGCGGCCCGTCTTTCGCCGCCGGCTCTTCCGCGTCGGCCGACTCTTCGTCGTCCTCCGAATCAGATTCGAGCGCGTCGGAAGGGGAATCCGCATCCGACTGCTTCAGGATCGAATCGATCCGGTCGCGGATTTCCCGTTCGGATGTCACGTTCTGAGCCCGGAGCCCCTCCGAAAGAAAAAGAATTCCGCAGAAGGAAAGGAAAAAAAAGAAGAAGCCGCCGCGTCGGAACGGGCGGAACGAATAACGACTTTCGGACAACGCAGACCCCCTGAAAAAAACGAGTTATCTTAACCTATGAGAATAATACCTTATGACAAGCTTTTGTCAAGCTGCAACAAGGTTTGCGCGTCTTTTTTAAGAAATTTTCTCCTCTTCCGAAGTGTTCCCTCCCGCCTCGGGTTCTTTTCCCTTTCTCCGGCGGGGGAAGCGCCGCCGCCAAATCGCCGCCAGCTCCTGCCACGCGCACGTCTTAAAGAAGATGTTCAGCGCGGCGTAGAGAAGGGGGGCGGCCAGCGCTCCGGCGGCCAGGCTGACGATTCGGTTCCAATCCCAGAGAAGGCGGTAGATCCCCCACGAAGCGGCGCAGGCGAAAAGCGAAAAGAAAACGTAGGGGAGATTGTCGCGGCACTGCCGCCAGAGGGGGTATTTCAGTTCGCGCGCGGTAAAGCAGGCAAAGAGGAGGTCGCAGAGCCACGTGCCGGCGATGTTCGTCACCAGCATCGTCGGAAGCCCCCACCGGAAGAGGATGAGGACGTTCGCTCCCAGCATCCCCAGGTTGAGAACGTTCAAAAAGAGGGTCGTCCCCGACTTGCCGACCGAGTTGATCAGATTCCGGCCGAGGTTTTCGATCGGATAGAAGAGGATCGCCAGAACCAGAAAGCGGCAGTAGGGAACCGCGGGAATCCACTTTTCGGTGAGGACCACCGAGACCGCCGGGTAGCAGAGGGCGTAGATCGCCATTCCGGTAAAGAGGAAGACGCACATCGAGACCTGAAGGGCGCGGGCGTACGCGGCGCGGAGGCGGGGAATGTCGTCCTGAATTTTGGAAAACGCGGGAAAAAGAACCGTATCGAACGCCGACTGTACGCAGCGGGGGATCTTCTGCGCGTAACGCCGCCCCTGCTCGTAAAGGCCGAGCGTCTCCTTCGCCTCGACTTTCCCGATCGCCACGTTGTAGACGTAGCCGAAAAAGGTGAACAGGAGACGCGAGGCGAGGAGCTTCGACCCGTATTTAAAATGCTTCCAGAGGGTCGAAAAGGAAAATATCGGGCTCGGCACCCAGCGGACGAAAAGGAGAATGCAGAGCGAGGTGACCGCGACGGCCAGAAAGTTCTGCCAGACGAGCGCCCAGACCCCGTATCCCTTATACGCCAAATACAAGGTGACGATGCCGCTGACGACGCTCCCGACGAACTGGCTGATCGAAATCTTCCCCTGCATCAGCTTTCGGCCGAGGATCACTTTCGGAACGGCGGCGGCGGCCGTGATCGGGAGCGTCCAGGCCGTCACGCGGATCGTTTTGATCAGAATCTCTTCCCCGTAGAACGCGGCGATCCAGGGGGCGGCGGCGATCATCAGAAGGCAGAAGAGAAGGCTCAGTCCAAAGTTGTAGTAGAAGACCGACGAAAGGTCGCGCGGGGTGACCGTCTTGCACTGGAGGAGCGCCTGCGCGAACCCGCCGTCGACGAAGACGTTGCAGACCGCCCAAAAGATCGCCAGCATCGCGACGATTCCGTAGTCGGACGGCTCGAGCATTCGAACCAGACAGATTCCCAGAACAATCTGGAAGATCTGCGCCGCCAGCTGAAAGACGAGAACCAGGCTGACCGCCTTAAAGGAACGCGCGGTCAGGTTTTGATTGTCGGCCGCTTCTTTTGCCATTGGTTACAAACCCCGCGAATAAACTCTTTCCTTACGATAATACACTTTTTCGCGCAATCGGAAAAGTCCGCCGCCGCGGCTCGCGGACGGACGATTTCGCCTTGTCCGTTTCGGCGCTTGCCGATAAAATCTGACCTATGAAAGAAAACGAACCTCTCCCCCCCGCGTCGGCATCGGCCGCGCGCCGATTTTGGACGGCCGCGCTCATTTTCGCGGCGCTCTGGACGGTCGTCCCGATCCTGGTCTTCCCGAACTTCCGGCTCGATATCGTCGAACAGTTCTTCGTCGGGCGGGAATGGACGTTCGGAAGCGGCTCGCATCCCGCGCTGACCGCCAACCTGCTCGATCTGGTTTCGCGGATCGTCGGAATCGCCGCCGCCCCCTCGCTCACCGCCGCGCTCTTTAACCTTCTCGCCCTCTGGTCAATCCACCGCCTGGCTCGGGAATACCTGGCTCCCGGCCCGGCGCTGGCGGCCGCGTTTTCGATGTTCGGCTACTGGTATCTCTTTCAGATGGAAGGGACGCGCTACAACAATTCGGTCACGCTCGACGCGTTTTGGATCTTCGCCGCGTATCTGGCGTTTAAGGCGATCGAGACCGAGAAAAAAAGATGGTGGTTCGCCGCCGGCGCGGGAATCGGGCTCGGCCTCTATTTTAAATACACCGAGGCGGTTCTGGCGCTGGTGATCGTTCTGTTCCTGATCGCCGACCCCGACAAGCGGCGTCTCTGGCGCACGGCCGGCCCCTGGATATCGACGGCGACGGCGTTTCTCCTTTTTACGCCGTATATCGTCTGGCTTATGAGGAGCAAATTTTTCGCCTCCCTGGCCTACGCGGCGGGGAACGCCCCGCGCCGCGCGGGATGGCGGGGACATCTCCTGGCGCCGCTTGAATTTCTGAGCAACCAGCTTCCGCTCGTCCTTCCTCCCCTCTTCTGCCTTCTGCCGATCTTACGGCGGCGGAAAAAAAGCGCGTCCGCCGAAACCGCCCCTCCGGCAAAGGACGCAGCGCCGGACGCGTGGAAACGGCGCTTTTTAAATTGGCTCCTTTTCGGGCCGCTCCTGTTCAACCTGATCTGGTCGGCCCTGGGGGGCGTCTATCTGAGGTGCGACCTGGGATGCCATATCTGGATGCCGCTGTCGATCTGGACGATCGTCTTTCTGGGGCGCGACACGTCGCCGCGCCCGGTTAGGCGCAGCTGCGGCGTCTCGCTCGCGTTCGACGCGATCTGCCTTTTCTGTGTGGCCGTTCTGGTGCCGTTGGCTCCGCTCTTCGAGAAAAACCTCCCCCGCTACCATTTTCCGGGAAGATCAGTCGCCGCCCTCGCCGAGGGGGTTTGGCATGACGAATACGCCGAGCCCCTTCCGTGGGTGATGGCCGAACCGTGGACCGGCGGCGCCCTGTACGAAGCCTGGCCCTGGCTGGCGGGGAACGTCAGCGTTTACGGACGAGACCGTGCGCGCGTCTATTCCGGCCCGAGCCACTCGTCGTGGGGTTCACTTGACCAGGTTCGGCGGGAGGGGGGGCTCTTCCTCTGGACTCCGGGAGAACGGGACGAGGAGTTTCTGGGCGCGCTGCGCCGCGATTTTCCCGCTCTGCGGGTCGTCGGCGCCTTCACCGTCAAACCGAAATCACGATACGCGAAGAAAGACGTCTCGGTCGGAATCGCCCTCATTCCGCCGGAGACGGAAGAAAAGAGTCGACCCGCGCCATGAAACCGTCCGCCGTTCCCTCGATCACCGACCGCTATTGGAGCGTTCTTTTACTCTTCAGTCTATTCTGGACCGTCGCTCCGGTCTTTGTGATCGCGAATTACCGTCCCGACGTCATGGAAATGATCCTGACCGGACAGAACTGGGTTCTCGCCACGCCGAAACACGGCGCGCTGACCTGCTGGCTCTTGGAGATCGTCTACACGCTCACCGGCCGCGCGGCGGCCGCCCCCTATCTGACCTCGCAGATCTGCGTCTTCTTTTCTCTGGCCGGAATCGGCGCGATGAGCGCCAAATACCTGCCGCCCAAAGGAGCCGTCCTCGCCGTCTTCTGTATGATGTCGTATTACTTCTTTCACTTCGAAAGCACTTTGTATAACAACAACACGACGCTCGGCCTCTTCTGGATCTGGACCGCCTATTTCGGCCTGCGGAGCGTCGAGACGAACCGAAAGCGCTGGTGGCTCCTGACCGGCGCCGCGCTCGGCTTGGGAATCTACTGCAAGATGACGATCATTTTTCTCGCCTTCGCGATCGTCCTTTTTCTGTCGGTCCGCGCGCCGCGCCGATGGCTCTCGGCCGGCCCCTGGCTGACGACCGCCGCCGCGGCCGCTCTCTATCTTCCCCTGCTCAAATGGAACGTCGACCACGACTTCGCTCAGTTCGCCTACGCGGCGTCGTCGGCTTCCGACAATAAGATTCCCTCCCTTTTCGGGCATCTGGCGGCGCCGTTTGCCTTTCTGGCCGAACAGCTCCTTTACGCCGCGCCGATTTCGCTTCCCCTGATTCCGCTCATCGCGGATCGAAAGAAAACCGCCCCGCGGGAAGATCTCTCCCGCGGCGCCGCGCCGGACGCGCAAGACCGGTCGGTCCGTTTTGCCTATCTCGCGTATATCTTTTTCGTTCCGCTGGCGGTCGAGCTTCTCTTCGCCCTGATTTCGGCAAGTCCGCCCCGCGGAGCGCTCGGCTGCCACCTCTGGTATTTCTTCCCCCTGCTGATTCTGTCGCGTCTTCCGTTTGACACCGAAAGCCGCCCGTTCCGCGCGGCGGGCATCATTTCGCTCGTCGAGCCGGCGGTCATTATGGTTCTTTTCATCCTGGGCGTTTTCCTGGCGCCGGCGATCGAGGGACACGCTTCGCGCTACCACTACCCGGGCAAAAATCTGGCCGAGGCGGTCACCCGTCTCTGGCACGAAAGATATCATACCCCGATTCCGTTCGTGATCGGGGACGAATGGCTTACGCAGAACGTTTCGGTCTACGGACCCGACCGCGCCCGCCTCTGGGATCCGCTCTGGGCCGACGAAGAGGAGTTTCGGCGGTCGGGAGGCGTCCTTCTCTGGGAAGAGGGAAACGACGAGTCGATGGGGCGGAAAGCGGAGGCTCTGGCGCGATTCCCCTACGACGGGGAGATCATTTCGCTCACCCTCCCTCAGCAGACCCCGTTTCAGGTTCCCGCCGCCAAGGTGAAAGTCGGGTTCTATCCCCCCGCCGGAAAAGAACCGCGCCGAAAAATTTCGACGGAAACTTCCCCCGATTCTTGATATCTCCCATCTTTTCCGTTAAACTATAGGCTGATGTTGTTCTGTCAGACGCTCCGCGTCTGAGGGGAGGCCGAAAGTTTCTTCCGGTCTCCCCCGGTACTGATCAAACCTTTCGGGAAACGATAATGAAAACCAGATTCTTCCTTGCCGGCGCAATCGCCGCCGCCCTTTTTGCCGCCACCGCGCTTTCGGCCGCCGATTGGAAACCCGTTGAAGGGATCCTCCTTTCGAAGTTCGCCAAAGACGTCGACCCGAGCGCTCCCCATCCGGAATATCCCCGCCCGCAGCTGGTTCGCCCCGACTGGGTGAACCTGAACGGTCTGTGGGACTACGCGATCACCCCCGTCGGGCTTCCGAACCCGATGCCTCAGGGGAAGATCCTCGTTCCGTTCCCGGCGGAATCGGCTCTTTCGGGAGTCGCCAAACCGGTCGGGAAAGAGAATCTTCTGGTCTATAACCGGGAATTCGACGTCCCCGCCGGCTGGGCCGGAAAGCGGATCCTTCTTCATTTCGGCGCGTGCGACTGGCAGACCGACGTCTCCCTCAACGGCCGGTATCTCGGGCGGCACCGCGGCGGTTACGACCCGTTCACGTTCGATATCACCGACGCTCTGACCGAAGGCCGGCAGCAGCTGACCGTCACCGTCTGGGACCCGACCAAGGAAGTTGTCGACGGAGACGACCCCGCCGGGAAGCAGCCGGTCGGCAAACAGCTTACCAATCCGGGCGGAATCTGGTACACGCCGAACACCGGGATCTGGCAGACCGTCTGGCTTGAACCGGTCGCCGACGCCTACATCGCTTCGATCACGCCGGTCTCGAACATCAAAGAAAAGAAGATGACCTTCAACGTCGAGGTGGCGGGCGCCTCGCTCGGCACGACCGTGAAGATCGCCGGTCAAACGATGGCGGTCGCCGACGGCCGCGCCGCGCTCACCGTCGCGTATCCCGACGCGGAGCTCTGGACCCCCGAAACCCCGAACCTTTACGATTTCAGCGCCGAACTCCTCAAAGGGGGCGAAGCGATCGACAAGGTCGATTCCTATTTCGGCATGCGCGAAGTCTCCCTCGGCAAAACCGAAGACGGAATCACGCGGATCCTCCTGAACGGGAAATTCCTATTCCAGCACGGCCCGCTCGACCAGGGGTGGTGGCCCGACGGACTCTATGCCGCGCCGACCGACGAGGCGCTCCGTTTCGACCTGGAAATGACCAAGGCGTTCGGTTTCAACATGCTCCGCAAACACGTCAAGTCGGAACCGGACCGCTTCTACCGCCACTGCGACGAGCTCGGACTCCTCGTCTGGCAGGATATGCCCTCCGGCGACGCCTATATCAGCGGCGATATGCCGGATGTCGCCCGCACCCCCGCCTCGGCCGCCCAGTATGAGCAGGAATACGCCGCGATGATCGCGCGGCTCAAGTCGTTCCCCTGCATCATAATGTGGGTTCCGTTCAACGAAGGGTGGGGACAGTTCGACACCGCCCGGATCGTCGAAATGACGCAGCAGCTCGACCCGACCCGTCTGGTGAACTGCACCAGCGGATGGACCGACCGCGACTGCGGGAGCGTCCACGACCGCCACAACTATCCCGAACCGGATATGTTCCCGACCGAAGAGAACCGCGCCACCGTTTTGGGCGAATACGGAGGGCTCGGTCTGCCGATCAAGGGCCACTCCTGGAAAGAGGACGGGAACTGGGGCTACGCCACGTTTGAGGACAAAAACGCGCTTTTCGACAAATACAACGCGATGAACGACACCCTCAAAGACCTGATCGCCAAAGGACTTTCGGCGGCGGTCTACACCCAGACGACCGACTGCGAAGTCGAGGTGAACGGTCTGATGTCGTACGACCGCGAAGTGATTAAGATGCCGGTCGACAAGATGTCGGCTTCGAACAAGGCGCTTCGAGGGGAGTGATGCGCAAACCGCCCCGTCTGACCGATCTGCTGGCCGATTTCTTTGAGGACGCGAATCAAGCCGGCGTCACGGATCTTCCCGGAGCGCCGGTTTCCGAAGGCGCGTCCCTTCCCGAAAAGACGCTCCGAGCCGATCCCGGTGTGGAGCCGCCCATTCAGATTTCAGACGTTATGGCGAAACAGTCCTCTCAAACCCCGCTTGAAAAGACTCTGGCACAGATCAAACCGGGTCTTTCGACCCGCGCCAAAGAGGCGCTCCTGCGCGACCTGGCGCAGGCCGTCTCGAAATGCGTCCTCTGCCCCGAACTGGTCGCCAATCGGACGCAGACCGTTTTCGGGGTCGGGAATCCCGACGCCGAACTCGTCTTCGTCGGAGAGGGACCGGGAGCCGACGAAGATCGGCAGGGGGTTCCCTTCGTCGGCCGCAGCGGCCAGCTTCTGACCGACATTATCGTCAAGGGGATGAAAATGCGCCGCGAAGACGTCTATATATGCAACGTCGTCCGATGCCGCCCCCCGCAGAACCGCAACCCCCTCCCCAGCGAGGCGGCGTTCTGCCGTCCTTTCCTCGACGGGACGCTCCGAACGATTTCGCCTAAATATATATGCTGTCTCGGCTCGGTCGCCGCTCAGAACCTTCTTCAGACCGATCAGTCGATCGGCAAACTCCGGGGAAAAGTCCACGACTACCGCGGTATCGAGGTCGTCTGCACCTATCACCCGGCGTACCTTTTGCGAAATCCGGCGGCAAAACGAGATACTTGGGAAGATATCAAACTCCTTCTCCGCCGTATGGGCCGAATGTAAATTATCTATTTTCCCTATTTTAGTTCCGATTAGTCCTTCTTAGTAAAATTTTCCGATTCTAGCGATTATCACTCAATTGTTACTTTCGGAATATCCGATACATTCGCTACAGCCGTAGGTTTCGGACGGGTTTATCTATTCGGAACCTGAACTACATGGATGTTTTTGTGAGCAGATTGGATTGCACCATGTCTCTGAAAAAGTTGAAGTTAGCTATCGCCTGCCTGGGCCTGTTCCTGTTGGTGACAGCCCACGCCAGCGCGCAGATCTCCCAGATGCGGTTCTTCTCGCCGTATCCTGACGATCAGTTCGGCGGCGGAGCCTACATGCACGAAGGACTTTACGGAAGCATTGGCGCCGGATTGATGACGATCTCGTTGCCGTCGAGCACACAGGTCGGTCACGAGTACGGTTCGCTGGCTGAAACGCCGTATCTGATTTCGAGAACGGCCGGAGGGGCGTTCACCGCGATCAAGACGA
Organism: uncultured Planctomycetota bacterium; assembly: GCA_902766935.1. Taxonomy (GTDB): domain Bacteria; phylum Planctomycetota; class Planctomycetia; order Pirellulales; family Thermoguttaceae; genus RUG695. The sequence goes on along the minus strand of CACXFR010000168.1, from coordinate 1,799 downwards.
CGAACCAGATCTCGACCGACTCGCTTCATCACGACTTTACCTCGGTCAGTCAGTTCGAGATCGGGAACCAGCGCGGTCATCACGGCTGGTCGGTGAAAGGGACGATTGTCACCCCGCAGCGTCTGAGGCAAGAAGGGATCGACGCCTCGGTCAACATTCTCGACCCGCAGACGGTTCTCCTCGACGAATATGTCGACGGCTCGGCGGACTACTACGTCTGGGCCGACGACAAGTTCGTCTCGATGGCGACCTACGAAGCCTACCACCAGGGACGGATCGGGCACCTCTGGGCGCTGATCGACCTCTACGGCGGCCAGACGAGCGATCACAGCTACTCGAACGGGAACACCAATACGAACAACAATAACAACGACAATGATGAGGAAGGCGCACAGTACGCGTTCGCGCCGATTCCGATCATCTTCGACACCTACACGTTCAATACCAAGGTGAACACCTGGTGCGTCGAGGCGATGTACACCTACCGCTTCCACCCGTTCCGCCTCGGTACCCTTGAGTTCCTCGCCGGCGTGAAATACCACGTCTTCGACGACAAGATGGAACTCTTCGCCCACTCGACGACCAAGACGAGTTCGCACTACACCAACACCATCGTCAACATCCTCAACAAGGGAGGATCGACCGTCGTCACCCCAAGCGGCAATATTTCGAGCCAGGACCAGGAATACGACGACTACAACGAAGACAGCGACTCCTTCTCCGGCGCCGATCTGGGGTATTCAAGCTGGAACTTCGATGCCGACAACCAGATCATCGGTCCGCAGATCGGAGGCCGCTACACTCTCTCGAACAACCGCTGGCGCCTCTCGGGCGAAGGGACGTTCTTCGCCGGCTTCAACCGTCAGAACCTTTCGGGGGACGGCTACCTCGGCCTGAAATATGAGTCGAGCCAGTCGGGCAATCTCAGCGATACCGGCGGGATTCCGCTCAACTCCCCGATCAACACCGTCGCCAACTCGTTCTCCTACTCGGAGCACTTCAACCAGTGGTCGCCGGGCGCGAACGTGAAGGTTGAGGCGGCGTGGCACTGGACCTCGGTCGTCTCGTTCAAAGTCGGTTACGACTTCACCTACCTGGCGAATATTGCCCGGAGCACGACAATCAACGACTACCGGATCAATGCCGACGGAAGTTACTTCGGTGTCCGCGACGATAAAGATCTTCGGAATGAAAGCACACTCATCCATGGGGTGATGTTCACGGTGCAAATCAATAAGTAGCGGCTGTACTTATGCATCTGTGGGAAAAAGGCGCAAACCCTCCGGTTTGCGCCTTTTTTTTGCGCCTTCCGCAACAGAAACGCAGACCGCCCGCGTCTTCTCTTGAATGGACTACGGGGAAAGATTTTTCACGGGAGACTCCCTTGCCGGCGCTTTTCCGGTTACTCCAGATCAGGAGTAACAGTCTCGCCGCGCCGCTGTTCGGGAATGTTAACATACGCACCGTAGAAGCCGCAGTTGTTATCCATCCAAAGGGTGAACCGGTAGAGTTCTTCCGGAGTCAGTTTCACGCCGTGATGATCCGATTTGAGAATTTCATAAAGACGGCTTCGGCTGGCGCCGAAATTCATCGGCTCGGTTCGAGGCTCATCCCACAGATAGTGGTCATAGTAGAAACAGTATTTAATCAGGTTCGTAAACGCATTTGAAAAATGCGCCTCTTTCGGGTTATCGGAAAGATCAATGGCGCGGTCATCGTCCGAGGCCTGATGGCAGTTCACGCATTTCGCGTCAAGAATCGGCTGGATCAGCCGGACGAAATTAATCGGCCGGCTTCCG
>CACXFR010000167.1 GCA_902766935.1 uncultured Planctomycetota bacterium | reverse complement strand
GCCAGGGAAAGAAGGGTGACCGACTCGCCGGCCGCGTCCTGCCACGTGCGGCCGACGTCGTCGAGGTAGAACGAAAGAGCGACCGCCATCATCGAAAGGTCTTCCTGCAGAGTCATCTGCGACATTTCCGACTCCATCAGATCGCGCACCGTCATCTTTCGGCCGGAACCGACCTTGATCTCGTACGAGCTCGAGACGTTCGCCATCGCCAGCGAGGCGAGAAGCTCCCCCCGCGTCTGCTGGTAGCCGAACCCGATCCGCGGAACGAGGATCCCTTCGGCGGGATTGAAGATCCGCCGAAGGCCGATCGGCAGGTTCCAGCAGAGAATCCCGACGGCGTAGGCCGGTTCGGTCTGCGCCCGCGTCTCTACCTGTCCGTTTCTCGGCACCGTCTGATTCGAGCCGATCCGGCAGAGGAACTGCGCGTCAACGCCGTAGGGAACCGTCATCTTCATCACGGTGGCCGGGGTCAGATCGTCGATCAGCGCGCGCTGCGGACTCCACGCGTCGAGCTGGCGGTTCAACGCTTCCAGGAGGACCGACGGGGCGGGAACCTCCTGCGCCTTCACCACGCCGTTGTCGCGCCGATTCCGGACCGAGACGTCGGTGACCGGCGGCGGATTATTCGGACCGTACGGCCGGCCGTATTCGTCGAACGACGGGCCGCTGTCGACGCCGAACTGCGAAAGGATCGACGAATCGTACGGAATCACCGTCGATGAAAAGGAACCGAAATCGCCTCCCGCCGGAATCGGATCCCCCCCGACGATCTGACCGGAAATCGGCGCTCCCTGGACGATCTGTCCCTGAACCGGGATTCCCTGCATCCCGTAGGAATCGATCGGGCCGCCGCCGGGATAGGGCGTCGACGAGAGGATCTGTCCGCCCGAAAAGTCGGGCGGAGGGGGAAGCGTACCTCCGGCGGCCTGGGCCCAAAGGGGGGCTCTCCCCGAAAGGACCAGGAGAGAAAAGAGGAATACCGCCGAGCGAAACGTTCGATTCATCGGTCTGCCGCCACGTTGTTGAATGCGTCCGGAAAAACGGCGGATTTTAAAATAAAAGGGAGGGGGCGTCAAGGGCACTCCCCCCGGCGCCGTGAGCGCCGGCCCCCCTTCGGCATCATTCCTTTTTTCCGGAAAACTGGTATAATCACAGGATAGGTTCCGTGAACCCTTTCCCCTTGTCCCTTCACAAAACCGCTGCAGCGAAAGAACGCGAATGAAACAATCCGATTCCTGGGAAGATCCCAAATCCGAGCCCGAAACGAACGACGGAAAATCCCCCGCCGCCGAAGGGGGCGATTCCCCTTCCGAAGAGAAGAAACCGGCCGCGAAAGACGGTTTCCGTCTCGACGACGAAACGTACAGGCAGATCCCCGACCGGTTCAAAACTTCGTCCGATCCGAACGCCGAAAAGTCGTCCTCCGGGCCGAAGCCCGAAAAGTCCTCTTCCGGGCCGGAGCGTCCTCCCCTTCCCCCTTTTAAAGGGAAAAAATCTTCCCGCGACGATTCGCCGTCGGAGTCTTTCCGTCCGCCCCGCGGCAGGTTTTCCCCCGTCCTGGTCTTTCTCCTTTTGATCGGCGCGGCCTGGCTGTTCTTTTCCTCCCGAAAAGATTCCGGGACGACTCTGATCACCTGGAACGGTTTCTACGAGCAGCTCGACAAGGGGAATATCGACACGGTCACGATGAAGGGGAATATCCTCAGCGGCACGTTCGTCGACGTTCCCGACGTGGCGGCCAATCCGGGAAAACTCCTTCCCGAACCGATCTTCCAGGAGCCCGGCGCCGAAGGGGAAAAGGGAAAGTGGAACCTGGTGCCGGTTCCCTCGCCGAAGCGGAAGAACGAGTCGGCCTTCCCGGTCGACGGCGGCGAGGCGACCTACGTCGTCTACGACCAGAAGAAGGGTTCCAGTACCGGAAAGGTCATCTACCGGAAGTTCCGCTGCGAGATTCCCGCCACCGCGCTGGCCGACCCGAAGGTTGACGACGCCATTCGAAAGAAGACCCGTTCGTTCTCCTCGAACTCGCCGCTCGACAACACCGGGCTTTATATGATCACCTCGGTTCTGCTGAGCGGACTTCTCCTCATCATCTTCTGGAAGATGATGCGGCGGACGAACGAGCAGATGATGGGCGGCGGGGTCGGCGGTTTTATGAAAAGCCCGATGCGCTCCTACGACCCGAACAAGGGGAAGCGCATCACCTTCGCCGACGTCGCGGGGCTGGACAACGTCAAAAAAGAGCTCGAAGAGATCGTCGACTATCTGAAAGACCCCGAACGCTACGACAGAATGGGCGCGCGCGTGCCGAAAGGCTCGCTCCTCTTCGGCCCTCCCGGCACCGGGAAGACCCTCCTGGCGCGCGCGGTCGCCGGCGAGGCGGGGGTCAACTTCCTTTCGATCAACGGCTCGGAATTCATGCAGATGTTCGTCGGTGTCGGGGCGACCCGCGTACGCGAACTTTTTAACGAGGCGCGCGCCAAGGCGCCGAGTATCCTCTTCATCGACGAAATCGACGCGGTCGGCCGCCAGCGGGGAACCGGTCTGGGGGGCGGGCACGACGAACGCGAACAGACGCTGAACCAGATTCTGAGCGAGATGGACGGCTTCGTCCCCTCCGAGTCGGTGATGGTGATGGCCGCCACGAACCGGCCCGACGTGCTCGACCCCGCGCTCATGCGCCCCGGACGGTTCGACCGGCATATCACCGTCGACCGCCCCTCGCTGAAAGGGCGGAAAGAGATTTTCGAAATCTACCTGAAAAAGATTCCGCTCGGCGACGACATCGACCGCGACAAACTCGCCGCCTCGACCGTCGGCTTCACCGGCGCCGACATTCAGAACCTGGTCAACGAAGCCGCCCTCTGGGCCACGCGCAATTTCAAGACGCAGGTCGACATGTCCGACTTCGAGTTCGCGCACGCCAAGGTGGTGATGGGGCTTCCGCGCGAAGAGATCCTCACCCCCGAAAACAAGCGCAAGACCGCCTACCACGAGGCGGGCCACACGATCATCGACTGGTTCAGCCCGACGAAAACCCGCGTTCACAAGGTAACGATCGTCCCGCGCGGCATGTCGCTCGGCGCGACGTATATCATGCCCGAAGAGGACCAGCTGAGCGTGACCGAAACGGAACTCCGCGCCAAACTGACCGAATTCCTCGCCGGGCGCGCCGCCGAACTGCTGATTTACAAACAGTCCTCGACCGGCGCCGAAAACGACCTGAAAGAAGCGACCCGCCTGGCCCGGCGGATGGTCGTCCACTGGGGGATGAGCAAACAGCTCGGTCCGGTCTCGTACCGGGGCGACTACACGAACCCGTTCCTCGGCCGCGAAATCGCCGAGTCGCGCGAATACAGCGACGCGACCGCCCGCCTGATCGACGAAGAGGTGATGAACATTCTTCGCGAGGCGGAAGAGTCCGCCGAGACGATCCTGACCGAAAAGCGGGAGCTCCTCGAAAACCTGACCGACGCGCTCGTCGCCGAAGAAGAACTCGACCAGGACCGGATCAAAGAGATTCTCGGCGAACCGGCCAAACCGTTCTGACAGACCAGAAATACAAGGAGATCACGTGCAGCCTCAATCGAAAGAATTCCTCCGCAGCCTTTTTAATACGCCGAGCCCCTCCGGCTTCGAAGAGCCGATCCAGAAAGTCGTGCGCGACTACGTCGCCCCCTATGCCGACGCGGTTCGAACCGACGTCCACGGGAACGTGATGGCGTGCAAGAACCCCGATTCCCCCTTTAAAATCATGCTCGCGGGGCACTGCGACCAGATCGGCTTTATCATCAACTACATCGATTCCGACGGGTTCCTCTACTTCCTGCAGCTCGGCGGCTGGGATCCGCAGGTGGTCACCGGCCAGCGGGTCGTGGTTTACGGCAAAAAGGGCCCGGTCGCCGGCGTCATCGGCAAGAAGCCGATCCATCTGCTCAGCGAAGAGGACCGCAAACGCCCGATGAAACTCCAAGACCTCTGGATCGATATCGGCGCGCCTGACAGGGAGACCGCCGAAGAGCTGGTCGAAGTCGGCGACTGCGCCACGGTCGAACTGGCCTATCGCGAGATGCTCGACGAGCGGATCACCGCCGTCGCCACCGACGACAAAGCCGGCGTCTGGGTGATTATGGAAGCTCTGGCGCGGATCGATTCGTCGAAACTCAAGGTCGGCGTCTGCGCCGTCTCGACCGTTCAGGAGGAGGTCGGCCTGCGCGGCGCCAAGACGAGCGCGTTCGGAATCGACCCGAAGGTCGGGATCGCGGTCGACGTCACCCACGCCACCGACTGCCCGACGATCGACAAGAAGCAGAACGGCGACGTCCTTCTGGGAGCCGGCGCGGTTCTGGCCAAGGGGCCGAACCTGAACACGCGCCTCTTCAACCAACTGCGCGCGATCGCCGGCGAGCACGGGATTCCGATCCAGCTTTCCGCCGAAGGGCGTCCGACCGGAACCGACGCGAACGTGATCCAGGTCAACCGCAGCGGCGTGGCGACCGCCCTCATTTCGATCCCGAACCGCTACATGCACACGCCGACCGAAATGATCTCGCTCAAAGACCTCGACGCCGCCGCCGACCTGATCGCCCGCTATTGCGAGTCGGTCACCCCCGAAAGCGAATATATCCCCGGAATGTGAGATTCCTTCCGACATAAGGAGATCGTCTTCACCGCCATCGAAACCCTTTTAACGCACCTCGGACGTCTGGCGCCGTCGGTCGTCGCCTTTTCGGGCGGCGTCGACTCGTCGCTTCTGGCCAAGGCCGCGCTTCTGGCCGCGGAAAAGTTTCACGCACTCCCCCCCGTGGGGGTCTTCGCAATCTCGCCGACCTCGTCGCAGAGCGATATTGACAACGCGCGCGCGGTCGCGCGGCAGATCGGACTCCGCCTCGTCGAAATCGACTCGTCCGGCGAGCTCGACCTTCCGGCGTTTCGGACGAACGCGCCCGACCGCTGCTATCACTGCAAGAAGTACCGTTTTTCCGCTATACAAGATCTGATCGATCGGCGGCGCCGCGCCGGGGAGCCCCGCCGCACCCTCTTGGACGGCGAAAACGCCGACGACCGCGGCGGCCGGCGGCCGGGCGAACGCGCCGCCGCCGAGCTGGGCGTACGTTCCCCCCTGGCCGAACTGGGGATCGACAAGGCCGAGGTGCGCCGTCTGGCGCGGGAGCTGGGTCTTTCGACCGCCGACCGTCCTTCGAATCCCTGTCTTGCCACGCGTCTTCTCTACGGGCTCACCCCGACGGCGGAGCTGCTGCGCCGCGTCGAAGAGGCGGAAAAGATCCTTCGCGCCGAGGGATTCTCCGTCTGCCGCGTCCGGGTCGACTCGCCGGTGACGGCGCGGATCGAAGTCCCCGCCGGCGAAATACCGCGCGTTTTGGCCGGCGGCGTCAAAGAAGCGATTCTCGAAAAGTTTCTGCGCCTGGGATTCGCCGCGGTCTCGCTCGACCTCGAGGGGTTCGTCTCGGGGAAGATGGACCGCACCGTGTCCGAAAATCAGTAATACAAAAGTCCGCGGCGAATCACCACGCCGGCTTCGGGCGGAGAACCTCGCAGATTCGGTTCGTCAGAAGGTTCAGTCCCTCGCCGGTCACCGCCGAAATGACGATCGGCTCTTTGCCGAGTTCGACGCGGCACCGAGCGGCGATCTCCCGCGCCTGGGGAATATCCGCCTTGGTGACGACTAAAATCTCTTCCCGCTCGCAGAGCTCCGGGTCGTACCGTTCGAGTTCGCCGCGGATCGCGCGGTAGTTTTCGATCGGGTCGGTTCCGTCGGTCGGCAGCGGCTCGATCAGATGCACGATGATTCCCGCGCGCTCGATATGCCGCAGAAAATCGTGGCCGAGCCCCGCCCCCTTATGCGCCCCTTCGATCAGACCGGGAATATCGGCCATCACGAACGCCTGTCCGCTCCCCGCCTGCACCAGTCCCAGATGGGGGTTGATCGTCGTGAACGGATAGGAGTCGATCGCCGGACGGGCGCGCGAGACGCGCGAAAGGAGCGTGCTCTTTCCGGCGTTCGGCTTGCCGACCAGACCGACGTCGGCGATCATCCGCAGTTCGAGCCGGAGGAGGCGGCTTTCCCCCTCCCCGCCCGGTTCGGCGATCCTCGGGGCGCGGTTGGTCGCCGTCTTGAAACGGGTGTTCCCCTTCCCGCCGAATCCGCCGCGGACGACGGTGAACTGATCGCCGTCGGTCCGCAGGTCTTTGAGGAGAACCTCGTGGTTCCGTTCAAAGACCATCGTGCCGACCGGCACGTCGATCACCAGCGGTTCGGCCGAGGCGCCGTGGCGCTGCGCGCCGCTCCCCTGCTGGCCGTTTTTCGCTTTCCAGACCCGCTGTTTCGTCAGGTGAAAAAGACTGAGAACGTCGCGGTTGGCGCGGAAGATCACGTCCCCGCCGCGTCCGCCGTCGCCGCCGTCCGGACCGCCGCGCGGGACGTACTTCTCGCGGCGAAAACTGACACAGCCGTTCCCCCCCTTGCCCGAGAGGACTTCGATTTCAACTTCGTCTACAAACATCGCGCACCCGGCCCCAACTTTTCGAAAGACAAACAAAAAAGCGGAAAAGAACGGTATGTCTCTTCCGCTTCAATGCAATTCGGATAAACCGACAACCGGCTCAGCCGGTCACCGCGTTCGGATTCTCGGCCACGACGTTGACGCGGCGGCCGTTCTGATCGAACTTCACGTAACCCTCTTCCAGGGCGAAGATGGTGTAATCGGTTCCGAGACCGACACCTTTCCCCGGATGCCAGTGGGTACCGCACTGACGCAGAATGATGCTGCCCGGACGAACGGCCTGACCGCCGAAAACCTTGACGCCGCGGCGCTGTCCATTGGAGTCACGGCCGTTTCGGCTGGACCCCTGCCCCTTTTTATGAGCCATAATAACCCTCGCTTTCTTGCCGCGGCCGCTCGGACCGCGGGACGTGTGCTATTTGTGTCTTAACGCGGCGTAATAGGCGCGCCAAGTCTCAATCAATAGATGATCGAAGGGTATTATAACAGGATTTCCCTATCCTAAAACCCCCCCGGCGGGGGCGGAAAGGCCTTTTTTCGGAGGTTCGGCTTTCGGCCGCCGCCCTCTTATTCGGCCGAATCGGCCGTTTCGGCCGGCGCCCCGTCGCGCGTCCGCCGGGCGCGGGCGATCCCCCGTTTCGTCGTATTCAGGAATCGAACGAGTTCCTTTCCGGCGCCGATGTTGTACTGTTCGCCAAGAATCCGAAGGATCTCCTTCCAGGGAAGGCCGCTGCGATAGAGGATGCGATACATCTCTTTGAGGATCTTCCGATCCTCGGCACCGACGCCGTTGCGGGTGATGCCGACGATGTTCAGCCCGACGACTTCGGTCGTTTTCCCGTCGACGAGCATAAAGGGGGGGATATCTTTCACGGCATGCGCCTGTCCCCCGACCATCGCCATCGTTCCGACCCGGCAGAACTGGTGGATTCCGACCGCGCCCGAAATGACCGCCCGATCCTCAACCGTGACGTGCCCGGCCAGCATGGTGTTGTTGGAGATCAGGACGCGGCTGCCGACGCGGCAGTCGTGCGCCACGTGGACGTTGACCATCAGCATATTGTCGCTGCCGATCTCGGTCACGCCGTCGTCTTTCATCGAGCGGTGAACGGTGCAGTGCTCGCGGATTAGGTTGTTGTCGCCGATCGCCACCCGGCCGCTTGAGCGTTTGAGTCCCAGGCACTGCGGATGGCCGCCGACCACCGCCCCTTCGAAAAGATGGTTGCCGCTCCCCATCGAGGTGCCGCTTCGAACGACCGAAAAGGCGTCGAAGACGCAGTCGTCCCCGATTTCAACGTCGTCTTCAATGATGCAGTAAGGACCGAACTTGCACCCCTGGCCGATCTTCGCTTTCGGACTGATGATCGCGGTTTGATGAATATCCATCTTCTCTCCTTAAGATTCGATCCTTCGGGGCGGTTCTGCCGCCGGGAATCCCGGAAAAAGCCCGCGGCGTTCACTTCGCGGAAAGAAGCGCCGCAGAGTAATCTGCCGGCCGCCGGACAGGCGGGGCCGGAACGCAACCTAAGTTTATACCAAATGG
>CACXFR010000166.1 GCA_902766935.1 uncultured Planctomycetota bacterium | reverse complement strand
GAGCTTTCCGCGGTAATCGTCCAGGCGGATCCCCGCCCGTTCCGACCCCATCCCCATCACCATAATCCCCAGATCGACTTTCGGCGCAGCCGCTTCGGTCTTTCGGAACAGATCAGTCAGCAGATCGCACTGATAATCGACCCACAGGCGAACCAGCGGCGTGTCGTTGTTGGCGTTCAGATCGGCAATCAGCTCGTCCCAGCGCGGCGTCGAGATCCCCGTCTTCTCCATAAACGCTTCCCGGCATTCTGAGCAGACGCACCCGCCGATCTCGTCGGGCATGTCGGCAACGCGGTAATCGTCGTCCAGGAAATGATCGCAGACGCCGAACTTCTCGTAAGCGAAACGGTTCGAATCGATCGTCTCGCGGGCGGTCAGTTCATGGAAAGAAATCCCCCACCCCCTTCGACCGTTATGTCGCTCGTTCGGCTTCCACCCTTCGGGAAAACCGCCCGCTTCAAACCGGGTCGGATGGCCGAACGGAACGGAAAGGAGATGGGGTACCATTCCCAGCTCCCGCGTCCGGCGAACCGCCTGTTCATAGACATCCCATTCGGCGTCAAGCCGGGCGCGGTGAAAGAGGGTGAGCCAAAGGTGCTTTACTCCCGCGTCGCGCCAGGCCTCGACCTGCTCCGGATCGGCTAGAACATCTCGCGGGCCGGTCGAGCGGTGAAAGACCCGCTCGGGCGAGTCGATTCGATGATACTCGCCGGTCGAAAAGAGGGGAAGCGTATAGGGAACCGAACTGAAATCGATCGCGCGGATCGAACGAACTCCCGCCGCGCCGAGCGCCAGCGCCGCGGTCCGCAGAAAATGCCGTCTTTTCATAACGTTTCCTTTCGAGCCAAAATGACTAAATATTTTACCGAACTTCCCTATCATACTACCTCGGATTGAAAGAGTCAAACAAATCGCTCCTTCTCCGCGACGGCCGAAACCCTTTAAGAACATAGAAAGAAAAAACGAAAAACTCAAAATTTTGAAAATCTCGAACATCGGTATTGACCGATAACCGTATTGCGCTATAATTTCATACTAATCCCATAGGATTTATGCAATTAATAGGAGAGACGCCCTCCAAGATGACGTCTGCCGCCGTGGGAATGAAACAACGCAGAGGGGAGGGACACCCGCGCCTCTCCCCTTCAGAAAGGAATGGGTATCACGATGAAAAAAAGAACGAACGTCCTGATTGTCGCCGCCGCGTTTATTGTATTCCTGACTTCCTGTTCCCAAAGCCCCAAACAAAAACAGGAAACCGTAAAGATCGCTTACCTGCCGATCACGCACGCGCTGGCCCTCTTCGAAACGGCGGAAGAGCTCGAGTCAAAGGACGGGCTCAAAGTCGAATTGGTCAAATACGGTTCCTGGCCCGAGCTCCTCGACGCCCTGAACGCGAACCGCGTCGACGGCGCCTCGGTTCTGATCGAACTGGCGATGAAATCAAAACAGGAGGGGATCGGAATCAAAGCCGTCGCGTTGGGACACCGTGACGGAAACGTCGTCATCGTCTCGAACGATATTCAATCGGCGGCCGACCTCAAGGGAAAGACATTCGCGATTCCCCATCGGCAGTCCTCGCACAACATTCTGCTGAACGAAACGCTCGCTTCGGCAGGCCTTTCGATCGACGAGGTCAATGTCACCGAACTGGCGCCGACCGAAATGCCTTCGGCGCTCGCCAGCAAACAGATCGACGGTTACTGCGTCGCCGAACCGTTCGGGGCGATGGGCGTCTCGCTCGGCGTGGGAAAGGTGCTGTTCGGTTCCGAGGAACTCTGGAAAGATTCCCTCTGCTGCGGGCTTGTCCTGACCGACAAATTCATTGCCGAACGGCCCGAGGCCGCCAAAGAACTGGTCGCCGACTATAAGGCCGCCGGAAACGCCCTCAACAAAGAGAAAGCGAAAGAGATTGCGAAAAAGTATCTGAATCAAAAGGACGAGGTGCTCGACATTTCGCTTCAGTGGATTTCCTACAACGATCTCGACATCACCGAAGAGACTTACAACGCGCTGACCGAACGGGTCAAAAAATACGGTCTTTCCGACAATCCGCCGGCGTACTCCGATTTCGTCCGGAACGATCTCTGAAGGAGGGCGCCGCATGATAAGAAAACTCTCGCCAATCAAGAACTGCGTCATCTCGGTCGCCCTGGTGATCCTGGTCTGGCAGATTCTCTTTCAGGTGAGCGATTACGAGGCCGCGCTCTTTCCCTCGCCGAAAATGGCGTTCGACGCGCTCGTGGAGATGTTCAAAAACGGAACGCTCCTTGAACATATCAAAACGAGCATGTACCGTTTTCTGGTCGGGTATCTGAGCGCGGTTGCCGTTGCCGTCGTTCTCGGACTGATTCTGGGGAGACTTCCGAAAGTCTTTCAGTATATTAACCCGGCGGTTCAGCTTCTGCGCCCGATCTCGCCGACGGCGTGGATGCCCTTCATCGTCCTGCTGTTCGGGATCGGCGATATGCCCGCGATCGTGATCATCTTTATCGCCGCGTTTTTCCCGGTCCTCCTTTCCACGGTCTCGGCGGTCGGGAACGTCGACCCGATTTATCTGAAGGTCTCCCAAAATTACGGGATCACCCAGCCGGCGCTTACTTGGAAGGTCATCTTCCCGGCGGCGTTCCCGCAAATTGCGAACGGAATCCACCTGGCGCTCGGCACCGCGTGGATATTTCTGGTCGCCGGCGAAATGGTCGGCGCTCAGTCGGGGCTCGGCTACGCGATTATCGACGCACGGAACAATATCCGCGCCGACATCCTCCTGGCGACGATTTTGGTGATCGGGGTCATAGGAATTCTTCTCGACGGCATCCTACGATTGATCGAAAAACAGATATTTAAGGCGTGGGGGAGCGAAAACTGATGTACATCGAAGTCAAAAACGCCTCGAAACGCTACAAAGTGGGGGGAAAAGACGCCGTCGTCCTCGACAATGTCTCGCTCGATATCGAAAAGGGAGAGTTCGTCTGTCTTCTCGGTCCTTCGGGATGCGGCAAGAGCACCCTGCTGAACGTTCTCGCCGGTTTTGAAAAACTCGAAAGCGGCAGCGTCAAAATCGACGGGGCCGAAGTCGTCTCGCCTTCCCCGAAGCGGATCACGATTTTCCAGAATTACGGACTCCTCCCGTGGCGCAACGTGCTGAAGAACGTGGAGCTGGGACTGGAACCCCGAAAGCTGGAAAAAGACCGAAAGAGAAAAATCGCCCAGAAGTACATCGACCTGGTCGGACTGACGGGACTGGAAAAGCAGCACCCCCGGCGTCTTTCGGGCGGCCAGCAGCAGCGCGTTTCAATCGCGCGCGGTCTGGCCGTTCAGCCGGAAATCATCTTTATGGACGAACCGTTCGGCGCGTTGGACGCCATCACACGGATGAAGCTTCAGGACGACATTCTGAAAATCTCCCGCGAAGAAAAAAAGACGATCATCTTCGTCACCCACGACATTGAGGAAGCGGCGTTTCTGGCCGATCGGATCGTCGTGATGATGGCCAATCCCGGACGGATCAAGAGCATCGTCAAGGTCCCTCTGGGAGATCATCGTGACCGAACAAGCGAGGATTTCCTCTACGTCCGCGACAAAATCTTCGAACTGTTTAACCTGAAAGCCGACTCGTATATCGAGTATTACATTTGATTTCAGGAGGCAAGCCGATGACCGAACATACCGAAGAACATCATCATCCCCTTCCCTGCCGACACGGCCATCCCGCGCATATTCACTCGCACCGGAACATCATCGGGTTCGACGAACACGGAATCCCGACGATCATTCTGAAATCGAGCCACGATCCGCAAGAGGAAGAAGATCCGCAGGCGTTCATCAAAGATTACAACGACGCGGTCGCCCGATACCGAAAGACGTTCCCCGCAAAACAGGACGTCATCGAAAAGACCCCCGACCCGGCGGTGCGCGATCTGCTTCTGCGCGCCGAACAGCTCGGGATCGAAACTCCGTTCGACCGATTCGACAAACAGAAGCCGCAGTGCTCTTTCGGCCTGGCCGGGATCTGCTGCAGGATATGCAATATGGGCCCCTGCCGAATCACCCCCAAGGCGCCGCGCGGCGTCTGCGGCGCCGACGCCGACCTGATCGTCGCCCGGAACCTGCTCCGCGCGGCCGCCGCCGGCGCGGCGCAGCACGGGATGCACGCGCGCGAGGTGATGCTCGCGCTCAAGTGGGCGGCGGAAGGGAAGCTCGACGTCCCGATTCTCGGCGAGCAGAAGATCCGTTCGACCGCCGAGGCGTTCGGAATCGCGCAGAAAGACCGGCCCCTGAACGAGGTCGCCAACGACCTTGCCGACGCTCTTTTGGAAGATCTCAGCCGAACCGTTCCCGACGAATATAAAACCATCGCCGCCTGCGCTCCGCCCGAACGGCAGAAGGTATGGAAAGAGCTCGACATCCTTCCGATCAGCGCCTACCACGAGGTCTTCGAGGCGTATCACAAATCGGGATGCGGAACCGACGGCGACTGGCGTTCGGTGATGCAGCAGTTTCTCCGGTGCGGTCTGGCGTTCACTTTCTCGGGGGTCGTCGGCGCGTCGCTCGCCACCGATTCCCTCTTCGGCGTCGGTGATCGCGTCACCTCGAAAGTCAATATCGGCGCACTCAAGAAGGGGTACGTCAACATCGCCGTTCACGGGCATCTTCCGTTGTTGGTCAGTCAAATCGTCAAGGCCGGACAGCGGGAAGACCTTTTGAAACTTGCCGAGGAGGCGGGCGCCAAGGGAATCCGATTCTACGGAATCTGTTGCAGCGGCCTTTCGGCAATGTACCGTTACGCCGGAGTCATTCCTCTGTCGAACGCCGTCTCGGCGGAACTGGTACTCGGAACCGGCGCGCTCGACCTATGGGTCGCCGACGTTCAGGACGTCTTCCCCTCGGTCATGGAAGTGGCGCGTTGCTTTAAAACGACGGTCGTGACCACAAGCGAATCGGCCCGACTGCCCGGCGCCGAACGATACGAATACGACCATCATCACTCGAACATCGGAGAGACCCAAAAGCTTGCCGAAACGATCGTCCGCCGCGCCGTCGAAAGTTTCAAAGCGCGCCGGGGCGTACCCGTCCATATCCCTCCCTTTGAGGTCGAAGCCGAAGTCGGCTTTTCGGTCGAATATATCCACAGGCGGTTCGGGAGCATGAAGCCGCTCGCCGAGGCGGTCAGGGACGGTCGGATTCTAGGCGTCGTGAATATGGTCGGGTGCAACAACACCAAGGTCGTCTACGAAAAGTGCATCGTCGACATCGCCGACATCCTTCTGAAAAACAACGTTCTGATCCTGTCGAACGGGTGCGCCTCGTTCCCGCTGATGAAACTCGGTTATTGCGCCGTCTCGGGAAAGGAAAAGGCGGGCGAATCGCTCCGCGCGTTCCTCGAACCGGATCTCCCGCCGGTCTGGCACGTCGGAGAGTGCATCGACAACACCCGTTCATCCGGCATTTTCGCGGGAATCGCCGGGGCGCTGGGAAAGAAGATGTACGAGATGCCGTTTGCCTTCTCTTCCCCGGAATGGGGAAACGAAAAGGGAATCGACGCCGCGCTCGGATTCCGGCTCAATGGCATCAGTTCGTACCACTGCGTCGAAGCGCAGATCCACGGCTCGAAAAACGTCATCGAGTTCTTAAAGCATGGAACACTCGAAACTCTGGGGTCGGCGATGAACGTCGACGTCGACCCGGTCAAGCTGGGCGAAAAAATCGTCGCCGATATGAAAGCGAAACGAAAAGCCCTGGGATGGGACGGCTGAACCGCGGAAACATCCGCGTTCGGCGCGTTTCGAAAAGCCGTCCCGGATTTCCGAGTCCTCCGAAAAATTTTTCTTTTTTTTAAAATTTTTCCCATTGACAGGAGTTTTTCCAATGCTATAATCCACACCAATCCGATAGGATTACAGAGGTATAAGTGCCGTACACTCCGTTCCAGAAAGTCTGAGGTGACGCCAAATTCAGATAGCCGCTTTGAATAACTTAACTTGATCGGATGAAAAAGGCGATTTCTGCCGCCCCTCGCAGTTTATCGAAAAGGAGAGTGACAATGAGCAATTTGAAATTTGAGACCCTTCAGATTCACGTTGGACAGGAACAGGCCGATCCCGCGACCGATTCGCGGGCGGTTCCCATCTACCAGACAACGTCTTATGTTTTTCATAATTCCGAACACGCGGCGGCGCGTTTCGGTCTGGCCGACCCGGGAAACATCTACGGTCGGCTGACCAACTCGACCCAGGAAGTTCTCGAAAAGCGGATCGCCGCCCTCGAAGGGGGCGTGGCGGCGCTGGCGGTCGCTTCCGGCGCGGCGGCCATCACCTACACGATCCAGGCGCTCGCAAGCAAGGGCGAGCATATCGTCGCGCAGAAGACGATCTACGGCGGCACGTTCAACCTGCTGGCGCATACCCTTCCCCTCTACGGGATCGATTCGTCTCTGGTCGATATCCACAACCTCGACGAAGTCCGCGCCGCGATCCGCCCCAACACCAAGGCGATCTTCATCGAAACGCTCGGCAATCCGACCAGCGATATTCCCGATATCGAAGAGCTCGCGAAGATCGCCCACGAACATAACATTCCGCTGGTGATCGACAATACCTTCGGAACACCCTATCTTGTCCGCGCCATCGAATACGGCGCCGACATTGTCGTTCACTCGGCTACAAAGTTCATCGGCGGCCACGGCACGACCCTGGGAGGGCTGATCGTCGACTCCGGAAACTTCAAATGGACCGCCGAACGGTATCCGAATATCGCCGCGCCGAACCCGAGTTATCACGGGATCTCTTTCGCCGAGGCGGTCGGTCCCGCCGCGTTCGTCACCTACATCCGCGCGATCCTCCTGCGCGACACCGGCGCGGCGATTTCGCCGTTTAACGCTTTCCTTCTCCTTCAGGGGATCGAAACGCTTTCGCTGAGACTCGATCGTCACGCCGAAAACACGAAAAAGGTCGTGGCATACCTCGCGGCGCATCCGCAGGTCGAAAAGGTCTATCATCCCTCTCTCCCCGATCACCCGCAGCACCGTCTCTACGAAAAGTATTTCCCCAACGGCGGCGGCTCGATCTTCACGTTCGATGTGAAGGGAGGGAAAGAAGAAGCCTGGAAATTCATCGACGCGCTGAAAATCTTCTCTTTGCTGGCCAACGTCGCCGATGTAAAATCGTTGGTCATTCATCCGGCGTCGACCACCCATTCGCAGCTTTCCGAACAGGAGCTCGAAGAACAGAATATTCACCCGAATACGATTCGTCTTTCGATTGGAACCGAACATATTGATGACATCATAGCCGACCTTGAAAACGGCTTTGCGGCAATTCGCTGAAAGGAGAAAACAATGTCTAAAGTGTACAAAGGAACGCTCGGCCTTATCGGGAACACTCCCCTGGTAGAAATCACCAATGTTGAACGGGATCTCGGTCTCGAAGCGACCCTTCTCGTGAAACTCGAATACTTTAACCCCGCCGGGAGTGTTAAAGATCGCATCGCCAAGGCGATGATCGAAAAGGCGGAAGAAAGCGGCCAGCTGAAAGCCGGCTCGGTTATTATCGAACCGACTTCCGGGAATACCGGGATCGGTCTGGCGTCGATCGCCGCAGCGAAGGGCTACCGCATCATCCTCACCATGCCCGAGACGATGAGCGTCGAGAGGCGCAACATCTTAAAGGCGTACGGGGCCGAAATCGTTCTGACCGACGGCGCCAAGGGGATGAAGGGAGCGATCGCCAAGGCGGACGAACTTGCCAAGGAGATCCCCGGCAGTTTTATTCCGGGTCAGTTCGTCAATCCCGCCAATCCCGAAATCCACAAAAAGACGACCGGTCCGGAAGTCTGGAATGACACCGACGGCAAGGTTGATATTTTTATCGCGGGAGTCGGCACCGGCGGGACCGTGACCGGCGTAGGGGAATTCCTGAAAGAGAAAAAGCCGGAAGTCAAAATCGTCGCCGTCGAACCGGAAACTTCGCCGGTTCTCTCGCAGGGAAAAGCCGGAGCTCACAAGATTCAGGGGATCGGCGCGGGATTTGTTCCCGAGGTTCTCGACACGAATATCTACGATGAGGTCCTTCCGATTTCGAACGACGACGCTTTTGAAACCGCCAAGCTTCTCGCCAAGAAAGAGGGAATCTCGGTGGGGATCTCCTCCGGCGCCGCGCTTCGCGCCGCGTTGATCCTGGCGGATCGTCCCGAAAACAAGGGGAAGGTCATCGTCGCCCTTCTTCCCGACAGCGGCGACCGATATTACTCCACCCCGCTCTTTACCGAATGAGCAAAACAGAAAAGAGGCGGAGCGGCAAACGCTCCGCCTCTTTTCTATTTAACTTGACAAATCCGATAGAAGAGCTTACAACATACCGGAGAAGGAATTTTTCTTTAAGGACAGGGGTTAGTCGTTATGATGATCTCGACCAAGGGGCGGTACGCGCTCCGAACAATGCTCGACCTGGCACTCAATGATGAAGGGGATTACATCCCGCTGCGCGACATTGCCGAACGGCAGGACATCAGTGTAAAATATCTGGAGCAGATCATCTCGTCTCTCTCTCACGCCGGATTCGTCCGGAGCGTCCGCGGTACGGGGGGCGGTTATCGTCTGGCCAAAAAACCGGAAGAATACACCGTCGGGATGATCCTTCGCCTGACCGAAGGGAGCCTGGCTCCGGTCGCCTGCCTGGAATTCGAGCAGAACAGCTGTCCCCGGGCTGCCGACTGTATCACGCTCGGAGTCTGGGAAAAGCTTTACGACGCCATCAACGGAGTGGTCGACAACATCACCCTGGCCGATCTCCTCGACAACGCGAAGAAAAAAAATAATACGAAAACCGGAAAAAAGTGAAACTGTCGGTTCCGCAGTCCGGAAACTCAAAGCGCCGAACCTGAACGAGTCGTTCAGGTTCGGCGTTTTTTATGACGGAATGTTAATCCGGCGCCCGTTAGGAAAAAAACACCAAACAAGCAAAAAGCCCCGCGCGCCGCGCGGGGCTTCAAGCGGAGAGGACAGGATTTGAACCTGCGGAGCCCTTACGAGCTCACGGGTTTAGCAAACCCGCGCATTCGACCACTCTGCCACCTCT
>CACXFR010000165.1 GCA_902766935.1 uncultured Planctomycetota bacterium | reverse complement strand
TATGACCGTATCCCGCAGAGCGCGCGGCCTTTGCGCCGCGAACCAAGGTGGCACCGCGGAATTTGAACATATTTCGCCCTTGGTCGATTTGTGTAACACCACATATCGGCCGAGGGCTTTTTTATTTCCCGGAAAGGAAAACAGGTTATGGCAGAAAAAACGTATCCTTCGCTCGACGAGGCCAAGGCTTACGCGCGCGACTTTCGCTCGATTCCGGTGACCCGGACGATCCTTTCGGACATCCGGACGCCGGTCGAGGTGATGCGCGCGCTGAAGCGCGTCAGCCGGCACTGCTTCATTCTCGAAAGTCTGGAAGATTCCGCACGCTGGGGCCGATACACGTTTCTGGGCTACGACCCGAAACTCGAGTTCACCTGCCTCGACGGCACCGTTCGGCTGCGCAGCGGCACCACGGTCACGATTCCCGACGCCGATCCCGCCGAGTATATCCGCCGGATCATCGCCGAGAACCGAAGTCCGCGTCTGCCGGGTCTTCCCCCGTTCACCGGCGGGCTGATGGGGTATTTCGCGTACGACTCGATCAAATACCTCGAACCGACCCTGAAGCTCGACGGCAGGGACGAAGAGAAGTTCAACGACATCGACCTGATGCTCTTCGATAAGATCATCGCGTTCGACAACCTGAAACAGACGATCACGATGATCGTGAACGTCCGCACCGACGGTCTCGAAGAGAACTACCGCGCGGCACTTCTGGCGCTCGACACGATGGAAGACCTGATCCGCCGCGCCGAACCGGCCGAGAATCCTCCGCTCCGCTTAAAGAGCGATTTCACGCCCCTCTTCAATCAGTTCGAGTATTGCGCGATGGTCGAAAAGGCGCGCCGCCACATCTACGAAGGGGACATCTTCCAGGTGGTTCTTTCGAACCGGCTCACCGCCGAGGCGGAAGGGAGCCTTCTCGACACGTACCGTCTTCTGCGGACGAAGAACCCCTCGCCGTATATGTTTTACATTTCGAGCGACAACGTTGAAATCGCCGGTTCCTCGCCCGAGACGCTGGTCAAACTCGAAGACGGCACGCTTCACACGTTCCCCCTGGCGGGAACGCGGCCGCGCGGAAAGACCGAAGCCGAAGACAAGGCGCTCGAGGCGGCGCTTCTGGCCGATCCGAAAGAGCTCGCCGAACATAACATGCTGGTCGACCTGGGCCGTAACGACCTGGGGCGCCTTTCCGAGTTCGGCAGCGTCGAGGTGGAAAAGTACCTTTCGATCGAACGCTACTCGCACGTCATGCATATCGGCTCGACCGTCCGCGGGCGGATTCGGCCCGACAGGGACGCGGTCGACGCCGTCTCGTGCGTTCTGCCCGCCGGCACCCTTTCGGGCGCGCCGAAAATCCGCGCCTGCGAGATCATCAACGGCCTGGAACAGTGCAAGCGGGGGATTTACGGCGGGGCGATCGGCTACATCGACTTCACCGGGAATATGGACACGTGTATCGCGATCCGTCTGGCGTTTAAGAAGAACGGCAAAGTTTTCGTCCGTTCCGGCGCGGGAATCGTCGCCGATTCGGTCGCCGAACGGGAATATCAGGAATGTATCAACAAAGCGGCGGCCGTGGTCGGCGCGGTCCGCGAGTCGGAAGGGGGGCTCGAGAGATGATCCTTTTAATCGACAACTACGACAGTTTTTCGTATAACCTGTATCAGTTCGTCGGCGAGATCGACCCGAATATCCGGGTGATCCGCAACGACGAGCTGACGCTCGGCGAGATCGAGGCGCTCGAATTCGACCGGATCATCATTTCGCCCGGACCCGGCCGCCCGTCCGCCGCCGGGATCTGCAAAGAGGTGATTCGGCAATACGTCGGCCGCGTCCCGATTCTGGGTGTCTGCCTGGGGCATCAGGCGATCTGCGAGGTCTTCGGCGCGACCGTGACCTACGCCAAAGAGCTGATGCACGGCAAGGCGTCGGACGCGGTGCTCGATACGGGCTCCCCTCTCTTTAAAGGGCTTCCCGAAAAGATTTCGGTCGCGCGCTATCATTCCCTGGCCGCCGATCCGAAGACGATCCCCTCGGTTCTGCGCGTGATCGCCCGGACGACCGACGGGGAGGTTATGGGGGTGCAGTACGACGGCTATCCTGTCTTCGGGCTCCAGTTTCATCCGGAATCGATCCTGACCCCCGACGGCAAAACGATCCTCAAAAACTTTATGGAACTGACATCATGATACAGGAAGCGATCAAAAAGATCGTCGGGAAGGAAGACCTTTCCTACGACGAGGCGTACGCCGTGATGAACGAGATCATGACCGGCGCGACGACCCCGACCCAGAACGCCGCGTTCCTGGCCGCGCTGTCGACCAAGAGTACACGCGCCGAGACGATCGCCGAGATTTCGGGCTGCGCCGCCGCGATGCGCGGCTTTGCCGAGCCGCTCGACGTGCCGTACGACACGTTCGAGATCGTCGGTACGGGAGGGGACAATTCCAACTCGTTCAACATTTCGACCACGTCCCTTTTTGTGCTGGCGGCGGGGGGCGTGAAGGTCGCCAAACACGGGAACCGGAGCGCGTCGTCCCGCTGCGGCACCGCCGACTGCCTGGAAGCGCTCGGCGTGAACATCGACCAGAGCCCCGAACTCTGCCGCAGGCTTCTCGACGAGGTCGGGCTCTGTTTTATGTTCGCGCAGAAATACCACGCCTCGATGAAATACGTCGGTTCGATCCGCAGAGAGCTGGGGATC
Source organism: uncultured Planctomycetota bacterium (assembly GCA_902766935.1). Classification (GTDB taxonomy): domain Bacteria; phylum Planctomycetota; class Planctomycetia; order Pirellulales; family Thermoguttaceae; genus RUG695. The sequence continues at coordinate 6,639 of CACXFR010000165.1, read as the reverse complement.
CGGACCGTCTTTAACATTCTCGGCCCGATTACCAATCCCGCCCGTCCGGCCACGCAGCTGCTCGGCGTCTACGATCCGCTTCTGGTCGCGCCGCTGGCTCAGGTTCTGGCGAATCTCGGCACAAAGCGGGGAATGGTCGTTCACGGCGCCGACGGGCTCGACGAAATCTCGATTTCCGCGCCGACCGAAGTCTGCGAGTTCCGCGGGCGGTGGTACAGCACCTACCGCGTCGCGCCGGAAGACTTCGGTCTGCCGCGCGGCACGAAAGAAGACATTCTGGGCGGAACCCCCGACGAGAACGCCGCGATCACGCGGAGCATTCTGACCGGCGCCGACCGTTCGCCGCGGCGCGGCATCGTCCTGATGAACGCCGGGGCGGGCTTGTATATCGCCGGCGCGGCGGCGGATTTTGCCGAAGGGGTGAAACTTGCCGCCGATCTGATCGACTCGGGTGCGGCGCTCGCCAAACTCGAAGCGTTCCGAAAGGAGTCGAACGCGTGAGTACGATTCTCGACATGATCGCCGACCGCGCCCGCGCGCGGGTCGAAGCCGCGAGGCGGCGGGTTCCGCTCGAGGTGCTTAAAGATCGGTGCGCCGCGCTTCCCCCCGCCGACGGAGGCGCGTTTGACGCCGCGCTGGCGCGGCCCGGCCTTTCGTTCATCTGCGAGGTCAAAAAGGCGTCCCCCTCGAAAGGGGTGATCGACCCGGTCTTCGACTACCTCGGAATCGCCCGCGCCTACGAAACTGCCGGCGCCGACGCGGTCTCGTGCCTGACCGAACCGAAATGGTTTCTCGGGTCCGACGCGGTCTTTTCCGAAATCCGCGCGGCGATCGGCACGCCGATGATTCGGAAAGATTTCACTGTCGACGAATATCAGCTCTACGAGTCGCGTCTTCTGGGGGCGAACGCCGTTCTGCTGATCTGCGCGATTCTCGATACCGAAACGACGGCGCGGTATTTGGAAATCTGCGATCGGCTCGGTCTTGCCGCGCTGGTCGAGACGCACAACGAAGAGGAGATCGCCTCGGCCGTTTCCGCCGGCGCGAAGATCGTCGGGGTGAACAATCGGAACCTGAAAGATTTTTCGGTCGACCTGGAAAACGCCGCGCGGCTGCGCGGTCTGATTCCGTCCGATCGTCTCTACGTCGCCGAAAGCGGCGTGACTGCTCCCGGCGACGCGGCGAAAATGAAATCGATCGGCGCCGACGCCGTTCTGATGGGGGAAGCGATGATGCGCGCGGCCGACAAGGGCGCGCTCCTGGCGGCGATGCGAAAGGCGGCTCAATGACACAGATTAAAATCTGCGGGCTGACCCGTCCGTGCGACATCGAAAGCGTCAATCGATCCAAACCGGAGTATATCGGTTTTATCCTGAACGTTCCGGCGAGCCGGCGCAACATCTCATTCGGCGACGCCGCTCGGCTGCGCGCGCTCCTGGCGCCGGGGATCGCCGCGGTCGGCGTCTTTGTCGACGAACCGCTCGGCGAGGTCGTCCGCGCCGCCGGCCTGATCGGTCTGGACGTGATTCAGCTTCACGGCGCCGAAGACGAAGCGTATATCAAAAAGGCGCGCGCGCTCACCCGCCGGATTGTCTGGAAAGCGTTTCGGATGACCGACGCGTTCGATCCCGCCGCCGCCGAGGCGTCCCCCGCCGACGAGATTCTCCTCGACAGCGGCCGCGGAAGCGGCGAGACGTTCGACTGGCCTCTCGCCGACAGGGTCTCGCGCCCTTTCGTCCTGGCCGGCGGGCTCACCCCCGAAAACATTCCCGACGCGGTCCGTCGGCTCCGTCCGAAGATTCTCGACCTTTCGTCGGGGGTCGAAACGGACGGCGTAAAAGATTCGGATAAAATTCTCGCCGCGATTGGCGCGGCGCGTCGCGCAGACGAAAATCTCAAGAGGTAAAACGATGGGTAACGGCAACTTTGGCATTCATGGCGGTCAGTATATTCCCGAAACGCTGATGAATGCGGTGATCGAACTCGAAGAGGCGTATAACCGCTGTAAAGACGACCCCGGCTTCAACCGGGAACTGACCGGGCTGTTGAACGAATACGCCGGCCGGCCCTCGCGCCTCTACTACGCCGCGCGCATGACAAGCGACCTGGGGGGCGCGAAAGTCTATCTGAAACGGGAGGACCTAAACCATACCGGCGCGCATAAGATCAACAACGTTCTGGGCCAGGCGCTTCTGGCCAAACGGATGGGCAAGACGCGCGTGATCGCCGAAACCGGCGCCGGCCAGCACGGCGTGGCGACCGCGACCGCCGCCGCTCTGCTCGGGCTGGAGTGCGTGGTCTACATGGGGGTCGAAGATACGATCCGCCAGGCGCTGAACGTCTATCGGATGCGCCTGCTGGGCGCCGAGGTCCGGCCGGTCAAAAGCGGCACCGGTACGCTGAAAGACGCGGTTTCGGAAACGTTCCGCGAATGGACCGCGCGGATCAGCGACACGCACTACGTTTTGGGCTCGGTGATGGGCCCGCATCCGTTTCCGACGATCGTCCGCGATTTTCAGGCGGTCATTTCGAAAGAGATCAAAGAGCAGGTTCTTGAAAAAGAGGGGCGTCTTCCCGACGCGGTGCTGGCGTGCGTCGGGGGCGGGTCGAACGCGATCGGCGCGTTCTATCATTTCATCGGCGACGAATCGGTCCGTCTGATCGGCTGTGAGGCGGCGGGGCGCGGGGTCGACACGTTCGAGACCGCCGCCACGATCGCGACCGGACGGCCCGGCATCTTCCACGGCATGAAGAGTTATTTCTGCCAGGACGAGTACGGCCAGATCGCGCCGGTTTACTCGATCAGCGCCGGACTCGACTATCCCGGAATCGGGCCGGAACACGCGTGGCTGCACGACACCGGCCGCGCCGAATACGTGCCGGTTACCGACGAAGAGGCGGTGCAGGCGTTCGAATATCTTTCGCGCACCGAGGGGATCATTCCCGCCGTCGAATCGGCGCACGCGGTCGCCCACGCGCGGAAAATCGTTCCGAACATGGCGAAAGACCAAATCGTTGTCATCAACATTTCCGGCCGCGGCGACAAAGACTGCGCGGCGATCGCCCGATATCGAGGGGAGGATATTCATGACTAGAACAGCCGACGCTTTTGCAGAGGGAAAAGCTTTCATTCCGTTTATCACCTGCGGCGACCCCGATCTGGAAACGACCGCCCGGCTCGTCCGCGCGATGGCGGATAGCGGCGCCGACCTGATCGAGCTGGGAATTCCGTTTTCCGACCCGACCGCCGAAGGCCCGGTGATTCAGCAGGCGAACGAGCGCGCGTTAAAGGCCGGCACGACGACCGACAAAGTCTTCGACCTGGTCCGCGATCTGCGCCGGGACGTCACGATTCCGATGGTCTTCATGACCTACGCGAACGTGGTCTTTTCCTACGGGAAAGAGCGGTTCTGCGAAAGATGCCGCGAAGTCGGCATTCAGGGAATGATTCTTCCCGACGTGCCGTATGAGGAGAAAGATGAGTTCGACCCGGTGTGCAAGGAGAACGGGCTCGACCTGATTTCGCTCATCGCGCCGACCTCCGAAGACCGGATCGGCCGGATCGCCCGCGACGCCTCTGGGTTCGTCTACTGCGTCTCGTCGCTCGGCGTGACCGGCGTACGGAGCGAGATCACCACCGACATCGGCGCGATGGTCCGGCTGGTCAAACAGGCGAAGGATATCCCCTGCGCCATCGGGTTCGGCATTTCGACCCCCGACCAGGCCCGTCAGATGGCGCAGCACGCGGACGGCGTGATCGTCGGCTCGGCCATCATGAAACTGATCGCCAAACACGGCCGCGACGCCGAGCCACTCGCGGCGGAATACGTCAAACAGATGAAGGACGCCGTGAGGGGGCAGGGGTAGTTCACAGTACAAAGGCTGAACAGTCTCCTCTTAAAAACGTCGCCGTTTCCGGGCGCCGCCGCGTGGCTCCTGTTCGGCGCCGACGGGCGGCGCGAAGACCGCCCCTTCTTCACCTGTCCGCCCTCAGCGTCCGCGTCGCGTTCAGCGTCGCCAGGGCGGCGACGCCGACGTCGCCGAAGACCGCCAGCCAGAGGTTGGCGATCCCCAGCGCGCCCAAAACGAGGATGACCGCCTTCACTCCCAGGGCGAACGCGATGTTTTGGCGGGCGATCGCGAGCGTCCGCCGGGCGATCCGAATGGCGACCGCCAGCTGCGAGGGCTGGTCGGTCATCAGAACCGCGTCGGCGGCGTCGACCGCGGCGTCGGCGCCGATCCCCCCCATCGCCACGCCCAGATCGGCGCGGGCCAGAACCGGCGCGTCGTTGATCCCGTCGCCGACGAAGGCGATCTTGCTCCCGGCGGGTTTCTCCCGTTCAAGCTCTTCGAAACACTCCACCTTCTGTCCGGGAAGGAGTTCGGCGCGGAACCCGTCGAGTCCCAGAAGGGACGCGGTCTCTTCGGCGACCGGCCGCCGGTCGCCGGTCAGCATCAGAATCCGCCTGATCCCTTCGCGGCGGAGCGCTTCGACCGCCGGCGCGCTGTCGGGCTTGACCCGGTCGGCGATCGAAATCGTTCCGGCGTATTTCCCTTCGATCGCCACGTGTACCACGGTTCCCGAGGCGTCGGTAAAGATTTCGCCGACGCGGCGATCTTCCAGGAAACGGCGGTTTCCCGCCAGGACTTCGCGTCCGTCCATCCGGGCGCGGACGCCGTGGCCGGCGACCTCTTCGATATGCGTCACGCGTTCGGGACGGACCGGACGGGGCGCGGCGCGGCGGAGCGCTTCGGCGATCGGATGGCTCGACGCGCTTTCGGCGTGCGCGGCGTGATCGAGGAGTTCGTCCCGGCTGAATCCCGGCGCGGGCGCGGCGTCGGTCACTTCGAACGCGCCCAGCGTGAGGGTTCCCGTCTTATCGAAGACGACCGTCGAGACTTTCGCCAGCGCGTCGATACACGCGCTTCCTTTGACCAGAATCTTCTGACGCGAGGCGGCGCCGATCCCGCCGAAATAGCTCAGCGGAACCGAAATGACCAGGGCGCAGGGGCACGAAACGACCAGGAAAACGAGCGCGCGCCGAACCCATTCGGCCCACGCGCCGCCGAAACACAAGGGGGGAACGGCCGCCAGAAGGAGGGCGCCCGCGACGACCGCCGGCGTGTAATAGCGGGAAAACGTGGTGATGAACCGTTCGGTCGGCGTACGTCGGCAGCCGGCGTGCTGCACAAGATCCAGGATCCGCGCGATCGTCGATTCGCCGCACGTCCGGGTGACTTTCAGCGTGATCGGGCCGGTCTGAACGATGCTTCCCGAAAGGACGGCATCACCGACCGACGCGCGGCGCGGCATCGACTCGCCGGTCAGCGCCGAGGTGTCGAGGAGGGTTTCTCCGTCGGCGACCACGCCGTCCAGCGGCACCCGTTCCCCCGGCCGGACGACGATCGCCTCGCCGACCGCGACCTCTTCGGGCGCGGCGTCGACGGTTCCCCCGTCGGTCAGGAGGTGAGCCGTGTCGGGACGCAGGTTCATCATCGCGGCGATCGCGCCGCGGCTTCTGCCGACCGCGCGGCGCTGAAACGCTTCCCCCACCTGGTAGAAGAGCATGACCGCGACCGCTTCGGGCGCCTCGCCGATCGCAAACGCGCCGAGCGAGGCGATCGTCATCAGGAACCGCTCGTCGAAGAAGGAGCCGCGGAAGAGACGGCGCGCCGCGCCCACGACGATTTCGCCCCCGACGAAAAGAAACGCGGCGATACAGAGCGCGGTCTGCGCCGCGGTCGAAAGCGACGGCCGCGCGGCGACCGCCAGGGCGAAGAGCGCCGCGCCGACGAAGAGAAACGGCGCGCGGTATCGGGAGAAAACGCTCCCCCCGTCGTCATCGTCGTCGTCCCCCGTCCCGGCGGGGGGTGTGTAACTTCGCGAAAGTTCCGGCGCGATCTCTTTCAGCCGGAGGGTCAGTCGGCGCAGAAGAATCGGCAGGCGCGGCGCGTCGTCGGGCGGCACTTCGATTTCCAGCGCGCCTTCTTCCCATTCGGCTTCGGCTTCCGGCTCGATCCGGCGGACCGCCTCGACGATCGCGGCGCGGTATTTTGCGGCGTTCCCCTCGAAGTAGACGCGCGCGCGGTTGACCGCCGGCTCGTTCCCTTCGATCACTTCGTGGACCATCGCGCACGCGCAGTCCCCGCCGCAGCGGCAGCATTTCTCTTCGGAATCGCTCATTCGTCTATCCGTTTCTAAGGCGGCGGGCCGCCGCCGATTTCAGCGTTGATTCACGGGCGGCGTTTTTCGTTGACGTGTACCAGCCCCTGATAAAAGACGTTGCTCACGTGCTCGTCGTCGAGGGAGTAAAAGACGACTTTCCCCTCGCGCCGCCATTTGACCAGATCACACCGGCGCAGAATCTGAAGCTGATGCGAGACCGCCGACGGGGTCATTTTCAGGAGGGCCGCCAAGTCACAGACGCACATTTCCGACAGGATAAGCGCGTTGACGATTTTCAGACGGCTCGGGTCGGCCATCACCTTAAAGAGCTCGGCGACCCGGCGGAGAATCTCCGGGTCGGTCAGCCCGTTTCGGACACGCCCGAGCAGATCGTCGTGCAGACACGAGACTTCGCACGAAGGGGCGTCGGGAAGTGAATTCTTCTTTGCCATCGTTTCCTCCTGATCTGAAAG
>CACXFR010000164.1 GCA_902766935.1 uncultured Planctomycetota bacterium | reverse complement strand
GTAGTACAGGTCGTATTCTTTTCCGGAATCGTCGATCTCGACGTCGACGTTCAGCGAGCGCCGCGTGTAGGCCGGCGCGGGGCTCTTCGGCATATTGATCTGAAGCGGAATCGCGTCTCGGAACTTTGTGTAGAAGACGCAGAGGAGCCGGTCGGGAGAATCGGGTCTGTAGAACGAAACGGTCGCCTTGCGGTCCCACTCTTCCCGCGCGCCGGGCGCGGCGGCGCGCACCGTTTCGACCGTCTCTTTCAGGAAGCCGAAGCTCCAGACCGGCCCGGCGGACTTCGAAAAACCCTCTTTGGAAAAGTGCCACTCCTCGCCGCTTTCCCTTTTCGGTTCCGATTTCGGACGGCCGGAGAGAGAGTCGGTATAGGCGCAGAACGCCCTGACCGCGCTGTCGATGAAGTTCCAAAACGGGGGAAGGTTGAACTCGTCGTAGCTGAAGACGCGCAGCTCGACCTCGTGCCACGGGCCGACCGACTCGACGACCACGCGCGGCTGGGTTCCGTAAAGGGGAACGTCGGGGACGTCGTTGAGCGGGCGGAGCCAGAGCTCCTCTTCGATCTTTTCCTTCGCGAACGCCTGCCGGGGAACGCGGAACTTTAGTTTCAGAAGCCACTCGTCCCCCGTCTGGGCGTGGAAGAACCACCCCAGCTGCGCGCGGCGCGCCGTGATCTCGACCACCGAGCGGCTGTTCCAGTTCGTTTCGGAAAGGAGACCGGTGTCTTCGATCCGGTCGACCACTTCGGCGAGAACCTGACCCGACCATTTGCAGGGGTAGCCGTTTCGGCTGCGCCGCGACTTAATGTGCCAGGTGCGTCCGTCCGTTTCCCACGGCATCGGCACGTTTTGAACCGCTTCGGCTTCCTTTTCGGCCTCTTCTTTTTGGAGGAGAAGAAGGCGCGTCTCTTCGGACGGGTCGTAGAGGGGGCGTTCGCGGTACGGGTCGTGTTCGAGAACCGGGATCAGCGCCTCGGCGGTCCAGCTGGGGAGAACCTCGGCCTGTTTTTTCGGCGGAAGCGCGGCGCGGCGGCGCCCGTAGTCGGCGAGTTCTTCGGGAGTTCCGGCAAAGACGAGCTCCCCTCCCGCCAGACCCGCTTCCGGGCCCAGGTCGATCACCCAGTCGGCCGACTTGATCACGTCGAGGTTATGCTCGATCACCACGACGGTGTTCCCCAGATCGACCAGCCGCTGGAGAACCGCGAGAAGCTTGCGCAGGTCTTCAAAGTGAAGACCGGTCGTCGGCTCGTCGAGAATGTAGAGCGTCTTGCCGGTGTCGGGGCGCGCCAGTTCGGCGGCGAGCTTGATCCGCTGGGCCTCCCCTCCCGAAAGCATCGTCGCCGGCTGCCCGAGGGCGACGTAGTCGAGCCCGACGTCGCAGAGGATCCGGAGGATTCTTTGTATAGCGGGAACGTTTTCGAAAAAGAGGAGCGCCTCGCCGCACGACATTTCGAGGACGTCGGCGATCGACCTGCCGCGATAGGTCACCTCGAGCGTCTGCGGGTCGTAGCGCTTGCCGCCGCACGCGTCGCAGGTGATCCAGACGTCGGCGAGGAAGTGCATCTCGATTTTGATCTGCCCCGCCCCTTCGCACTTTTCGCAGCGTCCTCCGGGGACGTTGAAACTGAAACGGCGGGACGTCCAGCCGCGGAGTTTCGACTCGGGGAGTCTGGCGTAGAGGGAACGGATCTGATCGAAGAGGCCGGTATAGGTGGCGGGGTTCGACGTCGGCGTCTGGCCGAGCGGCTGCTGGTCGACTTCGATGACCTTGTTGAGCTGGTCGGCTCCCAGGATCCGGTCGAACGCCCCCGGGGAGGTGCTCGCGCGGTTCAGCACGCGCGCCAGCTCGCGGGCTAGAATCTCTTCGACCAGGGAGCTCTTGCCGCTTCCGCTCACTCCGGTGACCACGGTCAGCGCCGAAAGGGGGATCGGCACGTCGATCGATTTGAGGTTGTTCTGCCGCGCCCCCTGGATCAGGAGCCAGCCGGGGCTCCACGGGGGGAGTTCGCCGCTGTAGTTCAGTTCGGCCTCGCCCGGGCGGTGGTGTTTTTTGGCCGATTCGAAAAGAGCGCGCCGCTTTCGTTCGTCTTCGGAAAAGACCACGTCGGCGCGCGGGGGAAGAAGGCCGTCTTTCGGGGCGCGGACTCGTCTGCCGGAGGAGGGTTTCGCCGCGGATTTCGAAGCGGAAGCTTTTTCTTTGGTCATAGAGTCAGTGCGGGCAGAACGGCCGCCCGCGGAACGCCGCGCGCGGGAGGGAAGGGGAGCCGCGAAAGTCCCCTTAAAAACAAGAGCGCCCGCGGAGGATTCCCGACTTCCGAATTAAATGACGAAGGTATCGTATCACTTTAAGGAAAAGGTGTCAATGATACCCGCGGCGCGCGGAGCGCCGGCCCGCCTATAATATAGATGTCGGCGGCGGCGCGCGCTACATCTGGCCGAACCCCAGGATGTCTTCCTCGAACTTCTTGTTGTCGTAGATGAAGATCGGAAGGACGTTCAGGCCGATTCCCCAGTCTTTCTTGCTCTGGTTGTTGCTCAGTTTCAGGGTCCAGATGAACGACTCGCCGATTCGGCTGATTCCGAGTTCCTGGCCGATGTTTCGGTTGTCGGCCAGGTCGTACGAGTTGCTCAGCGACGCCGCCCACTTCTGCGACATGCGGTAGTTGACCGCCGCGTTCAGATAGGTGGTGCTGATCGGGCCGCCGAGCCGGTCGACGCCGAGGTAGAAGCTGCTCACGCCGGGACGCTTCGACATCACCCCGGCGCGGATGATCTTCTGGCCCGAGTCGAAGAAGTCGAACAGGCCGCTCGACAGGACGCTGAACCGATCCCCGACGTGCCAGCGGGCGTCGTAATCGGCCAGGCCGACGAACTTGCCGTAATCCTGTTCCTTTTTGGGATAGAGGCTTATCCCGGTATCGAGCGTGATCCAGTCGACGATGTGGCGGTTTCCGACCGGACCGCGTTTCGTCTGCCACCGGTTGAGCCAGTCGAGGCGGACCTGCGTCATATCGCCGGCGATTTCGCTCGAGGGCGAGGTGACCATTCCCCCGAGAACCCCTTCGCGCAGCGCGTAGTACCGTTCGTCGAATCGGACGGGGATGCTGTCCCGGTAGGGGGAATAGGAGTTGGCGAACGACGTAACCGAGTACTGGCGGCGGAAGTCCTGAACCTGCCAGTCGTCGATCTGGTCGAAGTGGATCAGTTCGTCGAGACTTCGGTTCGCTCCGGCGATGAAGGCGTCGACCCCGAAGTTCATCTTGTGGGCGATCCCGTTTAAGTACCATATGTCGCTGGTGATGTCGTTGTCGACCTTCCAGACCGGCAGGTCGGCGCGCAGCCCGGTCCGCCCGTAGAGGCGGTTGATGTTGTTCTTGTAATACCCTTTTCCCCAGAAGGCGTATTCGCCGAGCGCGTAGGGGGTGATCTTTCCGGGGCCGACCGCCAGGGGAAGGTCAATCTCGTGGCGGGTCGCCAGATTGAACGAAGTGGCCGAAAGCCGGTCCGAGCCGATTCCCATCGCGGTGTTGTCGGTGGCGCCGTCGGCCAGTTCCCAGTTCAGGTAGCGGAAGTAGTTCTGGTCCTGTTCCGAGAAGGGGGACTCGGTCGTCTTGAACTGGTAGAGCCCGAGTTTGGTATGCTCGTACCAGAGGAGCTTGTTGCAGAAGAGGTTCTGCCCGAGGAGGAAGTGGCTGAACTTCGGAAGCTCGTTGGTGCCGGTGTAGAACTTGTCGGTCAGAACCGAGGCGGTGACGCCCATCGACCAGTTGTCGGTCGTCTTTTTCAGCTCCAGGCTCGTTTCCGGATTCGAGTCGGTGAACCATTCCTCTTCGAAGTATTCGCGCAGGTAGTTCCGGTCGCTCGATTTGCCGAGCTGCGCGGTCAGTTCCCAGCCGGTGCAGCAGCTGCTGCTTTTGCAGCAGCAGCAGTCGGGAAGGTACTGCTCGAGGCAGTCGGGCAGATCGAAACGCTGCTTGTGTTTCCAGATTCCGCGGTATCGGTACTTGTGCGGGAACGGGTCGTCGCGCCGGCCGAGCCCGAGGTTGTCGGTCCCGCGGTCGCGGACGCCGTAGTAGTTCGCCACCCCGATCGCCTGGGACGGGCAGCCGAAGATCGAGTCGACGTTGTAGGTGTAGGTCGTTCCGTGCCCGAACCCGCGCTTCGAGAGGTAGTCGAGGTCGATGGTCCAGTCGGTGTTTTCGGAACACTTTTGAATGTTGAAGATCTGATACGGGTTCCAGCCGGTCCGCACCTGGGTGCCGAACGTGCTGTCGTGCGCGACCTCGAACCGCCGGAGGTAGAGCGACTTGTTCTGCATGTTCATCGACATCCAGGGCCAGTAGAAGACCGGGACGTTTTCGAGGGCGACGAAGTTGTTTTCGGCGATCACGTAGCTGTCGTTGCGGTATTTCTGCCCGCCGCTTTCGGCGTCGATTGCGGGCGCGCCGGTGGCGCTGTCGTAGAGCGGGGTCTTTCGGAATTCGGCGGTCAGCGAGTTCGACTGGAGCCGATAGGTCGGCTGGCCCATCGTCGAGGTCGAGACCCACGCGTCGGTTGCCGTGAACGTGTCGGCGTCGTTCTGCGCGATGGTCTCGGCGTTGATTCGGAAATACCCGCCCGGCGAATTGGGAACCGGAATCACCATTTCGGAATCTTTGATCAGGCCGATGTGGTTCTTCGCGTCGTAATACATCTTCTGCGCGTAGACGACCCGTTCCCCTTCGCGGAAAATGATATCCCCCTCGACGTAGAGTTCGAGATCAAGGTTCTTGTCCTGGAGGCCCCCCTGCTGAAGGTCGACCCCGTCGGCCCAGATGACCGCGCGGTCGGCGGAAATGTCGATCACGTCCGAAACCGTCTCGTTCTTCGCGGTGATCCCCTCGACCATCAGAATGAACCCGCCGCTGATGACGTATCGGTCGCGGGAGGGGTTGGTCGGGTCGGATTCGCGCCGAATGTTCAGGTCGCGGTCGTAGCGCGACATGAGACGGACCCGGCGGAACGCCATATCTTCGGGAGCCGCGCCGCGGAGATTTCGCAGAGGGTCGACCGACGCGGTGAGTTCGGCATTGCGCGTTTCGGTCCACGTGTCTTCGGGCTGGTCGGGCCCGAGAACCGCGGCTTCCTGCGTGTCGGGGATTCCCGCCGCGTCGGGCGCGCTCTTTTCCATCGCCAGGGCGCGGGCGTAAATCTCTTCGGGGTTCAGCTGGTCGCTGCCGCGCCCGGTGATCTTCACGTCGACGCCGCCCGAGGTGCGGAACGTTCCCTGCCACGCGGTTTCGGTGGCGCGGGCGGCGAGATACGCGGCGCTGAGTTTCAGGTCGAACGGCTCCCACTGGTTCTCTTTTTCGAGGTAGAGGATCACCGACTTCGCCCCGCCGTTCGGATCGCCGATCACCCGCACCACGCCGCGCGGCCCTTCGGCCGACGATTTCCCCTGCTGCACGCGGCAGTGCCCCGCCAGGATGTAGACCTCTTCGCCGTCTCCGTTCGAAGCGCCTTTCCAGCCGAAGTCGCCCGAGACGGTGATCGGCTCGTCGGAGAGGGCCGCTTTCGGGACGACGAACTGATTCTGGCCCGACTGATTGTAGTCATACGCGTCGGCGTCGATGCCGGAGACCGGCCGCGGAAGATTCGGCCGGCCGGAGTCGTTCCCGGTCCCGGTCAGCGAGAAGTCGAACGGCCGGACGGCGACCTTTTCGACGCGCGGTTCGGCGGGTTCGGACGCGGCGTCCGCGCCGTTGACCGTGTCCGAGTAGATCCCTTCGGAATAGGAGCCGATCGAATAGCCGTCTTCCGGCGCGGCGGGTTCCCAGGCGGCGGCCGGCGTGTTGAACAGGGCGAGGAGACTCGCTCCGAAGAGGAGCGCCGCACCGAAGAAGAGCGTCTTCCGCCCGGAAAGACCGGCGAAGCCGAACGCGCCGAAACGGCGCGCCGCGGCGCGGTTTCGGGAGGCGTCATGCGGCGTCGCCGCCGCTTTCTTCTGGGGGGTAATCGTTTTCAAATCTCCGACCGTCGACTCAGAAAATCTTCTTGGTGCGAAATGACCGGGGATTATAGTGATTTATCTAATGGAAAGACAAGAGCATTTCGGGGCGGGACCCCATATTTTACGCCGCTTTTTCGGGGCGCTCAGCGGAGGCAGCCGGAGGCCTGCTGCCAGGCGCCCCTGTTCGACGTCGGTGAGGAAACTCACCGCCTCGGCGGATGCGGCCTCTTCCCGGGGCCTGACCTTTTCGCCCGGCTTCGACCCGCGCACGGCGCCGGCGGCCCCCGCCGCTCCGACGGCGGGAAGGAGGAGGATTGCGAGGCTCTTTTTGCCAATATGGGTAAAATAGGCGGGATTCATCAACTTTTCCTGTAAAACCGGTTTTACGGATTAAGTTCCTTACCGTTCCTTCCGCGGGAAAACTTGATTTTTTCCTCTGGACAAAATCGGGAGAAAATCTCTATGATTCCGCCAGCGAATCACCTTCAGCCTTTCAACGAGCGCTCCGCGTCCTTCCGATCCGCCCTGTGAAAACGGGGGCGGAACGCGCGGTTTCATGTATTTCCGATGACATCATCCGCGATTCCCCAGTTCCGCCGTCCGCACCTCGCCGAGATTTTGGTTCCCGGCTCGGTCGCCGCCGCCCTTTTCGTGATGTTTTTCAATCTGCCGGGCGGGGTGATGGACTGGCTCCTTTCCCTGAACATCGCGCTGTCGCTCGTCATTCTGTTCACCGCGTTTTTCGTCCGCAGACCCCTTGAATTCAGCGTCTTTCCGACCCTCCTGCTCGGCACGACCCTCTTCCGTCTGGTTCTGAACGTCGCCACCACCCGGCTGATCCTGACCCGGGCCGACACGCTCGGCGACCAGGCCGCCGGCGGGGTCATTTCGGCGTTCAGCCGCTTCGTGACCGGCGAGAATTTCGTCGTCGGGGTCGTCGTTTTTTCGATATTCATCATCATTCAGTTTGTGGTGCTGACCAAAGGCGCGACGCGGATCAGCGAAGTCGCGGCGCGCTTTACGCTCGACGCGATGCCGGGCCGGCAGGCCGCGATCGACGCCGACCTGGCCGCCGGCCTGATCGGCCGGGACGAGGCGGTTCGACGCCGTGAAGAGCTGGCCGATTCGGCCGACTTTTTCGGCGCGATGGACGGCGCGGGAAAATTCGTGCGGGGCGACGCGATCGCCTCGCTCATCATCGTGGCGGTCAATATCGTCGGCGGTCTTCTGATCGGAATCCTCCAGAACAAAATGGCGCCCGCCGCGGCGCTTTCGGTCTACGGGAAACTGACCGTCGGGGACGGGCTCGTCTCGCAGGTTCCGGCGCTTTTGATTTCGCTGGCGACCGGCGTCCTCGTCTCGCGCGGGGGCCGGGGCGAAAATCTCCCGAGCCGCGTGGCGGGGCAGCTCCTCTACCGTCCGCTGGTCTTTGCGGTCGGCGGGTTTTTCCTTGTATTGCTCGTCTTCACCGGACTCCCCCGTGTGCCGCTCATGACGATCGCCGCCGGTTCGTTTCTGACCGCCTGGACGCTGAACCGCAAACAGGAAGAGGAGGAGAAGAGCGAGGAGCTCCGCCGCCGGACCGAAGAGCGGGAAAAGGCGCGCGCCGACCGCGAAAAAGAACAGAACCGGATCGAACGCTATGTGGCGGTCGCCCCCCTTGAACTTCGGCTCGGTCTGGGGCTGGTCGGGCTGACCGAAGTGCGCGGCGGCGTTTCCCTGACCGATCTGATCAAGGGAATGCGGATCGAAACCGCCAAACGGCTCGGCGTCATCGTTCCGAAAGTGCGGGTCTGCGACGCGCTCGATCTGGACGAGAACCGGTTCCGCGTCTGCATCTACGGCGAGACGGTCGCCGAAGGGGTCATCTGGCCCGAAATGCTCCTGGCGGTCGACGCCGACGGCTCCGGCGTCCGCCTGGAAGGGATCAAAACGAAATCCCCCGCCGGGAAAGAGCCGGCGTTCTGGATCGAACCGCGGCACCGCGAGAAGGCCGAGATATACGGATTCCGCGTCTTCGACCCGCGCGAGGCGGTCGTTCAGGAGCTTCAGAGCGCCGTCACGCGCGGCGCGGCCGACCTTTTGACCCGCGACGCCGTGGCGAAACTTCTGGACGGTCTCCGCGCCGAACAGCCGAAAGCGGTCGACGAGGTCGTGCCGGGAATCCTCAAAATCGGCGAGGTTCAGGCGGTTCTTCAGCGCCTCCTGCGCGAAGAGGTGCCGATCCGCCGGCTCGGGGCGATTCTGGAAGTCCTCGGCGACGAGGCGCCGCGCAGCCGCAGTCCGATCTACCTGACCGAACAGGTCCGCGGCCGGCTCGCCCGAACCCTCTGCGGCCAGTACCGCAACGAAGACGGCGAGCTTTTCGTTCTGATGCTCGACCCGGAACTCGAAGAGAAAGTCGCCGCCGGGAGCGACCTTTCGCAGGACAAGGTGCGGCTGAGTCTCTCACCCGATGATTCGAACGAGATCCTCGACGTCCTTTCGGAAGAGCTCGAAAACGCGTCTCTGTATCGCAACCGCCCGGTTCTTCTGGTCGGCGACGCCGTCCGTCCGGCGATCCGCGCGCTGACCGAAGGGAAGTTTCCCGACCTGCCGGTCCTCTCGTTCGGCGAGATCACGCGCGATACGCGGGTCGTTTCGGACGGGATCGCCCGCCGCCTGAAGCTTTCGGCGTAAGGCGCCTTTCAAGACCGTCCGAAACTCCGCGGCATAAAAAAGCGCGCGTGACGGTTCGGTCACGCGCAGCCGGTCGTCAGGACGCGGTTATTCCGCGGCGCTCTATTCCGCGCCGAGTTCCTTTAAGGCTTTTTTGGCGTCTTCGTTTCCCTGCTCGGCGGACTGGCGGAACCATTTGACCGCTTCCTGCACGTCCTGTTTGACGCCTTCCCCGTTTGCGCAGCAGCGGCCCAGATTGCATTGTCCGTCGGGATCCCCCTGTTCGGCGGCTTTTCGGTACCACTTGACCGCTTCCTGTTTGTCCTGCTTGACGCCGTTCCCGGTCTCGTAGCAGGTCCCCAGATTGCATTGCGCGTCGGGATCCCCCTGTTCGGCGGCTTTTCGGTACCACTTGACCGCTTCCTGTTTGTCCTGCTTGACGCCCTGTCCGTTATCGTAGCAGACCGCCAGGTTGTACTGTGCGCCGAGATGATTCTGTTCGGCGGCTTTTCGGTACCACTTGACCGCTTCCCGCGCGTCCTGTGTCACGCCCTGCCCGTTTTCGTAGCAGACCCCCAGATCGTATTGCGCGCCGGAAAAGTTCTGTGCGGCGCTCTTGCGGAACCACTCGACCGCCTCCCGGTCGTCTTCGGCGACGCCCTTTCCGTTCGCGTAGCACGCGCCCAGATTGCACTGCGCTTCCGGATCGTTCTGTTCGGCGGCCTTACGGTACCATTTGACCGCTTCGGTGTGGTCTTCGTCGACGCCGATCCCGTTCTCGTAGCAGACCCCGAGGTTGTTTTGCGCCAGTGCGAAATTTTGTTCGGCGGCCCTGCGGTACCACTTGACCGCTTCCTGCGCGTCCTGAGCGACGCCGTCCCCGTCTTC
>CACXFR010000163.1 GCA_902766935.1 uncultured Planctomycetota bacterium | reverse complement strand
AGGGTGAGCGACTCGGCGGTCTGCGCCGCGTCACTGACCAGTTCGGCGATCCGGTGGTTGAAAAACGCACAGAGCGCCAGGGCCGGAATGGCGGCGACCAGGCCGTCGACCGTCGTGACCAGCGCCAGGTAGATCCCCTGCGCCAGATTGGCGAATCGGCCGAGCCCTTCGGAAACCGCCAATTCCCCGAACGCCGAAAGCATCCCGAGAACGGTTCCCAGAAGCCCGAGCATCGGCGCGATACTCCCGACCAGGGACAAAAAGTCCGTCTTGCGGTAGAGGCGCGCCGATTCCGATTCGAGTGATTCTTCGAGCCCCTTTTCGGTCGGGCCCCACCCCTCGGCGGCGTTGCGGAATCCTCCAAGAAGAACCGATGCCAAAAACGAGGGATACCGTCCGCAGATTTCGGGAATCTGGTGGAATGCGCCGGCATCGGCGGCCCGCTCAATCTCATCGACCAGGCCGGAAGGGGAGATCTTCTCGCGCCGGAGTGTCAGGAAGAGGCGGATCGCCTCGGCGCCCCCCCAGAGGGAAAGGGCGAAGATGGCCAGTCCGATCAGCCCTCCCGCCTTGATCAGCCCGAAAAAAGAGTGGGAAACCCCGGCCTCCCCTTCGCCGGCGGCGAACGCGGCGCGGCAAACGAAAAAAGCGATCAGAAGAACACTGGGGAGAATGAGCCGGACAAACGCGGCCGCGCGGGACGTTATCTTGACCTTCATGGGGGCAGCTTTCCGAAACAGGTGGATGTGATCATTTTACCGCTTTCGATCATACCCTTTTTCCCCCCGACATTCCAGGCGAAAAATCTCTCTTGCCAAGGACGGAGTAAAAAAGTACCCTCTTAATATCATTCGACATCCAACGAAACCTTTGGGACCTTCCAAATGAAAAGATACCGCCATCGACATTCCCTGTACGCGATCCTCTTTCTCGTTCTGCTCCTTGCGGCGGCAGGATGCGGTAAAGAGAAGGCCGCCCGGCGCGAGAGTCTCCGCCAGACCGCGGCCGGCGACGCCGCGGTTCGGGACGGCCGATGGGACGAGGCGGTGCGCGACTACACTTCGGCGCTGGAAGCCGATCCCGAAAACACCGACGCGCTCTACGGACGAAGCAGCGCGCATCTGGTAACCGGCAAGGATTTCTACCTTCTGGCGCGCGCCGCCGCCGCCGAGGGCGAAACCGCCCGCGCGCGCGAGGCCGCCGCCGACGCGGACCGCGAATTCGGGCTCGCCGCGCAGGACGCCGCCTCCATCCTGAAAATCAAACCCGACACCGCTGACGCGTGCTATGTTCTCGGATGCGTGGCGGTCTACCAGGGGGACTGGCCCGGCGCGCTCGACGCGTTCTCCGAGACGATCAGACTCGCCCCCGATATGGCGTGCGCCTACCAGCGCCGGGGCGAGGTTTACGGTTATATCAACGACCTTGAAAACGAATCGGCCGACCTCAAACGGGCGGCGCGGCTCGGATACACTCCGCAGGAAGAGGACGACGCGCCGGACGTGGAAACGCCGCGAACCGCCGGAGCCGAAGCGGAGGAATCCCTCTACTGAAACAAATCGGTTCCCCAACCGAAAGAACCGGCAGGCGGACGGCCCCTGCCGGTTTTTCTTTTCGCCCCCGGAAGGGAAAGAACCGCCGGACTTCTCCTTTTTCCCGATTTTCCGGCAAAATGGGGGTAGACCGACGCGCATCTCTCTGGTATTATGCGCCGCAGAAGGTATAATCGGTTACGACCGGGGAAGGGAGCGCGGCCGGAACCGTGCGCCGCGCCTGTTTACGCATTATTCATCAACCAAAGGAAACGCGATGAGCAACGCCCAAACACGAATTGTGAGTCATTACGTCGACGACGCCGTCGTCGCCACCTGTATGGATACCCGTCTGAACGATGAAATCGGAATTCAGCAGTGGGGGGAAGAACTCTACAGTCTGGTCGACCGGCTCAAAATAAAAAAACTGGTCATCAACTTTCAGAACGTCGTCTTCATGTCGAGTTCGTCGCTGCGTGTCCTGATTACAGTCAACAGCCGCTGCAAGGGGAAAGGAATCAAGCTGGCCCTCTGCGGGATCAACGACAACATCATGGAAGCGTTCAAAATCACCCGGCTCGATTCGGTCTTTAAGATCAAGAAGGGTGAAATCGAAGCGGTCAAGTCGCTCTGATCTCTCGATACGCAAAGGACGATGCCCCATGCCGTTGACCGCCGACCCCTCCAACCCTTCCGTCTGGAAGATCGACCAAACCTTTCCGAGCGTTTTCGGGAAGGCAAGTCGGCTCATTGACGATGTTCTGGCTCAGATGACCGCTCTGGGATGGAACGGGCGCGATATCTTCGCCGTCAATATGGCGCTCGAAGAATCGATCACCAACGCCATCGAACACGGGAACCACTGCAACCCGGAAAAGCATTTTCGGGTGACCTGCACCGTTTCCGAAAAACTTGTCTTTATTCGGGTTCGCGACGAGGGGAAAGGTTTCCGGCGCGACCTGGTTCCGAATCCTACCGACGACGAAAATCTCGAAACGCCGAGCGGCCGCGGCACGCTTCTGATTCAGGGGTTTATGACCCGCGTCAGCTACAACGACGCCGGAAACGAAATCACGATGGAAAAGGAACCGACCCCGGACATGTAAAGCCGGCCGCTCCCGTAACAACAAACAATATCAGGATTACAAAGAGACAGCGGATCTTAAAACGTTCACAAGCGACCGCAAGT
>CACXFR010000162.1 GCA_902766935.1 uncultured Planctomycetota bacterium | reverse complement strand
TCGCTCAAGACGGTCGGCGCCATCATGGGGTCCGGCGGTCTGGTGGTGATGGACGAAGACAACTGCATGGTCGACGTGGCCAAGTTCTTCATGGACTTCATTCAGCGCGAAAGCTGCGGGAAGTGCACCCCGTGCCGCGAAGGCACGCGCCGGATGCTCGAGATCCTCAACCGGATCACGCGCAGCGACCGCAACGAAACCGAGCAGGAAACCCTCGAACGGTTCCAGAGCGTCGTCCATATGGAAAAACTCGGCAAGATCATTCAGGACACGAGCCTCTGCGCCCTCGGTCAGACGGCGCCGAACCCGGTTCTTTCGACGATCCGCTGGTTCCGCGACGAATACGAAGCGCACATCTTCGACCGTAAGTGTCCCGCGAAAGTCTG
The DNA here is from genome assembly GCA_902766935.1 of uncultured Planctomycetota bacterium. GTDB lineage: Bacteria > Planctomycetota > Planctomycetia > Pirellulales > Thermoguttaceae > RUG695. The sequence goes on along the minus strand of CACXFR010000162.1, from coordinate 33,116 downwards.
CAGTGAACTGCTGAAATTTGAAATCATCGCCGACAAGTGCAAGGGGTGCACCCTCTGCGCCAAGAACTGCCCGGTCGGCGCGATTACCGGAACGGTCAAGCAGCCTCACGTCATCGATCCCGAGAAGTGCATCTCGTGCGGTCTGTGCATGAGCAACTGCAAATTCAACGCCATTCTTAAGAAGTAAAATCGAAACAACTTTCGCAAGATAAGGAACAAGAACCATGATTAATATTGAAGTCAACGGAAAAACGGTTCAGGCCGAAGCCGGCGAAATGCTTCTGACGGCATTGAATCGTGCGGGGATCGAAGTTCCGACCCTCTGCAACATGGAAGGCCTTCCGGCTACCGGAGCCTGTCGTATGTGTGTCTGTGAAGTCGAAGGTCAGCGCGCGCTGGTGCCCGCCTGCGCGTTTCCGATCGCCGACGGCATGAAAGTCAAGACCCACTCGCAGCGCGTGATCGAAGCGCGCCGCACCATCCTTGAACTCCTCCTGGCGAACCACCCGACCGACTGCTTCTACTGCGAACGGAACGGCAGCTGCAAACTGCAGCACCTTTCGGTCGAGCTGGGCGTTCGGAGCCACCGCTACACGGGGCAGAAGGACAACCGCCCGATCGACGAGTCGAGCCCGGCGATCGTCCGCGACTCGAGCAAGTGCATCCTCTGCGGCCGCTGCGTGCGCGTCTGCGAAAATATCCAGACGGTCTCGTGCCTCGACTACATCCGCCGGGGTTCGAAAGCGTTCATCGGCAACGCGTTCAACGAGGGGATGAACGTCGCCAGCTGTATTGCCTGCGGCCAGTGCGTCGCCGCCTGCCCGACGGGCGCGCTTACCGGCAAGAACGATATCGGTAAAGTCGTCGCCGCCCTGAAAGACCCGAACCTGCACGTCGTCGTTCAGCACGCGCCGGCGGTTTCGGTTTCGCTCGGCGAAGAATTCGGTCTTCCGCTCGGTACCGACGTGATGGGTAAACTCCACGCCGCGCTCCGCAAAGTCGGTTTCGATGCCGTCTTCGACACCTCGTTCAGCGCCGACCTCACCATTATGGAAGAGGCGACCGAACTGGTCGGCCGCGTGACAAATGGCGGCGTTCTGCCGATGTTCACCAGCTGCTCGCCCGGGTGGATCAAGTTCATCGAAACGTTCTATCCCGAAATGCTTCCGCACCTTTCGAGCTGCAAGTCCCCGCAGGGGATGCTCGGCGCGGTCATTAAGTCGTGCTACGCAGAAAAGGCCGGGATCGAGCCGAAGAAGATCTTCAGCGTTTCGATTATGCCGTGTACCGCCAAGAAGTTCGAAGCGTCGCGTCCGGAACTCGGCCGCGACGGCTACCAGGATATCGACGCGGTTCTGACGACCCGCGAGGCCGCCCAGCTGTTCAAGATGTTCGGCATCGACCTCGGCAAACTCGAACCGGAAGCGGCCGATTCGCCGTTCGGCGAACGGAGTACCGCCGGGAAACTCTTCGGCGCCAGCGGCGGCGTGATGGAAGCGGCGGTTCGTACCGCTTACTACCTGATCACCGGCGAGAATCTCAAAGAGCTCAAGCTGGAGGCTCTCCGCGGCCTGGAAGGGTGGGGGAAAGAAGCGCATCTCGATATCAACGGTCTGAAAGTCGGCGTCGCCGTCGTCAACTCGCTCGGCAACGCCCGCCGTATCATCGAAATGATCAAGAAGGGCGAACTGAAAGATATCCAGTTCATCGAAGTGATGACCTGCCCGGGCGGGTGCATCAACGGCGGCGGTCAGCCTTACGGCGCGACGGTCGAGCGCGTAACCGCCCGTATGAAGAAGCTCTACGATCTGGACGCGACCGAATCGCTCCGTCTCTGCCACGAGAACAAAGAGCTTCAGCGTCTCTATGATGAGTATCTCGGAAAACCGAACAGCGAGAAAGCGCATCATCTGCTTCACACCCACTATCATGAGCGGACCCCGCTCACCTGATAGGTTTTTGCGCGCCGGTTCGGAAAACCTCGCTCTTCCGAACCGGCCGTCCGCGATGTTTTACCCCGATCATTCCAATTCAAACGAAAGAGATATAAAGGTTCATCATAATGAAAAACTGCAAGATTCTTCTGGTGGACGGCGATCCTGTTTACACGGGTGAGATCAGCGAAGCTCTGAAAGCCGACGGCAGCGCCGTCACCGTGGTTGAGAACCGCGCCGAGGCTGAGAAAGCGCTCGCCGCCGACAAGTACGACATTGTGATCACCGATCTGGTGATGGAAAAGGCCGACAGCGGTTTCTCGCTCGCGTTCCACATCAAAAAGGACGCCCCGGAAACCAAAGTCATTATCGCCACCGACGTGAACAGCCGCCACGGCGTGAAGTTCTCGGTCGACAGCGAAGACGAACGCGCCTGGATTAAGGCCGACGCTTTCCTTGACAAGCCGTATCGCTACGAACAGCTCCGCACGGTGATCGAACGGCTGTAATCAAAGATTAATGCCTCGCTCCGCCGCGCGATTCCGCGGCGCGCATTGACGGGGTTCGGGTCGATTTCGACTCGAACCCCTTTTTTAAACTTATCTCAAAACTTTTCGTTTTACGCGGCGGTCTCTTCGTGCCGGGGGAGGGACCAGGCGAACGCCGAGTTGGCCAGCGCCATCAGCGCCGAGAAGGTGAAGAGCCAGCTGACGCCCAGCGCCGCCCAAATCCAGCCGCCGACCAGGGCGATCAGGATCGAGATGAGGTGGTTGATCGAGATGCCGGTCGAAAGGGTGCTTGTCAGTTCGTTCGGGTCGGCCGCGATCCGGCGGACGTAGATGTTCGTCGCCAGGGAGGCGGTGCTGATCAGACCGTCCAGAAGGTAGTTGCCGCAGACGACCCAAACGGCGATACGCATCGGAAAGAGACTCCCGGCGTATCCGTAGGCCAGAGCGACCCAGAAGAGGATCAGCGTGTCCCAGATCATGACCGCGCGGTATCCGAATCGGTCGGTGATCCGCCCGACCGTCGGCGCGCCGAGCATATTGATCAGCGCGCTCGCTCCCATCAGGACCGCCACCTGCGGCGTGGTGAGGTGGTAGATCTTGATCAGTACGTACGGCGCGAAGGTCAGGAAAATCTGTTTACGCGCGCCGTAGAAGAGCTCCAGAATATAGAACTTGTTAAATTTCCGACTGAAGTAAAGCCGGGGCCGTTTGGTGACGCGGTTCGGCGCTTTTTTGGTGTAGGTCGACAGAACGCTTCCCGAAAGCAAAAGTGCGATCAGAATCCAGACGACGCGGAAAAGGACTTTCGCGTCGTCGATTCCGAACAGCCGCGTGCCGATCCAGAAGACGACCGCAACCAGAAGACTTCCCAGGATCGTTCCGCCGCTCATCACGCAGGTCATCAGTCCGAGCGACGACCCCTCGCGGCCGGGTCGGGCGACCTGCATCGCCAGTGACTGACGCGCCGGCATGACCAGATGCTCCCCCGTGCTGAAGAGCATGACCAGCGCGGTCAGCCCCGCCTTGTTGGTGGGCGCCAGGAGGAGAAGCGCCGCCAGAAGGGAAATCGCGGTTCCCAGGCGGAGTACGCGCCAGTCGCTCAGCCGATGCATCAGCGCCAGGATAAAGACGAGGGCGAATCCGGGGAGTTCCCGAAAGAACTCGACCACTCCCCGCTGAAAGATGGTGATACCGTGAATGTCGGAAAGGTAGTTGTTCAGCGCGGCGGCGAAACAACCGACCCCGACGCCCCAGACGGCGATACTCGTAAAGAAGGCTCCGGCGCTCGAGACGGCCGGATTCAACGGATCCCGGGATTCTGTCACTTCCTAATCCTCATTCGCTTCGGGGAAACCAAAAGGGCATTATGGCGCAAAACGGGGATCTGTCAATGAATCGACCCGAAACGGACGCGGAATCCGAACGGATATTTTCTCTCACGGGAATTCGATGAATTTTACCATCGAGCCGGAGATCGGCCCGAGGTCGAGTATGCCGTCGGCGTAGTCGAGCGTCGATTCGGCCGGTTCGACACGGTCCCCCGGCTCGATCGAGCGGATGCGGACGGTTCCCGACTCGGGAACTCCGGATACGCGGACTTTGAGCGAGTCGGCGGTTTCCTTGAACGAAGCGACCATCAGCCGCACGGCTCCCGCGTCCGACGCGCCGCCCAATATGACGAAATTCCGCAAGGCGCTTTCGCACCGAACGCGGTTCGGCGCGGAAGCGAGCATTTCGCCGAATCCCTGAAACACGTAATACGTCTTATACGGATACCCGAAGTTGTCGATCAGTCCCCATTCCTCTTCCATCAGCGAAGTGGCGTAGTAATTGGCGCTGTCGATCGGCGTCTCCTGCCAGAGCGCCAGAACGCAGGCGATGAACGCCGCCGCGTCGATCCCGTTAATGCCGCCGTCGCCGTCGGCCATCTCCCGGTGCATCCGGCGGTCTCCGTCGGTTCCCTGGACGACGCTCCAGGGGAGATTGATGTAGTGCCATTCGTCGAGATGCAGTTCGGTTTCTGTATATCCGCGCTCGTCGAGAAGACGCCGTATCGCGTCGGGCGGGTCGAGCAGGTCGGCGAGCGAAGACGAGTAGGTGTGCCAGCTGCAAAAATCGAGCGGCGCGTCTTCCTTTCGGCAGTAATCGACGAATCGGGCGAGCGTCTCTTCGCTGCTTCCGGCCAAAGCGGGCCCTCCGACCTTGATTTCGGGGAATTCCCGTTTCAGCCGTTTCGCCACACAGACGTAGAAGCGGCAGTAGGCCGTGAAATCGGCGTTGTCCCACATCATGGGAATGATGTTCGGTTCGTTCCAGATTTCCCAGTACTTGATGCCGTAGTTGAATCCGTTTCCCCAGCCGCGGTTGTAGTGGCGGACGATCCCGGCGAAGATTTCCGCCGCCTTTTCGATATCTTTCGGCTCTTTCGCGAAATAGGTACGCGGTGCCGTGTGTTCGATACTGACCCCCAAACGGTACATAATCGGCGCGCCGGCGTCGAGAATCGACTTGACGTAGTCGTCGGTCGCGTCGAAATAGTAGTTCGCCGGGTCGGCGGGATCGTCGTTCATATTCCCGAAGATCATGTGCATATCGACCAGTCGGAGAGTGGGGTTGTCCCAGGGCGCGTCGTGGAGCCGGACCAGACCGAACCGCGCGTTTTTAAAGAGCTCTCGGTGAGCGTTGTATTTACTGGTGATCAGACGGGGACCGAGGTTGGTTCCGTTGACCGGCTTGATCTTTCCGACCGTTTTCGAAAAATCGGCGGAAAGCGCGACCTGTTTCCCTTCTTGAGAGAATGCCGGACGCGGAAGCGGTCCGATATTCGAAAGGATCGCGGCGGAAATGACGATTGCCGCGATTCGGAAGAAATCGGCGAACGGAGTCTGTTTTTTCATCGGTTCTGAACTTTCGGTAAGGGGTGTCGTATTTAATTCTTCTCAAAGATGCCGAGCAAAAGGCGCGGGACGAACTGCTTAAGAAACCACTCGTCGGCGTTGAAACGGATTCCCCGGCCGCGGTCCGCGTTTTCGAAACGCGCGCCGGAAGCGAGGAGCTGCTCTCTGCCGAGACGGCGCATTCTTTCTTGCGCCTTTTCGAGAAGGAAGGGGGAATAACCGGGGAAGTCGGCGTAGTTGCCGCGAAGCGAGGTCACGATGTATTCCCGGCCGCCAACGCGATAGACCTGGTCGTAGAGGATCGCCCGGGTAAAGAATCCCTTTTCGCGCCGCTCGGCTTTTTCCGGTTCCGGGAGAATCCAGACTTCCGGTTCGGGATGGAAATGGTACTCGATGTGCCAGACCGTTCCCAGACGGGAGATGTAGAGAATATGCTCGGCGTAGTATTCGGCGGGAAGTTCCGGGCTTGGGCGGAGCGCCGCCGACGGGTCGTCCGTTTCCGAGGCGCCTTCTGCCGACGGTTTGCCGTACGCATTGGCGTAGGTCTCTTCGATCACCGCCGCCAGAGACGCGTATTCCGGTTTCGGGCCGACGGCGATTTTAAAAGTGACCGGTTTGGCCTGGCCTTCGATCGGCTGGGAGAACTCCTGGTAGATGTAGATATCGTCGTAAAAGACGCGGGTTGTTTCCATGGCGTTTCTCTGAAGGGGAGGGGTTCGGTTCGGTCTGACGTATCCATTATACCCGATACGGATACGGGATGGGTGGGGCGTGTGGTGAAATTCGCTGCGGCGCGGTTTGCTACCCCCAGTTGTAGACTGGGGGGTTGGGTGAGGTGAAATCTCAGCCTTGCGTGGGCGGGGGGAACCCTCCCCCAGTTCTGACTGGGGGAGGGTTCCCCCCGCCGGGCGGCGTAACGGCTCAGTTGAAGTTGTTCAGGAATCTCGGTATACTGAAGGTGCCCGAGGATCGTTTCGGGCGAGCCGCGGCGGGCGGTTAATCCGCCTTGTTGGGAGCGATCGATGAAACTGCGAATCGGATGGATCGGTACCGGCGTGATGGGCCGGAGTATGTCGGCGAACCTCTTAAAGGCGGGGTATCCGCTGACGGTCTTTACGCGGACCAAAGAGAAAGCGGCGCCGCTTTTCGACCTGGGCGCGGTCTGGGCGGAGTCCCCCGCGCGGGTTGCCGCGGCGTCGGATATCGTCTTTCTGATGGTCGGATATCCCGCCGACGTGCGCGATGTGGTTTTGGGCGGAGAGGGCGTTCTGACCGGATTCCGCGAAAGCTCCGATCGCTCGGAGCCGCCGATCGTGGTCGATATGACGACGAGTTCCCCGGCGCTGGCGGCGGAGATCTTCGGCGCGGCGCAGGCTCAGGGGGCCGACGCGCTGGACGCCCCCGTTTCGGGCGGCGATATCGGCGCCCGGGAGGGAACTCTCTCGATTATGGTCGGCGGAGACGAGACGGCCTTTCGGCGCGTGTTCCCTCTCTTCGAAGTTCTGGGCTCGAAGATCGTCTATCAGGGGGAAGCGGGATCGGGTCAGCATACCAAAATGGTGAACCAGATTTTGATTGCCGGGAATATGGCGGGGATGTGCGAGGCGCTCCTCTACGCGCGGCGCGCGGGACTCGATACGGAAAAGGTGATGAACTCGGTCGCCGCCGGGGCGGCGGGGAGCTGGTCCCTTTCGAATCTGGGACCTCGGATTCTGCGCGGCGATTTTGCGCCCGGTTTCTTCGTGGAACATTTTATTAAGGATATGAAGATCGCGCTCGACGAGGCGGCGCGGATGAATTTGAGACTTCCCGCGCTCGATTTGGTCCGCCGTCTCTACGAACGGCTCGCCGCGCAGGGGGGCGCACGGCTCGGAACGCAGGCGCTCATTAAAGCGCTGGACGGTCTTCGGGAAGAAGACCCGCTGTAGTGTTTGTTTTTTCGATAAGGAAGTATTTCCGAACATTGACAGAATCGAAAGGGGCCGATCGGTCCTTCCGGAGGAGGAACAATGGAAGAACATGACGATTCTCGCGCCGATATTGAACTGGATCTGAAACGAGCCTTCGAAGACGAGGCGAAAGCGCGCCGCGAGCTGGTCGAACGGATCACCGCCGCAGAAAAGACGCGCGAGGCGGGCGGCGAGATCGACCCCGTTTCGCTCGCCCACGATTACCTGGCCCTGGCGCTCGAGGCTCAGGAAGACGACGATTTCGAAACCACGGGGAAATGGCTCGGAAAGACGATTAAGCTCCTTGAATCGGTTCCGTTTCCGTCCGACGATATGATCATGATTCTCGCTCAGGCGCACCTGACCTACGGTGTTACGCTCAACGACCAGGGAGTCTGGTCCGACGCGCTGGCCGAATACGACGCCGCCGAGGCGCTTTTGGAGAAACTCTCCGAAGTCGGAAATCTCGACGCGCGGCTCGACCTGGCGGGGATCCGTCTGAATATCGCCACGATCCGGTTCGAGCAGGGAAAATATTCCGACGCGATCGCCGCGTTCGAACGGGTGAAAAGCGAGTTCGCCTCGCTCTTCGGCACGTCGAAAGAGGATGAGGCGTATTACTATCTCGCCAAGACGTATATGCAGGAAGCCGCGATCTACCGCGAAATGGGAGAAGACGAAAAGAGTCTGCAGCGGCTGGAAGAAGTGATCGCGCTCTATCGGAAGATGATCGAACGGGGGGACGCCGAACAGAGCGTCGACCTGGCCGAAGCGCTGGCGGTTTACGCCCAAACGCTCGAATGTTCCGGGCGGAAGACGCCCGAGGAGATTCTCTCCTATGTGGAAGAGGCGGTCGCGCGTCTGCGCGACGGAGTTGCTGCCGGACGCGCCGACGTCTGTCCGGAACTGTTGAACGTTTCGGTGATGGACGGGCGGCTTCTCAACTACCTGGATCGGTGGAGCGAAGCGGAAGAACTCTTGACCGAAACCGCCGAAATTTTCGACGGGATCCGCGACACCGACGATCCGGAAGCGCTCCTGGCGCTGATGATGCTCTTTGACGAACGGGGAAAATCGCGCTATGCGCAGCAGCGGTACGACGAGGCGCTCTCCGATTTCAATACGGCGGCGGAAACCGCCTCGGGCCTGTCGGCCGACTTCTTTGCCGGAGACGCCGATGAGAAGGAGCATGACCATCACGACGGGTGCGACTGCGGGTGCGGACACGTGAACGTGCTGCGCGCCGAAGGGCTTTTGAAGCTCTTTTCGGTCTATGTGAACCGCGCCAAGACGCTTAACATTTTAGGACGCGCCGGCGAGGCGAAAAACGACTGCGCTCAGGCCGGCGCGATCCTTCCCCGGGTGAAGGAGTACCTCGAAGACGACTTTCAGGGGTACCTGGACATTTACGAGGCACTGGCCAAGTCGCTGGACCGCTAGGTTCGGCGGGCGGCGCCGGCGGCGTTCGGAAGCGAGCCTCCCGGTAATTTGAGACGGAAAGAAACGGCGATGAACCTCTTTAACCGGAACGAGATCAGACCCAAACCGCTGGCCGAGCGGGTTAACAAACTCAAGGTGCTGAAACTCGCCGAAAAAATTGAGAAGGGACCGATCGAACTTTCGGACGAGGCGCGCGAGTCGGTCGAAAGGGCGGCCGAAGCGATCCGACGCGCCCGGAAACTCGGCGCGGCTCGGATTCTGACCTACGGCGCTCACTCGATCAAAAACGGACTCGGTCCGACGATGGCCGCCCTGGCCGATGAGGGATGGATCACCCATTTCGCGACCAACGGTGCGGGGATCATTCACGACTGGGAGTTCGCTCTTCAGGCCGAGTCGGGGGAAGACGTTCATCGCTATGTTATGGAAGGACAGTTCGGGATCTGGGAAGAGACGGGCCGCTATATGAACCTCTCCTTCCTGGTCGGCGCGATGGAAGGACTGGGGTACGCCGAATCGATCGCCGCGACGATTGACCGCGGGAAGATTACCGTTCCTTCCTTCGACAGACTCCGCGCCGCGGCGGAAGAGTCGGCGCGCTCGGACGATCCCGCCGCGCTCGAACGAGGCGCCGCCGCGCTCGATTTGATGACGATGGCCGCCCGCGGGAATCTGCCGAAAGAGGGAATCGTCTACGACATTCCCCATCCGTACCGGGATTATTCCCTGGTCTGGCGGCTCCGCCGCGCGGGCGTGACGCAGACCTGTCATCCGATGATCGGGCACGATATTATCTACACCCATCCGGTCAATTATCCGGCGGCGATCGGTCGGTGCGCCGAACGCGATTTTCTGGCTTTCGTCCGTTCGGTGGCGAACCTGAAAGGGGGAATCTACCTTTCGGTCGGTTCGGCGGTGATGTCGCCGATGATCTTTGAAAAGGCGCTTTCGATGGCGCGGAACGCGGCCGCGCAGCGAAACGAGACGATCGGCGACTTTGATATACACGTTCTTGATCTGGCGCCTTCCCGCTGGGACTGGAACGGCGCGGGGGAACCTCCGGCCGACAATCCCGCCTATTATCTGCGTTTCTGCAAGACGTTCAGCCGCATGGGCGGACGTATGACGTACACGTCGGCCGATAATGCCTCGTGGATTCCCGCCCTGCTGGAAGAGCTTCGATCGCGGGCCTGACGACGAAGCCGCGGTTATTCCCCCTTTTTATCGAAGAAAGGTTTTCCGATGAAAAAACTGATCGCTCTTTTCCTGGCGTTTTGCGCGTCGGTTCCCGCGCTTTGTGCCGAGACGGTTGACGCCGACGTCGTGATTTACGGGGGCGCGTCGGCGGCGGTCTCGGCGGCGGTTCAGGTCAGACGGATGGGGAAGACAGCGGTGATCGTTATGCCCGATCGGCATCTCGGCGGATTGACCGTTTCGGGGCTCGGACGGACCGATTCGGGGGATAAACGGGTGATCGGCGGGATCGCCCGCGAATTTTATCATCGCATCTGGCTCTATTATCAGGACGACGAGGCGTGGAAGTGGGAACCGAAGCCCGCCGAGTTTTCGGGAATGGACAATCAGACCCAAACGATGTGGAAGTTCGAGCCTTCCGCCGCCGAAAAGGTGATGGACGGATTCGTCGCCGAATACGGTATTCCCGTCTATCGCGGCGAGCGGCTCGACCGCGAAAAAGGGGTGGTCAAAGATGGGGCGGCGATTAAGTCGATTGAGACCCTTTCGGGGCGCGTCTTTACGGGGAGGGTCTTTTTGGACGCGACGTATGAAGGCGATCTGTTCGCCGCCGCCGGAGTTTCGTACACCGTCGGCCGCGAGAGCAACGCCCGATACGGCGAGACGCTCAACGGGATTCAGACCGCCAACGCGGTTTATCATCAGTTCGCCGGTCCGGTCGATCCGTACGTTGAGCCGGGGAACCCGGACAGCGGAATTCTGCCCGGCGTGAACCCCGACGCGGGAGGACGCGACGGCGATGCCGACGGGGGGGTGCAGGCGTACTGCTTCCGCCTCTGTATGACGCGCGTTCCGGAAAACCGCGTTCCTTTTGAAAAGCCCGCCGACTACGACGAGGCGGACTACGAGCTTCTTTTCCGCGATATTCAGGCGGGGCAGATTCATTATCACGACCCCGGCAGGGTTCCGAACCGCAAGACCGATACGAACAACAATGGGTCGGTTTCGACCGACGATATCGGCGCGAACTACGAGTATCCCGAAGCGAGCTACGAACGGCGCGAAGAGATTATCGCCCGCCACGTCCGATGGCAGAAAGGATTCTACTGGACGATGGCGAATCACCCGCGCGTGCCGGAAGAACTGCGCCGTGAATTTTCGGAGTGGGGGCTCGCCAAAGACGAGTTCGCCGATTCCGGGAACTGGCCCGGACAGCTCTATGTTCGGGAAGGGCGGCGGATGGTTTCGGATTTCGTCGAAACGGAAAACCATCTCCGCCGGCGAATCCCCGTTCCCGATCCGGTCGGTATGGGGTCGTACGGAATGGACTCCCATAATATTCAGCGGTACGTCGCGATCGACGAAGACGGGCGCGCGGTGGTTCGGAACGAGGGGGACGTCCAGGTGCCGACCGGCGGGGCGTATCCGATCGGCTATCGCGCGCTTCTGCCGAAAAAAGAGGAATGTTCAAATCTTCTTGTACCGGTCTGCGTCAGCTGCAGCCATATCGCCTACGGCTCCATTCGCATGGAACCGGTCTTTATGATCCTCGGCCAGTCGGCCGCGGCGGCGGCGGTTCTTTCGATCGACGCGGGAGTCGATCCCGCCGATCTGTCGTACGAGTCTCTTGAAAGGCGCCTCCGACAAGACGGGCAGGTTTTGGAAAAGCCGTAGAGCCGTTTCGGAAAAGCGGTTTTATTTCCCCGCGCTCGGGCACTCTTCGGCCAGGGGGCACTTTTCGCACAGGGGGCGGCGGGCGCGGCAGACCTGCCTTCCGTGGGTGATGAGGCGGTGGCTGAAATCGACCCATTCCTTTTTCGGCACGAACGAGACGAGGTCGCGTTCGACTTTTCCGGGATCGGTCGCGTCGGTGAGTCCGAGTTTACGACTCAGCCGCCCGACGTGGGTGTCGACGACGATCCCCTCGACGATCCCGAACGCGTTGCCCAGGACGACGTTGGCGGTCTTTCGGCCGACGCCGGGCAGATTGACCAGTTCGTCGATCGTATGGGGGACTTCGCTGTGAAAATCCTCTTTCAGCCTTTTACAGAGCGCGTAGATGTTTTTCGCCTTGTTGTGATAGAAGCCGGTCGACCGGATCGCGTCTTCGATTTCCGGGATTCCCGCCCGCAGAAAGTCGTCGGGGGTCTTGAACCGCCTGAAAAGACCCGGGGTCACTTCGTTGACCCGCTTGTCGGTACACTGCGCCGAAAGGATCGTCGCGATCAGAAGCTGGAACGGATTGAAATGATCCAGGGTGCAGCCGACCTGCGGATACGCCGCGTTCAGCTTTCGGAGAATCCGTCTGCGCCGCCGGAGTTCTTCGGGTTCGACGGCGGCGGTCTTATTGTGGGAAGCGGTCAGGTTCGGAAACTTTTTGACGGCCATTTCACCCTCCCAACGGGGACAAATCGGGGGCATTTTTCGAAAAATGGGGGGCATTTTCGCGGATAATCATCGAACCGCTGACCTCTTTTTGAAACAACAAAAAACGCGCAAACACCTGTCTTTAAGGGGTTTGCGCGCTAGTGGCGGGGAAGGGACTTGAACCCTTGACCTCAAGGTTATGAGCCTCGCGAGCTACCAACTGCTCCACCCCGCGTCAATATGCCGTCATTCTAGCGTGATTCGGGGAATCGTCCAGGGGGGGCGGTCCCGCCGCGGCTTTCTTGCGCAGTGCCTTTTCCTCCGCTTGCTTGCTTCTTTTTAGCATAATCGCTAAAATGGGGAAAGATGAAAAACGGAAGAAGAGCTGCAACTTGTCCGTGCAGAGTTGTTCTTCAGAGCTACGATATATCGAGAAAGGGTATCGGAACAATGACCACACGTCGAAATTTTCTCAAAGCCGCGGCCGCCGCGGCGGTTACTCCCTATTTCGCGCTGCCGAAAGCGCGGGCCGAAAGTGATACCGGGCGCCTTCGTATGGCGGCGATCGGATGCGGCGGACAGGGTCGGCTCGATATGTCGTACTTCGACAAACTCGTTGATCTTGTCGCCCTGTGCGACGTCGATTTGAAGTTCGGGCTGGCGAACACGCTGGAATGCGGGTACGGCCGGAAGGAGGGGGATAAAGTGATCGCTCCCGATACCTATTCCGACTACCGCCGCGTTCTCGATCGGGACGATATCGACGCGGTTCTGGTCGCCACGCCGGATCACTGGCATACCAAGATCGCCATCGAGGCGATGCAGGCGGGTAAACACGTCTTCTGCGAAAAACCGCTGACCCTGACCCTCGAAGAGAACCGGCTGATCCGCGAAGCGGTGCATAAATACAACCGCGTCTTCCAGGTCGGAACGATGCAGCGCTGTTTCCGTGACGAGTTCATGCTCGCCGCGCTCATCATACGCGGCGGCTATTTGGGGGAGGTGAAGAAGGTGACCGTCGATATCGGCGGCAGCCCTTCCTCACCGGCGATTCCGAAAGCGGAGATTCCCGCGTCGCTCGACTGGAACATGTGGCTCGGTCAGACCCCCTATGTCGATTACATCGCCTCCGACGGGAATTCGAACACCCCGTGGGAACCGGCGCAGGCGGAATTCCCGGCGTTCAGCCGGTGCCACTATCAGTTCCGCTGGTGGTACGAGTACAGCGGCGGGAAGTTTACCGACTGGGGCGCGCACCATATCGATATCGCCCTTTGGGCGCTCGGCCGGCAGAACGCCGGCGACGGCCCGGTCGAAATCGACGGGCGGGACGCCGAACACCCCGTTCCGTTTAAAGACGGTTATCCGACGGTCGACGATCAGTTCAACACGGCGATACGGTTCAACGTCTATCATAAATTCGCCGACGGTCTGGTGTTCAACGTCTGCGACAGCTCGAAAGACGGGAACGGCATTCTCTTCGAAGGAACCAAAGGCCGGATTCACGTCAGCCGCGGCCGCGTCGTCGGCAAACTGATTGAAGACGGTATCGCGGAGCAGTTCAAGGAAGAAGATTATATCGCGCTGAACAACGGCGTTCCGTTCAGTCCCGAGTCGGAGACCCGCACCAGTCAGGACCGCGCGTTCTATGAACACAAATACAATTTTATCCGCTGCATTCAAAGCGGCGGCAAGCCGATTTCGGACGTCGACAGCCATGTGCTGACAGCGAATATGTGCCACCTGAGCGGGATTGCCGCGCGTCTGGGGCGGGTCATTCAGTGGGATCCGGTTCAGGAGAGAATCGTCGGCGACGATCAGGCCGCTTCGTTCATGCACCGCGAGCAGCGGAAAGAGTTCGCTCTGCCCGAGGTCTGAAACGGTTTCGGCGAGGGATAAAAAAGAAGGAGGCTTTCGCCTCGCGGCGAAAGCCTCCTTTGACGTACGGTGCCGAAAGACCCCTCGGGCGGTTTCAGAACATTCCCTCTAAAATCTCTTCGAGTTCGTCGTCGAGGGAGGCAAAAATGTTTTCGGAACTGACTGCCGCGGCCAGCGCGGGGGGATAGACGATCGTTCCCTGGTCTGTCGTCTTGAACCAGTTGACCGAAAGGAAGGAACGGTCGCCCGGCCCGATAAATCCGTCGCCGTCGATATCACACCGCTCGTCCCAGTTGCCGCTTCCCTCGAGGGTAAACCAGGCCGCCGAAAGGATCGAGTTGTCGCCCGGTCCGATGAACCCGTCCCCGTCGATATCGACGGGGCAGACCAGACCGGCGACGGAGGCCGAGTAGTCGGAATTTGCATACGTGACGCCGTCCCCCAACGCCATCACTTTGAAGTAGTACGTCTCGCCGTACGCAAGTCCGGTGACGCGGATGGTGTTTTCTGCGCAGAAGGCCTCGTTCCAGGTGATCTGGTCGTCGGACCACGCTACTTTGTACCCGCTGTTATCAGCGGCCTCGTTCCATGTGACGCGCATGCGATTCGCCCCGGCGGCGGTGACGGTAACCCCGGTCGGCGCGTCCAGAGGGGTTAAGGGGGAATATTCATACGCGCCCAGGTCGACGCTAAGGCCGTAGAAACGGTCTTTCCCCGCAAGGTCGTATTCAATGTCGGAACCGTCATCGTAGAATACGTAGGCGTCTTCGCCCAGGTCGATTGCCTGAGACCCTTCGGCGAGCGTGTAGATTCCTTCATCGGGATTGGTAAAGAGCGGGAGAGCCGGATCGTATTCGAAGAAGAGTTCGGTATAATTCCAGTCGTCAATGTTCCCCGTCAGGATGTTGTAGGCGTATCCGTAACCGTTTCCTTCGTAATCGCAGGTTACCTTCCCCGAGGCGCTGGTGTTTCCGGCGATAATGCAGTTGTAAGCGTCGACGTACATTCCCGAGCCGTAGTAGTTGAAGATTCCGGCGCCGCCGGAATAGTCCCCGGTCGTGTGGTTTCCGGTGATCGTGCATTGACGCAGGGTCAGCTGTCCGAAGTTCTCGATTCCCGCCCCCGTGTAGGTCGACTTGTTGCCGGCGATGAGCGAGTTGGTAATGACCGCTTCCATATCGTGAATGTAGATACCGCCGCCGTAGTTGTAACTGACGTTTCCGACGATTTTACTGTCGGAGATCGACATGTACCCCCCGTGAGCGTAGATCCCCGCGGCGAAATAGTAGGAATTGGTGATTCGGTTATTCGAAATGGTCGAACGGGTAATATAGGTTTCGGCGTCGCTGACGTCGATTCCGGCTCCCGACATATCTGACGAACAGTTGCTGACCGAAACACCGTCCAGGGTGAGGGACCCCCAATAGATGTACAGACCCCCGCCAAATTCGGAGACGGAACAATTGATGACGGATCCGCCGTTCATAGAAACGTCGGCATGGAACGAGAATATCCCGCCGCCCTCCTTAGCCCGTGAGGCGGTAATGTTGCAGTTTTCGAGTATGAGCGTTCCCTTGTTGTAGATGGCGCCGCCGTCGCCGGACGAGTAGCCGTTTGTCATGTTCGCCGAACGAAGGGTGAGCGAAGCGCCTTCGGCAACATTGAAGATCCGGCTCCTGCTGTTGGCGTTGATGACAAGACGGTTGGTTCCGCTGGCGGCGCGGAGACTGTCGCCGTCGATGGTGACGGCCGAGTTGACCGGCAGTTCGCCGTATTTCAGCGTAAACGTGGTCCCCGGAAGGTTCGGACTGAACGTGATCAGATCGTCGTCCCCGGCGCGGCTGAGCGCTTCGCGCAGACAGATAATCGAGTCATCTTCAGCCCACGCCGAGTAGTCGGTGTTCGTTGTGACGACCCAGTTGACCGAGAGAAGCCGCCGCTCTTCGAGCGATTCCAGGCGAAGTTTACGGGATTTCAGGGATGGTCGATTCATCGGAGTCCTCTTTCTGTTCGTCTGAGGATAAAAATACGGGCCTTCGACACTTGGATTATATCACTTTTTTCCGGATGGGGTATCGATCGCGTAGCGGAGAATCGCGCCGACGGTCTTTCCGTCTTCGATTTCGCCCGAATCGATCATTTCGAGCGCTTTTTCGAGCGAAACGGTAATGAGCGAAAGGTTCTCGCCGTCTTCCAGAGCGCTTTCGCCCGGGATCAGGCCTTCGGCCAGGAAGAGGAAGAGCTTCTCGTCGAGGTAGCCGGGCGAGGCGTAGAAGGAGGGATAGGGCGTCCATTTTTCGGCGGTGTACCCGGTCTCCTCTTTTAGTTCGCGCCGGGCGGTCGTGAGGGGCTCTTCTCCCGGCTCGCGCATCCCGGCGGGGATCTCGTAGATGTATCGGCCGACCGCGACGCGGAACTGTTTCACCAGAAGGATTTCGCCGCCGGGGAGGATCGGGAGGATCCCGACCCCGCCGGGGTGCCGAACCACATAGCGGGTATGCTTCTTCCCACTGCGGCCGATCTGCCAGGTCTTTTCGAGTTTGAATATGGGGCAGGAGAAGATGATTTCGTTTTCGTCCTGAGACATCGAGACTCCCTTTCTTCACGGGGCACGTGGCGGATGCCGACCGCGCCCTGCCGGGCACGGCGGACTATTGATTCTTTTCGATCGAGTATTTTCCGCCGTTCTTCATCGTGTGGCCGTGAGTGTTCCCCTGAATGAACGTCAGCTTGACCGGAACATTCAGGTTGTTGTAGAGGGTCATCACGCCCGAGGGGGGGCAGACGTAGTCGCCCAGCCCGGCGGAAATCGTAACGGGGCATTTGATCCGCTTGGCGTGGTTCACCCCGTCGTAGTATGCGAGCGCCTCGGTCCATTCGGGGCGGAAGATCGAGTGGTTCCGCGCCTGGAGCGCGGTTCCCGAAACGTCGCAGAACCATGGGACGTTCAGATGGCACGCGGTCACGTCGCCGTCGAGCGCGGCGGCGAGGATCGACTGGAATCCCCCCTGGCTCCCTCCGGTAACAGTGATATGCTTTCCGTCCCATTCGGGGCGCGATTTTAGGAACTCGAGCGCGCGCATGACGCGCATCGCCACCCCGTTCCAATACGAGGTTTCCGGATCGGTATTCGACGCGGAGGGAAGACCGTAGCTTTTCAGCGTCGTGTCGAACAGGTTCTTATAGAATTCCGCGTCCCGGCCGTTTTCGATACCGTGCGCGTTGATGCAGAGCGCCAGGTGCGTCTTTCCGGCGGCGGCTTCTTTGCTCGCCGAGGCGACGCCGTATCCCTGAAGAACCAAAAGCGCCGGGAGCGATTTTTCTTTCGCTTCGGCCGGGAGGCAGAAGTAGCCGGAAACGGGCGCGCCGACGCAGTCGACCCGCAGATCGTAGCATTTGACGTTTTTGTCGGGCGAATCGACTTCGGTTAGGTGCGCTTTAAGAGGGACTTCGGCGAGACGTTCCTTCTGCCGCGCCCAGAACGCGTCGAAATCGTCCGGTTCGGGAGCGCTTCCGAGCCGATCGAGGAGTACGCCGGCGCCGCCGTTAAACTCGTGGTTTTCGCCGGGGATATTGTTCCCCGCCTCGTCGAGCGCGATGACTTTGAGCCAGACGAAGCCGGGGGTCTCGATCGACGTGCGGATCGCAAGCGGACGGTCGGCGTCGGTAACCGCCTCTCCCTCTTCGGTCTTGCCGTCGTCGCCGGTGCGGAGCCAGCGAACCGTCTTTCCGCCGCAGGGGACTCCGTCGTCGAGGAGCTGAACGTTAAAGACGATCTCCTCCCCCGGCTCGTAGGCGAGCGGATTTTTTTCGGTTTCCCCGTAAAAGGAAATCTCGCCGGCCCGAAGGACCGCCGGAAGAAGGGCGAAGAGGAGAAACGCCCCCGCCGCGAGAAGACGCGGAACGCGGATCGGGGATGCCGTGATTCGATTCGGAGTAAACATGGGTTGACCTCGTTTCCAAAGTACGCCGTCGGGCGCGGTTTTCGATTAAAACGACCTTAATTTATAAATATAGCGAAACCGCGGTTTTTTTAAAAGTGGTGCGGAGCGTCTTATGAAAAGTACCCCGCATCTGTTGACCGGAATTTTCTTTCCCCCTATAATCAGAGGGCGGCGCGGGAAGTGCGCCGCGGTCCGTTTCAATTCAATTTTCCGCGCGGCGGGAATGGTAACAGGGAGAAGTCGATGGATAATTTTCAATACAGGAATCCGGTTCAAATTGTTTTCGGAAACGGTCAGATCGCCAAACTCGGGGAACTCCTCCCCGCCGACGCGAAGATCCTTCTGACCTACGGCGGCGGCTCGATCTTTAAGAACGGGGTCTATGACCAGGTGAAAAAAGCGCTCGGCGGCCGTCAGGTCGTCGAGTTCGGCGGAATCGAGCCGAACCCGGAATACGCCACCTGTATGAAGGCTGTCGAGCTGGCCAAAAAAGAGAAAATCGATTTCATTCTTTCGGTCGGCGGCGGTTCGACCCTCGACGGGAGCAAGTTTATCGCCGCGGCGATCAAATACCCCGAAGGGGAAGATCCGTGGGACATTCTCGAAAAAGGGGCACCGATCAAAGAGGCCGTTCCGATCGCCTCGGTGATCACTCTGCCGGCGACGGGATCCGAGATGAACGCCTACGCGGTCGTCTCGCGCCGCGAAAAGGATCAGAAACTCTGTCTCTGGTCGGAAAAGGTTTTCTGCCGATTTTCGATCATCGATCCGACGACGACCTTTTCTCTTCCCCCGCGGCAGATCTCGAACGGGATCGTCGACATCTTCGTCCACATCATCGAACAGTACGCCACCCATCCGATGGGAGCCGTCGCCCAGGATCGACAGGCCGAGGCGCTGATGCTCGCTCTGATCGAAACCGCGCGCTGGATCAAAAAAGACCCGCAGAGTTACGACGCGCGCGCCAATCTCTGCTGGCTGGCGACGCTGGCCGAAAACGGCTGGATCAACGTGGGAACGGCGCAGTGCTGGATGATCCATATGATCGGGCACGAACTGACCGCGCGCACCAATACCGACCACGCCAAAACGCTGGCGTTGGTTCTTCCCGCCGCGTACCGTCATCAGCGCCGGCAGAAGGAAGAGAAGCTCCTGCAATACGCCGAACGCGTCTGGGGGATCACCGGATCCGATAAAGACAAGGTCATCGACGAAGCGATTCAAAAGACGGTCGACTTCTTCGCCGAGGCCGGGATCACCCCGTCCCGCAAGGAATACGGGATCACCGACGAGGTGATCAAGTCGGTCGCTGCGGCGGTCGATGCGCGCGGCGTGAAGTTCGGCGACCGCGCCAATATCGGCGGGAAGGAGATCATTGAAATCCTGAACGATACCGCTGAGTAATTTCTCCCGATAAGGCCCGGCTTTCTGACATGCATCCGTTTTTTATCGTCGTTGCCGCAATTCTTTTCCTTCTCGGTTTTTGGGGGTTCCTGAAAGCGGAGAGGCGCCGCCGCCGTTTTGAAGATACGCCGACGTCGAAAGCGGTCGGCGTCTTTATCGGTGATGTTGAAGTTGCGGGGACCGCCGAAACGGCATCTCCGCTCCGAGCGCCCCTTTCCGGAAAGGAGGTCGTCTGGTACGACTGGAAAGTGGAAGAGGAGTGGCGCCGGGTCGAAAAGGTGAAAGTTTCCGAAGAGCGGGCAAAGGTCATCCATCAGGAGTACGAGGATCAGGAGACCTCGGGCTGGACGACGGTTGGCGGGGGAACCTCAGTTCTTCCTTTCTACTTGCAGGATGACAGCGGGGTTGTACGCATCGATCCCGTTAAGGCGCGGGTTGAGCCGATAACGACCTATTACCGCAGCTGCACTCCAGGCGATTCTCTCTACTATGCGAAAGGTCCCCAGTTGCCGATCAGCGACTCGACCGGCAACCGCAGGTTTAGCGAAACGGCCATTCCCGTTCATCAGGAGATCTTCGTTAACGGACGTGCCCGTGTTCGCGATGACGCCGCTGCCGCCGAATTGGCGTGGGACGAGCGTTTTCGGGATTACCTGATTTCGACGAAACCTGAAAAAAAACATGTGTCCGGCCAGAGAGCCGCGTCGATAGTCTGCCGTCTCTTTTGCATTGCCCTTTCGGCGATCTTTTTCGGCGCACTCTTTTCGGATAAGCAGAAGGCGGTCTGGGGAGCGCTGGCTGGATTGCTGATTGTTTTGCTCGGCTGGGTTTGGATTGTTCATCTTTCGATGGTGAACCTGAAAAACCGTTCCAAACAGGCCAAGTCGAATGTGGATGTCGAGTTAAAGCGCCGGCACTCGCTGATCGGTTCGCTTCTGGAGACCGTGAAGGGGTTTCGGGACTACGAAGCCCAAACGCAGGCGGAATTGGCGGTTCTCCGCGGCCAGCTTGGCATCAGCTCCGTCGACGATGTCCGTCAAGGGGGTGGGATTACTCCCGTCGCCGGCAAAGTTCTGGCGGTTATGGAAAAGTATCCTGACCTGAAAAGCAGCGAGCTCTTTTTGAACCTGCAGAGGAACCTTACTCAAACCGAAGACCGGATCGCGCTGGCGCGGCAGTATTACAACGACACGGTGGAATATGTGAACAGTCGGCGCGAGGCGTTTCCCGAAGGGCTCGTCGCCCGGCTGAGCGGCGTCGAGAGACTGGACTATTTCCACGCCGAGGAGTTTGAACGCCCGCCGGTTCAGATAGAGGTGTAGAGAGATTCTTAAACGGTCCCGCGGCGCGCGGCGTTCCACCAGTCGTAGAGACCGTCGAGAATGGCGCGGACGTTGTTCTTATGGCGGAGGCGAAGTTCGCGCAGAATCGACTCGCCCGGATAACGCCGGGAATCGTCGAGCAGATAAGAGATGATCTTTTCGAGCGTTTCATCCGACGTCGCCGTTCGATAGAGAACCGGTCCGACGAACCATTGCCGTTTGTGTGTCGTGACCAGAAGCCCGAAATTCTTCGATTGGCAGAGCCGACGCAGGCGGAGCTTGTTAAGCGCGCTTAGCTGTTCGTAGCCGTCGAAGACGACCGCGCATTTTACCGAGTTGTCGGCGGGACGCCGTTCGAGTTCGGCGCAAAGTTCGTTCGGGAGGGTATGCGTGCCGGAATGGATCGTCGACTTTACCGCGTCGATTCCGGTCAGTTTCAGATATTTGGCGAACGATTCGGTCATCGTCGACTTCCCGCTTCCGTGCGGACCGACCACCTGAGCGCGATAGTGCGCGGCGGCGAACTTTTCGCCCAGGAAGCGGCATCCGATCCAAGTGGTAAGATCCGTTTTCTTTTGGAACGCCTCGGTGAACGCCTGGGCATAGGTGTACGGGGCGGACTGGCGGATTCGTTCGATGAACTCCGGTTCAAAAAAGTATGGGATGGAACCGGGTTGAACGTAGCCGACGGAAAAAGGATTTAACGAGACTCCTGAAACAGACGAGGGGGTGTTGGCCTTAATCATTCGCCGGCGACTCCATTTCGGGCGGGGGGGCGGCGGAATCGGCGGCGGGGGCGTCGGCCGGCTCGGAAGGCGGTTCCGGATCGGCGGGAGCGCCGTTTCCGTTGGAAGCCGATTCGGTCTTTTCGAGCCCTTTGCGCAGGAGGGGGAGGCTGGTCAGATCCCCGAGCCGAAAGACGTGTTCGTCGACGTAGACGCGGCCGTCTTCCATAAAGACGCGGACTCGAACGAGCCAGTAGATTTTGATCAGTTCCCCGTCGTACGACAGGGGGGAGGAGGGGAGGCGGACGTTGAAACTGTTTCCCCTGCTGTCGTCGAACCAGCGGGTTTCCTTGTCGCCGCTCCGATCGTTTTTACGGACGGCCCGCCGTTCGATGTGATGAATCCCGTAATCGACGTTTCCTTTCCCCTCGGTCTGCCAGAGAACCGAAAGCTCCACCGCGGAGATCGCGTCGCCGTTGATTCCGTCGAGATAGAAATTTCCGGAGAGCGAATCGCCCGGCTGATAGGCCCAGCTTTCGCGGGTGTCGAAGACGATGGGAATTTGAGGAGAGTATTCCATAGCCCCGCTATTATAGGGGAAAAGGGGATTCGGTTCAATATATCCCCTTGTCGATTGCCGTTTAAAAGGTATAAATATAGGAAGTCATTTTGTGGGAAGATCCCTTTAGGTCAGAGGTGTCTCTCGCCGGATTATTTCTTCCTGGAACCGTCATTAAGATTTTTTAAAGTGAGGAAACCAACAGATGTCTAAATTCACAGCCGAGAATATTCGTAACATTGCCTTCTGCGGTCACGGCGGTTCGGGAAAGACGACTCTTGCCGATACTCTCCTCTGCGTGACGGGGACGGTGAACAAGAACGCCAGTGTTGACGACGGTTCGAGCATCTGTGACTTTGACGATGAAGAAAAAGCCCATAAGTACTCGATCGAATCGAGTATTATCCACTTTGACCATGCCGGCAAACGGTTCAATATCGTTGACAATCCCGGTTACCCCGATTTCATCGGCGCGACGATCGGTTCGTTCGGCGGCGTCGACACCGCCGCGATCGTGATCAACGCGCAGTCCGGAATTGAAGTCAATACCCGCCGCGTCTTCGCCGAATCGAAGAAAGCCGGGCTCGGCCGTCTGGTGATCATCAACAAGATGGACGGCGACAATATCGATTTCGAAACCCTCATCGCCAACATTCAGGACGTCTTCGGTCAGGAAGCGGTTCTGTTCAACGTCCCGGTCGGACACGGCCACGAGTTCTCGGGCGTGGTCAGCACGCTCAATCCTCCGGCCGACGCCGCCGGCGCGCTGATCGATCCGGCTCAGATTCACGAATCCCTCATCGAGTCGATCGTTTCGGTTGACGACGCCGCGATGGAAAAATACTTCGAAGGGGAACTTCCCGACGAAGCTCAGATGTCGGCCCTGATCGCCAAGGGGATGGTTGAAGGTTCGCTGATCCCGATGTTCTGCGTCTCGTCGAAGACGAAAGTCGGGCTCAACGAGCTGATGGACGCCCTGGCCGCCTATGCGCTTCCGGCCAATTTCCTGACTCGTACGGTGAAAGACGCCGCCGGCAACGACGTCGAACTGAACTCCGACCCTGCCGGTCCGGTCGCCGCGCACGTCTTCAAGACCCGGATCGACCCGTTCGTTCAGAAGATCAACTATATGCGCGTCTTTAACGGTACGCTCAAGACCGGGATGCAGATCGCCGCTTCGTCGTCGCGCCGCGGGCTGAAAATCGCCCAGCTGTTCGAAATTCAGGCCGATCAGCTTCAGCCGGTCGACGAAGCCGGACCCGGCTCGATCGTCGCGGTGACCAAGAGCGAAGAACTCCACACCGGCACCTCGCTCGGCGAACTGATCTTCCCCGAATTCGCGTTTCCGACCCCGATGGTCGGTCTGGCCGCCTCGCCGAAGAGCCGCGGCGACGAAGCGAAAGTCAGCGGCGCGCTGACCAAGCTCGCCGAAGAAGACAACACCTTCCTGGTCGAACGAAACGATCAGACCAAACAGCTGATCATCACCGGGATGAGCGAACTTCACCTCCAGGTTCTCCAGGAACGTCTGAAGCGGCGCGACAAGGTGGAACTGGAAACCAAAGAACCGAAGATCCCGTATCGCGAAACGATTCAGGCCGAAGCGAGCGGGATGTATCGTCATAAGAAACAGTCGGGCGGCGCCGGTCAGTTCGGCGAAGTCCATATCCGCATGTATCCGTTCCCGGGCGGAACCGATCCCGAAGAGTTCGCGACGAACAAAGAACGGTTCCCGTCGATGAAGGAGTTCAAGCATTTCCCCGAAAACAACTTCCTCTGGATCGACTCGGTCGTCGGCGGCACGATTCCCGCCAACTTTATGCCCGCTATCGAAAAGGGGTTCAAGGAACGGATGGAAAAGGGCGTCATCGCCGGTTACCACGTTCAGGATATCTGCGTCGAAGTCCACTTCGGGAAGTATCACCCGGTCGACAGTAACGAGCAGGCGTTCAAGACCGCCGCGTCGAACGTGTTTAAAAATGTCTTCCAGGACGCGCGTCCTTCGCTCCTCGAGCCGATCGTGAACCTCGAAGTCACGGTTCCGGACGACAAAGTCGGCGATATCTGCTCGGATCTTTCGACCCGCCGCGGCCGTCAGACCGGAAGCGAATCCGCCGGCGGCGGTATGCAAATCATTAAGGCGGAAAT
Source organism: uncultured Planctomycetota bacterium (assembly GCA_902766935.1). GTDB lineage: Bacteria > Planctomycetota > Planctomycetia > Pirellulales > Thermoguttaceae > RUG695. The sequence continues at coordinate 8,846 of CACXFR010000162.1, read as the reverse complement.
TCCGCTTGCCGAAGTGATGACCTACAGTCGTTCGCTCGCCAGTATGACGGGGGGTCAGGGGAGCTACGTCATCGAGTTCAATCGCTACGACGTCGTTCCGGGGAACGTCCAGGCGCAGGTGATCGCCGCCGCCGACTTGCAGGAAGACGAAGAGTAATCACCTCTTTCAAGAGTGTCCCAATAAAAAAGGCCCGCTTTACGGCGGGCTTTTTTATTGGGAAAATGTTGTGTTACTTCATGTACTTGTCGGCGAAATTGAGATATTCGTTCCAATCGAAATCCGTTACGTCGTGTTTGCCGCTTCGGCGGTGGTAACGGATCACCTCGCCGACCGGAACGTTCGTTTCGGGCGGAACGTCGGCGATGCCGCCGATTCCCGCGGTTCCGAGAAGACGGTAGACCGGATCGGCATTCCACGCGGAGAGGAATTCACCCTTCGGGTCAGCCCAGAGGTCTTCGTCGGCGCTGGCGACGTAAACCGGACGCGGTGCGATTAAGGTGATCAGCTCATGCTGATCGAACGGAATTTGCGTCGGATCTTTTGCGTAGCGGCTGTAATACTGACAGAACCAGTACGGTATGACCTGATCCATAAATTCCGGCGTCTCTCCGAAATTTCGGCGTGAAAGGGCTGCCCCGCCGCAGCCGGAATCATTTGAGATCACCAGGGCGAACCGCGGGTCATTCGCTCCCGCCCAGAGCGCGGTCTTCCCAAGCCGTGAATGCCCCATCACGGCAACGCGTTTTGCGTCAATTTCGGGAATGTTTTCAAGGCAGTCAAGAATCCGCGAAAGTCCCCATGCCCAGGCGGTGATCGCTCCGGCGCGCGAAGGTTCGGGAAGATTCTCTTCAAATGAGGCAAAAAGAGGATAGACTCCGAGAGAACGTTCGTTGTTGCAGTCCGGCACAATCTCTTCGTAGTAGGCGGTAACAAGGGCGTATCCCCGATCGATGATCGTCTCAATCGGCCAACGGGTTTTCGAGCGTCCCCGCTGTGTTTCGAGATCTTTTCCCTGTACACGGGTTCCGTCGGGACAATCGGCAAGTGATATCCATCGATCGTCACTCACGGCGTGATTCCCATAAAAATTAAAGCCCAGGAAAGCGGGAACCGGTCCGGCCGCGCTGCGGGGAATACAGACGAGGATATCGACTTTGGGTCTGGCGTTCGGCGCATCGAACCAAATGCGGATCTCCTTAAAGACCGCTTTCCCGTTCAGGGCAACCGGATTGACACGCAGAGTTTCCCAACGGAATTTCGATTTGTCGTAATCGGGCATCATCCCGTACATCTGCATACGGAACATCTCGAGAATTTCACCGCGCCGTTTTTCGGTCCAGAGTTCGGGGGTGGTTACGGGAGTGCCGTCTTGACAGAGAAGCGGATCGGGAAGGGGGTAGGAAACGACCTTCGACTCGTCTTCGTTTTCTTTCCACTCGTCCGAGCAGACGGCGGCGGTCCAGGCGCAGGCGGCCAGAACAGACACGATGAATAAGTTTTTCATTGGCGTGACTCCTTTTTAACGGAAACTGTGTTTTCTACTGTTTTATATACATGTCGGCAAAACTAATGTACTGTTCCCAGTCGTATGCGGTGAGGTCGTGTTTTCCGCTTCGGCGGTGATAACGGATCGTTGCGCCGACCGGACGGTCCGCCTCCGGCGGGGTGTCGGTCGCGCCGCCGATTCCGTCCGTGCCAAGGAGCCGATAGACCGGATCGGCGGCGAGAGCCGCGAGATATTCTCCTTTCGGGTCGGCCGGAAGGTCGTCGCCGGCGCTGGCGATATAGACCGGCCGCGGCGCGATGAGCGCGATCAGTTCATGCTGGTCGAACGGGATCTGTTGCGGGTCGTCGGTGTAACGGCGGAAATAGGGACAGAACCAATGGGGGCGCACCGTCACGAGTAGTTTCGGCGTCTCCCCGAAATTGCGCCGCGAAAGCGCCGCGCCACCGCAGCCGGAATCGTTTGAAATGACCATCGCGAACCGCTGGTCGCCGGCGCCCGTCCAGAGAACGGTCTTTCCGAGCCGCGAATGTCCCACGAGCGCGACGCGCCTGGCGTCGATTTCAGGCATCTCTTCGAGACAATCAAGAATACGCGAGAGTCCCCACCCCCAGGCGGTGAACGTTGCCGCGCGGGAAGGTTCCGGAATATCGGCTTCGAAAGGGGCAAAAAGGGGATGAACCCCGTTTTGGCGCCCGTCGTCAAAATCCGGATCGATCTCCTCATAGTAGCCGGTGACGAGCGCGTAGCCCCGGTCGACGATCTTTTCAATCGGCCAGCGGTGTTTCATCGTTCCCCGTTCGGTTTGCGGATCTTTGCCGCGAAGATGAACCCCATCGCAACCGTCGGGCGGGGAGATCCACGCGTCGTCGCTAATCGTGTGATTCCCGTTGAAATTGAGACCCAGAAATGCGGGAACCGGCCGTTCCGAATTGCGGGGAAGACAGACAAGAATATCGATTTTCGGATATGGGTTCGGTGCGTCAAACCAAATCCGAACCTCTTTGAAAACGGCTTTTCCACCGAGAGCCGATGGGTTTACGCGCCGTGTTTCCCACCGCAGTTTTGAATGGTCGCACTGCGGCATGACTCCGTACATCTGCGTCGCGAAAAGATCGAGAATCTCTTGCCGACGTCTTTCTGTCCAGAGTTCGGGCGAGGTTACTGGAGTGCCGTCGCTGCAAATCAGCGGGTCGGGAAGAGTGTAGGGGACGACTTTCGACTCGTCGAAGTTTTCGTTCCGTTCCTCATCGAAACCGAAGACTGCGGCCGTCGCGAAGAACGTCAGCAGAAAGATCAGTATCATCATCGTGCCCGAAAATCTGAATGGTGCCAGTCTTGTGTATCAATTTGTGCCGTCGCGCCTTTCCGCGTCTTGCTACGGAAGACTAAAAAAGGCGCGCTTCGCGCGCGCCTTTTTGCGGATCAACCGTGATTAAGCGTATCAGGCTTCTGCGGCGGGCGCTTCTTTCGCCCATTTCCACTCGCCCGGAACCGGGACGGAGTTTTCATAAATGAGCTGGCCTTCGGCGGGCTGCGCCGGAGGTTCGGTATCGGGGAGGACCGGCGGGAGGGTATCCCAGTCCATCGTTCCGGCGAGCGCCTCTTCGTAGGGGAACTCGCTGCGGCCGTTTTCGACGGCGTCGTCCCAGTTCAGTTCCTGGCCCGAGCAGCCGGCCATGCGCCCGAACGCGCTGGTCATACTCGAATAGGCGGCGAACCAGCCGTCGTTGTGAGCCTCGCCCTTGCGGATCCATTCGACCTGCTTACGATGTTCTTCGTCGTAGGGGTTGCAGTCCGGCCCCTGGAACGTCCAGATGGCGTTGCCGTCGTTGTCATAGAGACCGCCGGAGTTCCCTTTGCCCTTGGTTCCGTAAACGAATTCGGAAACGTTGCTCCAGGTGTTCCCCTGGTGACGGCACTGGCTGAACATCTGCGAACCGTCGGCATAGGTGAATTCGCAGAAGTAGTGGTCATAACGGTAGCCGGAATTCTGGAACCGCGGGAACCGGCGAACCTGACGGCCGCCCATCGCGTTGACTTTGACCGGGTGGGAGAGAGGCCCCTTGAAATCGCCCTTGCAGTGGATCCAGTTCGAGACGTCGATGTTGTGGCAGTGCTGTTCGACGATGCCGTCGCCGCAGAGCCAGTTGAAATGATACCAGTTGCGCATCTGATACTGCATTTCGGTATCGCCCGCCTGACGGCCGCGTTCCCAGATCCCGCCGTCGTTCCAGTAAACGCGGGTGTAGATGATGTCGCCGATCGCGCCTTCGGCGATCTTTTCCATCATCTGCTGATAGCTGGGAGCGTAATGGCGCTGATAACCGACCACGACGACCAGGCCTTTTTCGTCGGCGATCTTGTTTGCCTCCATCGCGAGTTTGTACCCGCCGACGTCGACCGCGCACGGTTTTTCCATAAAGATGTGCTTGCCGGCTTTGGCGGCATACAGGTAGTGGATCGGGCGGAACGCCGGGGTCGTGACGATCAGAACCTGATCGCATTCGTCAATGACCTTCTTATAGGCTTCGAAACCCCAGAAAACATGATCGTCGTCGAAAGTGTAGCGCTCGTCTTCGGTGGCGCGGAACGCTTCGGCGGCACTCTTGGCGTTCTGTTCGAACGCGTCGCAGATGGCGACGACTTTGCAGTTGTCCTCAAAGGAGAGACGGTTTTGAACCGCGCCGCGGGCACGGCCGCCGCAGCCGACCAGACCGATCTTGATACAATCATCGCCGGCAGCCTGGGCGCCGCGGGCCACACTCAAACCGGCGGCCGCAAGACCGCTGGCTTTCAGGAAATCACGTCGTTTCATTATAATACCTCTTCTGGTTAGCGCGGAACACGCCCGAAAACGGAAGACGCGCCCCGCAGATAGTGTTTCCGGCCCGACGTTTCGGACGCGGACTAATCGGTTAAGGACGAAACCCGTTTGTCGATCGGAAAAGCTCCCGGGCGGAACCCGCCGCCGAAATCGGTCGGCAGGGCGCGCGGAAAGAGCCTCTTTTTATCTGACAAAGGCCACATTATCCAGTTTAACGGAAAGGAAATCTGTTTTCAAGCGAAAGAAGGGGGATTCGGAGAAAATTTTTCGGAAAAGCGATAGGGGGCGCCGCCGGTCTTTTTTTGTCTTTTTGACGATTTCTTGTGCTAAGCGGCGTTGATTGAAACTTGATCTTCGTTTAAAATCGAAGTGCGGCCGCGGCCGCGCGGCGAGGAACAGGTTCAGCTGCTGCGCTGCGGAAGATTCTTTCGGCCGGTATTTTCGGAAGGGCGGATCCGATTTGAGTTGCCGCCGATCTCTTTTTCAAGAACGATCCGGGTCTCGGTTACCACCGATCCGGCGGAAATTTTCTGAAGGTTGTAAGGAGAGGTAAGTCTATGTATGGTGCGATACTTGGGGATATTATCGGGAGTCCCTACGAATTCGATATGGGCGGTAAGACGAAGGACTTTCCGCTCTTTTCGCGGGAAAGTTATTTCACGGACGATACGGTCATGACCGTTGCGGTCGCCGAGGCGCTTCTGGACATCGGGAAGGACGCCGCCGACGACGAGGTTCGCGCCGCGCTGGTGGAATCGCTCAAGAAGTGGGGCAGAAAATATCCGGACGCCGGATACGGTGCCCGTTTCATCGGGTGGATTCATCTCGATCACCCCAAGCCTTACGGGAGTTTCGGCAACGGTTCGGCGATGCGATGTTCCGCCGCCGGCTGGCTGTATGATTCCCTCGACCGGACGCGCCGTATGGCGAGACTGACCGCGGACGTCTCCCACAACCACCCGGAAGGAATCAAAGGGGCGGAAGCGACGGCGAGCGTTATTTTCCTTTCCCGAACCGGGAGTTCGAAGGAACAGATTAGGGAATACGTCGCTGGACAGTTTGAGTACGACCTTTCCCGCACCTGTGATGAAATCAGACCGACCTATCGTCACGTGGAGTCGTGCCAGGAAACGGTTCCGGAGGCGATCACTGCGTTTCTGGAAGGAAACGATTTCGAAGACGTGATCCGAACGGCGGTCTCGCTCGGCGGCGACTGCGATACGCTGACCTGCATCGCGGGAAGTATGGCGGAAGCATTCTATGGGGTGCCGGAGGCGCTGATGGCGGAGTGCGAAAAGCGGATCAACGGCGATCTGAGGGCGGTTCTCGCGCGGTTTAACGAACGGCGGCGTCCCGGACGCGGCGAAATGTGAACGACCGTGCGTCCGATCGTGTTTTTACGGGAAAGGTAACAGTCCATGAACGAAATGATTAAGGTCGGAAACGGTCCTTACGGCAGATACGAGGAGCTCCTTCTGCGGCGCGACGCCGTCAGAAAAGCGGGATACGCGTATGAAATCGAGTATCACCGAGTTTTCGGGGAACTGATCATCGCGGTTTTTCGGGAACAGCTGAAATGCGCTAAGAAGAAAAAGGCGATCGAATTCTGCCAGGCCGCGGTGAATCACGGAAGGGCCGTCGAGGAGGAGGGGGTCCGGATGTTTGTCGATGAGGCGACCGGGAAGCTCCACGCTCATCTCGATAGGATGGTGGAGGACTATAAAAGTTCCAAGGAGACCGGAATGGTGACGGAACTGGATTTGCTCCGGATTAAGAAGATCTATCATAAACTGGTCAAGCTGATTCATCCGGACATTAATCCGAAGGTCGGGGATTCGAAGGAGCTGAAGGAGCTTTGGAATCGTATTGTGACCGCCTATAACAACAACGACCTGAAAATGCTGCAGGAGATGGAAGTCCTGACCGTTAAGGCGGTCGACCGCCTCAATGACGGAAAGCCGATCGAAATCGAGATCCCCGATATCGAGAGGAAAATCGCGGATCTTGAAGAAGAGATCCGGACGTTGATCGAAACCGATCCCTATCAGTACAAGTTCCTGTTGGCCGACAGCGACGCCGTCGAGGCGAAAAAGGCGTCCCTTTCGCAGGAACTTAAGGCATTTCAGGAATACGGCAGGCATCTGGACGGAATACTGGCGGATTATCTTTCAAGCGGAGCGGATATCAAATGGCTCATGAACTGAAGAAAGCGGACGAGAATACCATTGCCGTAATTCAGCAGCATAATCTCGGCGAACTCATTCAGCCGCTCATTCGGGAAATTCACCTGTTCGACTCTCATGTCGCGGGAACCACGTACCTGGAGGATCAATCGGTTCTCGAAACGATTAAAGTCGGCGATACCCTTATTCTGCAGCGGGAGGGAACCAACGAGCATGACCGTCACGCGATTCTTGTCCTGAACGAAGAGAAAAAGAAGCTGGGCTACGTTCCCGAGAGGGACAATCTCGTCTTCGCCCGGCTGATGGACGCCGGCAAAATTCTGAAGGCAAAGATCACGAAAATCACTCAGAAAGGTTCCTGGACCCGAATCGACGTGGGTATTTATCTCGTTGATCTTTGAGAAAACGGCGGAAAGAGACGAAAAAAAGCCGGCGGCAATGCCGCCGGCGCGAGGGGCGCGGTTGGTTATTACGCGTGTCTGATGTTCGTGTGGCCGGCGATTTCGCTGCTGATCGTGACCAGGTCGTCCGTCGAAAGATCGTGAAGTTTTTTGTGTCCCGTGATTCGGGCGAACATTCGAAGCTCTTCGAGCGAGACGTTCAGGAAATTCGCGACGCGTTTGGCGGCGGCGTCGCCGTCGAGCCGTTTTCGCAGCTCTTCGTCCTGCGTGGCGATACCGACGGGGCATTTGCCGCTGCCGCAGATCCTGTATTGCTGACAGCCGGCGGCGATCAGCGCGGCGCTCGCCACGGCGACCGCGTCGGCGCCCATGGCGATCGCCTTGGCGAAATCGGACGAGACTCTTAAACCGCCGGTGATGACCAGCGAAACCCCTTCGGCGTGTTCGTCGAGGTATTTCCGGGCGCGGTAGAGCGCGTAGACCGTCGGAACGCTTGTCGCGTCGCGGAGAAGTTTCGGGCTGGATCCCGTCGCTCCGCCGCGGCCGTCGATCGTGATGAAGTCGGGCTGCGCTTTCAGCGCGAAGGCGAGATCGCTTTCGATGTGTCCCGCCGCGAGTTTAATGCCGACGGGACGTCCTTCGGAACGCGATCTCAGTTCCGCGACCAGCGCCTTTAAATCTTCGGGGGTGTCGATCCCCGGAAATCGGGACGGGCTCTGGATATCTTCGCCGATCGGTTTCGAACGCGTCGCGGCGATATCGGCGGTGACCTTGCTTCCCGGAAGATGACCGCCCATCCCCGGTTTGGTTCCCTGACCGATCTTGATTTCGATCGCGGAAGAGTTCTTCAGATTCTCGTCGGTGAGACTGTAACGATTCGGGATGTATTCGAAGATGTAATGTTCCGCGGCGCGCATCTCTTCCGGCAGGATGCCGCCTTCACCAGAGCACGTCGCCGAGTGCGCCATGGCGCTCCCTTTGGAGAGGGCGATCTTCGTTTCCTTCGACAGCGCGCCGAACGACATGTGAGAGACATAGACCGGATTTTCGAGAATCATCGGCTTGGCGGCCTTCGGACCGATTACGGCGGCGGTGTCGACGGGCGCGCCGCTTTCGAGCGGCATGGGGTCGAGTCCGGCGCCAAGAATCAGGATCTCGTCGAAGCCGGGAACCTTCAATGTCGTCGCCATTGCCGCCGAGATCGATTCGCCGCGAACCGCCATCTCGTGGATTTCGTCCATATGGGGGATCGAGCCGTCGTGCCTGGCGTATTTTTCGGGATAGGCAAGGGGAAGACCCGCCGCGGGGGAGTTCTTTTCTGCGGTATCGGCCGGCGCGCTCCCGTCGGACGAAGCGGGCTCGTCTATCTTCTCAAAATAACTCGCCGGCTGAAAGCAGGCGGGACACGCCTCGAGTTCGGAAAAAGGAACGCCTTCCTTCTCTTCGTCGTAGACGTAGCCGCAAATCGCGCATTTGTATTTTGCCATACGATTAACCTCAGAAGTTCTCGGCGCAGATTTCAAAGTAGCTCTGCGGATGGGCGCACGCCGGGCAGACCTGCGGAGCTTTGGTGCCGATCACGATGTGTCCGCAGTTGCGGCATTCCCAGATTTTGACCTCGCTCTTTTCGAAGACCTGGCTCGTTTCGATGTTCTTCAGAAGAGCGCGGTATCTCTCTTCGTGGCGCTTTTCGATCGCCGCGACCAGACGGAACTTCACCGCCAGCGCCTTGAAGCCTTCTTCTTCCGCGGTCTTGGCGAATCCCTCGTACATATCGGTCCATTCGTAGTTTTCACCGTCGGCGGCGGCGGCAAGGTTGGCCGGGGTGTCGCCGATCCCTTCCAGCTCCTTGAACCACATCTTCGCGTGCTCTTTTTCGTTGTCGGCGTTCTTCTGGAAGAGAGCCGAAATCTGCTCGTATCCCTCTTTT
>CACXFR010000161.1 GCA_902766935.1 uncultured Planctomycetota bacterium | reverse complement strand
ATGCGCCGGCGGGGCGGTTATTCCCCCTTGAGGAGGATGTGCCAGTTCCGGGAAACCGTGTTCCGGACGAGCATTGCGCGTCTGCCGGCGTCCGAGGCTTTCAGGTCGGCCAGCGGAGAGGTGGCGGCGACGCCGCACGACATCTGCGCGACGCCCGCCGAAACGTCGACGGAGACGATCGTGTCGAGAACCGGGCCGGGGGGCGCGGGAATGACCAGAGAGAAGACGTTCCCGCCGCCGTCGGGCGCGGCGGCGTCGACGACGGTGAAATCGCCCGGATATTTCACGAAGGCGAGCCGACGGATACGGCGGCTCACCCCCTGCGGGTCGGTCCAGTCGGTCGTCTTCCAGTCGGCGCGTTCGATGAAACGGCGCGACTCGCCGATCGCGTCCGGGTCGCGCCAGACGAGCGCCATAAAGACGCCGGGCGCGGTTCCCCGGCCGACGGCGTCGGTCGGGATCCCGTCGAGCGCCACGCCGCGGGCGAGCCAGGCGGCGTTGCCGTCGTCGATCTGGCCGATCCGCTTGACGCGGAGACGAAGACCCTCTTCGGCCCAGTTGGCGGCCGCCTCGGCGCTCGAAAGGGGACTGTCGACCATCCCCGTTACGCCGACCAGTTCGCCCGGTTCGATCGGCCAGCGGCCCTCGTTGACGAACCAGCAGCGCCATTTGCCGCGCGCCGGCGGGACGTGCCGGGGCGGGTCGAGGCGCTGACAGTCGTAAAGAACGGGGTCCGTCCCCGCGTCGACGATACGCCGCGCGGCGTCGGCGGTGAGAACGATTCGATTCATAAAAAGCTCCTTTCCGAAATGAAAACGGTCTGAACCCGGGGGGAAGGTTCCCCCCCACGCTTATCTATAAGGGCGCGCCGGGCGGACGTTCGCCGTTCAAACGTTCGGCCGGCGTCGGTTTATAGTTCTGTGCCGGGCGGCGGACGGTCCGCCGCCCCGCTTGTCGCGCCGCGCTTTTCAGGTTCGTTTTTTCGGTTCGGGTGGTCTATGGGTGTTTCTCCGTTTGCGGAAGCTTCGGTTTCGTTCGACGGCAAAACCTTTTCGGAACTGGCGAACGCCGGGGATAAGGGGGTGATCGTCGCGCTGATTATCGCCTATATCGCGCTGATCCTCGTCTTCGCGGGGCTCCACGCGTTTTCGTCGTGGTGCGAGACGCGCCGCTACGAACGGAAAGAGATCGAACGCGAAAAAGAACTCGTGCGCCTGCGTACCGAAGAGAACGCCGGACGCGAACGGCTCGTCCAGACGCAGAGCGAACTCGCCGCGCGGATCGAAGAGCTGGCCGGGTCGGTCGGCGAGATCGTCGACGAGACGCGGCGGGTCGGCGAAAAGGTCGATCGGCTCGCCGCCGTTTGGGAGAAGTGAGCCGACGGCGCGGGCGGACGGAAACGAAAGACGGAAAGAACGGTGGTGGTTTATGGCGCGGTTGGAAGGTTCGCTTGACGTGACCGGCTACGTCGACGCCGCGGAATACCGCGGGCTGCGCGCCGAATCGACGCTGGTCGGGGACGGCGCGGCGCGCCGGTTCCGCGTTCGGCATTCGCTCGGCGCGCGCTTTGTGCGTCTGACCCTGTACGACGGCGCCGGCCGGCCCGCCCGCGCGGCGTACCGGTGCGTCGACGACGCGGAGCTTGTCGTTTCGTTTTACTATCCCCCGGCGGCGGGGGAACTCTTTACCGCCGTGGTTCGGCGTTGAGAAAGGAAAGGTTTTATGGCACTGAAGTATTACGTCATCTATTCGGCGGCGGTCGACGAGAGTACCGGCGCGCGGTCGAGCGTTCTGAGACTCTATACCGCCGAAATCGGCGCCCCGCCGACGGGCGGGACCCTCGCCGCCTCGTTCGCCGGGACGGGGCCGGCCCTCTCCGGCACGGAGACGGACGGGACGTTTCGGCCGAACGAGACGTCGTGGACCGAAACGATGTCGGCCGACGGCGGCGGACAGCTCGAGGTGAGCGTCGCCGGCGCGGGAACCCCGGCGGCGGCGATCTCGTTCGTCTACGGAGGGGAGGAGATGCGGTTCGACGCCTCGTCCCTCGTCTTTACGCCCTCGACGAACCACGCGCCCGCCTGCTCGTATAACAAAGACGGCGCGCCGGCCGAACGGATCGCCGGATATACGAGCGCGGTCGTCTCGGCGACGGCGCTCGGCGCCGACAGCGTGAGCGTCGAGGGGACGCTCGACCCCGCCGCCGAGTCGTACGCGCTGCGATGGCGGACGGACGCCGCGCCGAACGACGACGACCGGATCGCCCTGACGGGGCCGGCCGAGTCGGTCTTTCCGGTCGTGGTCACCGGACTCGTTCCCGAAACGACGTACCGCTTCGAAATCGTCTCGGCCGGCGCGCGGGGCGAGTCGGTCAGCGCCGCCGTCTCGGCGACGACCCCCGCCGCGCCGCAGCTGGCGGTTCCGACGTTCGAGATTTTCGACGCCGACGCCGCCGGCGTGAAACGGGCGGAGATCGCGGACGTCGCCGGCGCGGCGTATTTCGAACTGCAGATCGCGGCGGGAGACGGCTTTTCCGGCGCCGAAACGCTCCGCGTCACGAATTCCGGCGGCGCGCGGGTCTTTCTGCGCGACTGGCCCGAGTCGGAATCGGGGACGTATTCGGTCCGCGTACGCGCCGCGAGCGGGTCGAACGCCTATTCCGACTCGGCGTGGAGCGAGGCCGCCGCGGTCGAGATCGTGCCGGGCGAAGGGGGCGATGCCGAAAGCGCCGCCGAAATGGCGGTCTACTCGAACCTGGCCATCTACGCCGCGCCGAGCGCGCCGTATCACGCGGCGACCGTCTCGAAGGTGTCGGAACTGATCTCCGGCGCGGTCGGCGCGGTCGTCAATACGGTCGGCGGGCTCTCGGGAACGGTGACGTGCGCGCAGCTCGCCTCGGCCGCCGCCGAAGAGGGCGTTCTGGTCGTTCACAGCACCGGCGCCGCGCCGAACCCGAACAACACGCCGGTGATCACCGCCTCGTCGACCGACGCGCAGGTGCCGAGCGCCAAAGCCGTCTATTACTACGTGCAGAACGTGCGCGGCCGGCTCGCCGCCTCTCTCGCGGAACACCAGCATACGTACCTCTGCGCGTGGGGGAGCGAACGGATCGTCGCCGCGCCGGCGGTGGACGAGGACGGAACGATCGTGCCCGACGCCGCGCTGGCTCCCGCGTTCGACGCGGACGAAACGTATCTGCCGGACGCGGTCGTCGCGTCGGAAGGGTATCTCTATCGGAACACGAGCGGGACGGCGTCGACGGGAAACGCCGACTTCGCGCGGAAATGGACGAAGACGACCGCCGCCGAACTGATCGCCCGCGCGGCCCAAAGCGCCGGCGGACGGTACACGGCCGATTTTTTCGGCGCCGATCTCGACGAGGAGCGCTCCATCGAAATCACCCACAACCTGGGGGAGAGGTACGTCTCGGTCGAACTGATCGATATGACCGCGGGCGCCGGCGCGCCGGTGATCGGCGCGCTGGTCAGCCTGACGAGCGACGACGCCCTGAAACTGACCTTCAGCGAAGGGCTCCCCGCCGCCGGGCGGTATAAGGCGGT
>CACXFR010000160.1 GCA_902766935.1 uncultured Planctomycetota bacterium | reverse complement strand
TACGCGGCGCCGGGATGCCGTCAATGACCGCGCCATTATATTGTACCCCCATTTTTCGGTCAATCTCAATGAAAACAGGGGGATTGAGGCGGTTCGGTCTCCTGAACATTTCAAAAAATTTTTTCGAAAAAGGATGAAGGAAAAAAATTTTTTTGCCGATTATTTAAAATTCTGCGATTTTTCCGATTTTTCCAAAAGTAACGGTTATTCGGGGTCGAATATACCAATAGGGATTCAAGTCGAACCCCGCTTTGGTCGTTTGCACCGCCGCATAAAGGAAAATACGATGAATCGCTCCAAGAAGTTTTCGAAATGGCCGGTTTTCGCTCTTTCTCTCCTCCTTCTGGGGGGCGGAGCCGCAGCGCTTCGCGCTCAGGACGGGTGGTACAGCCCGATCAGTCAGGCCGCGTCGATGGAAGATATCGCGGCCGTCCATACCCTTCAGTACGTCGACGAGGGGGACGGAGCCGAAGGCGGGGCGATTCAGCAAACCTCGTACCGTCAACCCCCCCGACGGATGCCGGCGCGCCGTCCGATGCGCGTGGCGATGGAGGGCGGCGACGACCTTTCGTGGACCCTCGACGACGAAACGGATTACTCCTTCGCCGGAACCGCTCCGGCGGCGCAGGGTCAGGCCGAAGTTCTGCCGAACGAAGCGATCCGCGTCCGACCGGCCGAAGCTCGTCCGGCCGACGGCGCGATGAACGCGGTTCCGGTCAGCGAACCGGCCGAACCGGCCGATCCGACGAAACCGGAAATCGGCTGGGAAGGGGATCAGCGGAAGGAATTCAAAGACCTGGTTCCCTCGTTCGACCCCGATCAGGAAGAAACCGCCGCGCCTCCGGCCCGCGGGAATTTCCCGAAACCGACTTCCGACGCCCACACCGCCAATCAGGTGAAACTTCCGCAGGCGGGGACGCAGATCGACCGGTTCGGGAATATCGGTCAGCTTGAAAACTACTACGCCTCGCGAACCGAGGACGGCGGTCTTCTGGGGAACCCGTATGCCGACGGCACCTACGATTTCCATCCGATGTGCTTCCCCTGGGACCCGAACCGCCAGACCCATACCCGGATGTTCCCCCCGGCCGAATCGTACGGAGTCAACAACTGCGGCGGCTGCGGGTACGGTTACGGATACGGCTGCTGCGGCGGGCTCCTTCGGAACACCGAACTCTCGGCGGGGGTCTATTCCTACCAGGATCCGTTCGGACTTGCCAGCAACTCCGATTTCGGGGTCGACCTGGGAATCAACTGGACCCTTCCGCGGCGGATTCTCGGGCTGACCTGGCAGGCCGGCGCGCGGTACCTCCGTTCGGGGAAAGACGAGATCGATCTGATTTACGCCGACCGGCTGCTGCGCGATGACTTCCACCGCACGCAGTTCTTCTGGACGAGCGGCCTCTTCTACGCCTGCCCGGGGAATCCCTGGAAATTCGGCGCGGTTTACGACTCGGTTCAGGACGAGACGATCGGGAAGTATAACGTCAGCCAGATCCGAACCGAACTTTCCCGCACCTTCTGCAATACAGAGATCGGGTTCCGCGGCGCGTTCCACATGGAAGAGGAAAAGATCCGCTACATCGTCGGCGACGACATCTTCGAAACGAAAGTTTCGGCGCAGACCTACTACACCGGTTTCATCCGCCACAAGTTTGTGACCGGCGCCGAAGGGACGATCAGCGCCGGGGCGACCGAAGACAGCGAAACGCTCATCGGCGGGCGGGTCGAGGTTCCCGTAACGAATCACTCCTGCATTCGGAACAACTTCGTCTACATCTTCCCGAAAGACAGCAAAAAGAAGAACACGCAGGGCGACACTTGGAGCGCCTCGATCTCGTGGGTCGTCTATTTGGGCGGAAGCAGCCACGGCGGTCTGGCCAACCCGATGAAACCTCTCTTCGACGTGGCCGACAACACCGCGCTCCTCCAGCGCGCGCGCACCGAACAGATTCGATAAGACGAATCGACGTCCTTCGCCCCGAAAGAGAAGAATACTTCCCTTTCGGGGCTTTTCAGCTTCTTGACGGTCTTTCGTTCTGCGTTAAAATTCATAGCACGGAAGTGGGATAGCGCGTTTTTCGGGCGGATTTTTCCTTTCGACTTGTCCCGCTGTCCGAAAGAAAACGTAAAAGTCAATTCACACCGTATCAACAGCAGGCGGTCGACGATGAAAGAGAAAAACCAAATTCGTGAACATTGGGGAGGGAGTCTCGGTTTTGTTCTGGCGGCGGCCGGCTCGGCGATCGGACTGGGAAACCTATGGAAATTCCCCTATGTCACCGGGCAGAACGGGGGCGGGGCGTTTATCCTGGTCTACCTGCTGGCGGTTTTGGTGATCGGTTTTCCGGTGATGGTCTGCGAAATTTCGATCGGCCGCAACGCGCAGTCTGACCCGATCACCGCATTTCAGAAACTCTGCCCGAAAAAGACCGGTTCAACACATATGGCGGGGGTTCTGCTCCTCCTGGCGGCATGCGGTCTTTTCTGCTTCGGTAAATTCGGACTGGCGGGGCTTTTCTTCCTGGTCGCCCTGGTGATTTTCTGGTACGGCTGGGCGGCGGTCGGAATCCTGTCGGTTGTCACGCCGTTTTTTATCCTCTCGTTCTACGGAACCGTCGGCGGCTGGACGATCGCCTACTTCTTTAAAGGG
>CACXFR010000159.1 GCA_902766935.1 uncultured Planctomycetota bacterium | reverse complement strand
TTTATCGACACCGGATTATATCGTATTTAATGATTCTTATAAAGGGCAATAATATAATTTTCGCAAAAAAAGTTTGAACCGAAACCGGCGAAAACGCGCATCGAAAAACCAGAAAACGAGCTTGTGTACATCGAAGCGCTTTCAGTCCGAAAAATAAAGCGCCGCCGCGAATATCGTATTGCAAATATTTGTATATCAAAAAGCGCCGGCCGGAGAAAAAATCTTCCCGAACGGCGGTCGGCGGCAAAAAATTTTTTTAAAAAATTTTTCGGCGGTTCGGCCGTTTTTCCGCTCCGGGGCGTCTTGTTTCTCCAATGCATTTCCCGCGGGCGGAGAAGCTGTGTTTCCGCCCGCAAAGCGCTCCGAACGCCGCTACTTCTCCCCGCAGAACGCCTCGGCGATATTCCGAACATGCTCCCACACCTGGCGGTAGAATTCCAGCTGGGCGTTAACCCCCGCGATTAAAGCCGGATCGCAGTCCCCCGTCTCCATCTCGGCCATGAACTTGTTGCGAAGTTCTTTCAGTTCGACCGATAGTTCCTGGCATGTCAGATAGATGGTCGCCAGAAAATAATCCGCGCTCTCGCGGCCGTCGAACGCGCTGTTGATATCTTTCAGGAGGAAAAGCGTCCGATAGCCAAGGTGCGCCAAACCGCTTTTAACAAAGTCCGGCATCGCCTGACCGTTTTCTTTCAGTTTCAGCGCCGATTTCAGGATCGCGATCAAATAGTCGCTAACCGACTCGATCTCATCGGCCATACGAAGATGTTCCCGAGCCTGCTCCGCCGAATCGGGCGCGGTATTCATCGACAGGATTTTTGAAGTAAAACGGATAACCTCGTCCTGTATCCGGTCGAACGCTTCCTCTTCGCGGAACGGATGCTGAATCTCTTTTTCGTTATCCAGAGGTCCCTGAACCAGCCGGAACACCTCCTCCCCCAATTTGTGACACCGTTTCGCCATCCGCTGAACGATCAGCCGCGACTGCAGAACCGCGAGGTTCGGCGAGGTGATATGCCGCGGATCGAGTCCCGTTTCGGTCGGACATTCGTTCTTCACCCGATCCGGTATATATTTCGTCAGCAGTCGGGCGAACACCCCGGTAAACGGCAGAAAGAGAAGTGCGTTGGTCACGTTGAAGATCGAATGGGCCAGCGGAATCCCAAACGGAATCAGATGCAGTTTCAATATCCGCGCCGCCGTCTCGACGGCCGGTATGAAAACCGGCCGGAAAATCGCCAGCACCCAACAGACCCCCAGCACGTTGAAAATCGCGTGGAACGTCGCCGTGCGTTTGGCGTTGGTCGACGTGCCGAGCGAGGCGATCATCGCCGTCGAGGTCGTTCCGATATTCTCGCCCAGAATAAACGCCACCGCGGTCGGAAAATCCTCGATCGCCCCGATCATCGACAGCGACATCACGATCCCGATCGACGCGGCCGAAGACTGAATCAGAATCGTCACCACGCATCCGGCAAGGACGCATTTCAGCAGTCCCGGGAACGTGTCGGCGGAAAAGGATTGCAGAAAGTCCGAAAATTTCGGCAGTTCCCTCATCGACGAGAACCCTTCCCCCATCAGCTTCAAGCCGAAGAAGAGAAGCCCAAGCCCCATCAGCGCCGCGGCGATATTTTTAACCCGTTCGTTTTTCACAAAAACGAAAAAGAGAGCGCTGAAACCGACCAGCGGAATCGCATAGGCCGAGACGTTCAGCGTCAAAAGCCAGCTGGTCACCGTCGTTCCGATGTTCGCGCCCAGAATCACGCCGACCGCCTGCGAAAGCTGGATGATTTGGCTGTTTACGAAACTGATCGTCATCACCGTTGTGACCGAGCTCGACTGCAAAAAGAACGTCACCAGTATCCCGGTCAGGAACGCAAAAACACGGTGTTCGGTAAACATCGCGATCATCCGGCGCAACGTGGGACCGGCGATGCGCTGCACCCCTTCGGAGAGGATTTTCATTCCGAACATAAAAATCCCGATTCCGCCGAAGACGACCAGTCCCATCATCCAGAAATTCGGTTCCCAAACCGTCACATTGAAACTGTTGTAGACCTGGCGTCCCTTGTAGTCAAACTCGAGCATAATGCTCGTCTGGTCCGTCTCCGTTCCGTTCCAGACCAAACAGAGCTGGTTCCGTTCAATCACCGGCGTGACCACTTCCGGATTGGAATTCTGAACCACACGAACGCGAACCTGTTTCTGGTCAAACGGTTTCTCGTTCCCGAACGCGCCCTCTTCACGAAACTGGGTCACCACTCCCGAAAGCGGAATCACCGTCGGCGGAGCCCCGACCAAAATCTTCTGGTCAGGGATCCACTTCTCAATCCGTTTTGTCTCGCTGTCGTCCGCAGGTCCCTCGTCGGCGAAAAGAACGGTCCCTCCCGCAACAAGGAGGCACGTCAAAAGCAGAAAAACGAATCCCTTCTCCAAAGCCAGCTTCCCGTTCAAACGATGTTCTAGACTGCCGTCGGCGAGGGAGAGCGCGTTCCCTCGCCGGCCGAGATTCACACGGTCCCCCTTACTTCACCCCGCAGTAGGCCTCGGTAATATTCTGAAGATGTTCCCAAATCCGGCGGTAAAACGTCAGCTGCGAGTTGACCGCCACAATCAGAATCGGATCGTAATGTTCTCTTTCCATCTCGGCCATAAACTCGGTCCGCAAATCTTTGATCTCCGCAGTGAGATGACGGCACGCCGAATAGATCTGTTCCAAAAAATAACGCGCGCGAACACGGTTGCCGTAAGCGCGGTTAATGTCTTTAAAGAGGACAAGTGTTTCCCGGTCAATTTTCATAAGCCCCTTCTTCACTTGTTCCGGCATCGGCAGACCGTCGTTTCTCAATTTCAGATCCGATTTCAGTATCGAAATAAAGTAGTCGCTCACCGATTCGATCTCGTCGGCGATGCGAAGCTGTTCCCGCGCCTGCTGAGCGGCGTCCGAATCGGGATTCATCGAAAGAATCTTCGAGGTAAAGTTGATAATCTCATCCTGTATCCGGTCAAGAGCTTCCTCTTCCCGGAACGAATTCTGAATTTCCTTCTCGTTATCGAGCGGCCCCCGTACCTGCTCGAAGATCGTCTCGCCCAATTTGCGGCACCGTTCCCCCATCCGTTCGATCATCAAACGCGATTGCAGAACCGCGATCGCCGGCAGATCAATATGCCGCGGGTCAAGCCCCGTCTCCGAAACGGGAAGATTCTTTCCCCGATCCGGTATCACGTGAGTCAAAAGCCGCGCGAAGATTTTTGTGAACGGCAAAAACAGAAGCGCGTTGGTCACGTTAAAGATCGAATGGGCCAGCGGGATACCGAACGGAACCAACTGCAGTTTCAGCATCCGCGCCGCCGTCTCGACCGCCGGTATAAAGACGGGTCGGAAAAGCGCCAGTACCCAGCAAACCCCCAGAACGTTAAAAAGCGCGTGGAACGCGGCGGCGCGTTTGGCGTTGGTCGACGTACTCAGCGAAGCAATCACCGCGGTAAACGTCGTTCCGATATTCTCGCCCAGGATAAAACCGACCGCGGTCGGAAAATCCTCGACCGCCCCGATCATCGTCAGCGACATCACAATACCGATCGACGCGGCGGAAGACTGAATCAGAATCGTCAGCACGCATCCGGCAAGAACGCACTTGAGGAGCCCGGGAAACGTATCGGCGGAAAAAGCCTGAAGAAACGCCGAAAACTCCGGCAATTCTTTCAGCGACGAGAACCCCTGCCCCATCATTCTCAGGCCGAAGAAGATAAAACCGAGCCCCATCAGCGCCGCGGCGATATTCTTAACCCGCTCGTTCTTGAAAAAAACGAAGAAGAGCGCGCTGATTCCGATCAGCGGAAGCGAATACGCCGCGATGTTCAGCGTCAAAATCCAGCTGGTGATCGTCGTTCCGATATTCGCGCCCAAGATAACCCCGATCGCCTGAGAGAGCGAAATGATCTGGCTGTTGACAAAACCGATTGTCATCAGCGTCGTCACCATACTCGACTGCAGGAGAATCGTGATCAGAATTCCCGTTCCGAACGCGAAAACGCGGTGTTCGGTGAACATCGCGATCATTCGGCGGAGTGAAGGGCCGGCGATACGCTGAACCCCTTCCGAAAGATTTTTCATTCCGAAAATAAAGACGCCGATCCCGCCGAGAACGACCAGCCCCATCATCCAGAATTTCGGTTTCCAGACCTCGACGTTGAAACTGTCGTAGACCTGCCGCCCCTGATAATCAAACTCGAGCATGATACTCGTCTGGTCGGCGCGGGTACCGTTCCAGATCAGGCGGAGCTGATTCCCCTCAATCACCGGGGTCACCACGTTTTTTTTGGAGTTCTGAACCACCTTGATCTGAACCTGATCCGGGTCGATCGATTCGAGATCGCCGAACGCCTTCTCGTCCCGGAAATGGGCGATGACGTCCGAAAGGGAGATCACCGTCGGCGGCGCGCCTTCTAGGATTTTCTGGTCCGGAATCCACTTCTCGATCCGTTTGGTCTCCTCTTTCGAGGGAGCCTTTCCGGCGGCGGAAAAACCGCTCTCGAGAGCCTCGTGCGAACCTCCGTCAGATTCCGCGGTTTCGCCCACGGCGGACAAAGCGGCGTCGTTCTCGCCGGAGGGCGCGGCGACCGGTGATTCATCGGCCCGAAAAACAGAAGAGCCGAAGGGGAAGTTACCCGCGAGAAGAGTGCAGAACAGTAACGCGCAAATCGCGCCCGCCAAACCGATTTTCTTAGGCAAGATTGACTCTCCCAACTACTGGGGGGAACAAAGGGTAAGAAATAATTCTTACCAACCCTATTTTCCGATTTCGGGTCTGTTTGTCAACCCACCGCGCCGCCGTATGATCTCCGAACGAAGGGAAAAAAGCGGAGCGGACAAGGGAAAAAACGTTGTTCATTCCTGAAAAAATATCCTTTGGTCTTATCGTCATTTCGCAGCGCAGAAGACTTCGGCAATATTCTGAAGATGCTCCCAGATCCGCCGATAAAGCGTCAGCTGCGAATTAACCGCAACAATCAGGAGCTGATCATAGTGTTCCTGTTCCACCTCCGTCATAAAGACGCTTCGAAGATCTTTAACCTCGGCCGTCAGTCTCCGACACGTCGAATAGACCCGCTCCAAAAAATACCGCGCTTTCACTCGGTTGCCGTAGGCGCGGTTAATCTCCCTGAACAGAACCAACGTCTCCTGATCAAGGCGTTGAAATCGTTTTTTGACGAAGGCCGGCATTTCGACACGGTCGTTTTTCAGTTTCAGATCCGATTTGAGGAGCGAGATGAAACAATCGCTCACCGACTCAATCTCATCGGCGATACGGATCTGCTGCCGCGCCTCCTGAGCCGAATCGGCCGTCGGGTTCATCGAAAAGACCTTCGAACAGAAGCGGATAATTTCGTCCTGAACGCGGTCGAGCGCCTCCTCTTCGCGAAACGACTGCTGTATCCCCTTCTCGTTGTCGAGCGCCCCCTGCACCTGTCGAAAGACCGCCTCGCCCAAATCGCAGCATCGCT
>CACXFR010000158.1 GCA_902766935.1 uncultured Planctomycetota bacterium | reverse complement strand
TCCGCGACTGGCCCCGGAAGATCGCGACGGGGCTCGGCAAATGGACGGACGAGCGGTTCTGCTTCCGGCCCGCCTGCTTCGCGCCGGAACGCCGCGCCGGCGGGCTGACCAGGATCACGACGTCGACCTTCTTCCCCGGCTATTTCGGGATTTCGAAATACGTGACCTCGGCGCAGCGGGCGCGCCGGCTCAGCAAAGGGATCGACCGCGCGGTTGAGGAGAACGGCGTTTTCACGTTCTCGTTCCATCCCTGGCAGCTGAACCGGCGGCGCGAAGAATGCCTGGACGCGCTCGAGCGGATCTGCAGCCATGCCGCCCGGTGCCGGGAAGCGCAGGGGCTGAAAATCGTTCCCGCGCGGGACCTCGCCGTGCCGGAACCCGAATCCTGAAATACAAAACAGCCGGCCGCTGTGTCGGTGCGCTTCACGGAATGAAAACGATTCAGGATGATAATGACTGTTTGGCCGGCAAAACGGTGCTGGTTCTTGACAGCGATAAAATCCAGTCCCTGCCGCTCCTGAAGGCGTTTCATCAGCTCGGGTGCGCTGTCGATACCGTTGGTCTGACACGACACGGCGTCGGCGCGGTCTCGCGATTCGGACGTCGGCATCACGTTATTCCGGTGAAACCGTCACAGGAAGATGAATATCTCACCCGGCTGATTCGGATATTAGAGGGGGACCATTACGACCTGGTTATTTCGCTGGACGACGCTTCGGCGCGGCTCCTTTCAAAAAACAGAGAGCGTCTGAGTTGTTACGCCTTCATCGCCGCTGAACGGTGGGAGAATTTCGAGCTGGCCGACGACAAGCTGCGAACGATGCGCGTCTGTATGGAAAACGGAATTCCCTGTCCCAAGACGTTTTCTCTTTCCGATAACCTGAACGACATTCTGGCAGCGGTCGATTCATATCCCGCAGCGCTGAAACCGCGCGTGGCCTGCAGTGGGAAAGGGTTCCGCAAAGTCAGTTCGCGGGAAGAACTGGAAACGGTTTATGACGCCTCGGTGCGGGAGTTCGGTCCGATGCTGGTCGAGGAGTACATTCCGCAGACCGGCACGCAGTACAAGTGCGACGTCTACATCGACCGCAGCGGCGAAGTGAAAAGCGCGTTCGTCTACGAAAAGCCGCGGTGGTATCCCGTGTCCGGCGGTTCGTCGTGCTGCAACGTGACGGTCGACCGGCCCGACCTGATCGCCCATTCGGTCAGTCTTCTTCAAAAGATCGGCTGGCGCGGCTACGCCGATCTCGACCTGATTGAAGACCCGCGGGACGGTTCGGTCCGGATCATGGAGATCAACCCGCGGATCTGCGGGAGTATCAAAATCGCGTTTCTGGCGGGAATCGATTTCGCACGTCAGATTCTCGAAGACGCGTCGGGTATGCCGGTCACACGTTATACGGATTACAAAAAGGGGGTTGTGATGCGCCATCTCCTTTTTGACGCTCTCTGGTTTCTGAAATCTCCCCGGCGGTTTCGAACGAAGCCTTCCTGGTTTCGATTCTGGAAATTTTCCGGCCAGGTCTTTTCCTGGGACGACCCGATCCCCGCGCTGGCGTATCTTCTGAAACTGATTCGCCGCCAATTCGGTAAAATCGCCCGAACGCGACCGCGGGCCTCTGTACCTTCGGCACCGCCGCAGGATTTAATGTGAGCAAAAAAACGAAGACCGCGCCCTTTGCCGGGAAGAACGTACTGGTTCTCGACTGTTATGCCGTTCAGTCACTTCCGATGCTGAGGGGGTTCAGCAGACTGGGATGCGTCGTCACAGCCGTCGGCATGAGCCGATTTGATCTCGGCATGGTTTCACGCTATGCCGATCGGAGTGTTGTCATTCCGGTCAAGGCGTTTCGTGAAAAGGAATATATCGCCCGGCTGACAGAAGTCTTAAAGGAGAGGCATTACGATCTTGTCGTGCCGATGGCCGACAGTACCGCACGCGCCCTTTCCAGAAACAGAGAGGAACTGAGCCGTTATGCGTATATCGCGGTCGACGGCTGGGACGTTGTCCGGCGGATTGACGACAAGCTTCCGACGATGCTCGCGTGCCGGGAAAACGGCATTCCGTGCCCTAAGACGTATTCCGTTTCCGACAGACTTGAAGATATTCTTGAATCGATCGACTCCTATCCCGTGGCGGTGAAACCGCGTATCGGCTGCGGCGGGGAAGGGTTCCGTAAAATCGATTCCCAGGAGGATCTGGTCAGGTATTACACCGCCGCTGTTGAAAAGTTTGGTCCGATGTTGGTCGAGGAATATATTCCGCAGACCGGAACACAGTTTCAATGCGAGGTTTATGTCGGACGTGACCGGCAGGTCAAAAGTGCGATTATCTACGATAAACCGCGCTGGTATCCGGTGGCCGGCGGTTCATCGTGCTGCAACGTGACAGTCGACCGGCCGGAACAGATCGCCGATTGCGTCAAACTCCTTGAAAAACTCGGCTGGACCGGCTATGCCGACCTCGATCTGATCGAAGACCCGCGGGACGGCTCTGTGCGGATTATGGAGATCAACCCGCGGATTACCGGAAGTGTAAAAATTGCGTTCCTGGCGGGAATCGATTTTGCGAGGCAAATGCTGGAAGACGCGCTCGGTTTGCCGGTGACCGTCTATACCGATTATCGAAAGAATGTGGTCATTCGGCGATTTCTGGTCGACTGCGTATGGTTCGTCAAGTCGCCGCGCCGGTTCAAAACGAAGCCGAACTGGTTCAGTCCGTTTTTTCACAGCCAGGTCTTTGCGTGGACCGACCCGCTCCCCTCGCTGGCGTATCTTCTTAAACCGCTGATACGCCGCTTCCGAAAAGGGACGGCCGGCCGGCAGACCCCCGCCGCGTAATCGAATGCGCCT
Source organism: uncultured Planctomycetota bacterium (assembly GCA_902766935.1). Classification (GTDB taxonomy): domain Bacteria; phylum Planctomycetota; class Planctomycetia; order Pirellulales; family Thermoguttaceae; genus RUG695. The sequence goes on along the minus strand of CACXFR010000158.1, from coordinate 6,874 downwards.
ATTAGTTGTTTCCGCCAGTTACTGGTCGAACTGGGGCTGTTTCGGCTCCACTTACAGCTCGATTTTCGGCGGAATTCCGAACCTGGAGATCGCGCACGTCTACTTTAACCTGACGCTGCCGGCGGCGGACGCGCCGGCGAACGTCGTGCGGTTTTTCAAGATCGGCACGAAAGCGGCGGCGAAAAGCGCGTTCACACGCCGATACGTCGGCGAAGAGGTCGCGCGGCGCGCCGCGGCGGACGCCGCCCCGCGGGAATACACCGACTGCACGGCGCGGGAAAAGCGCCTGATCGACTTCTTCCGGCGGAACCACTGGACCTGGCTCAAGCGGTTGAACTACTGGCTGATCGCACGGCTTGGCAAATGGCGCACGCCGCAGCTCGACGCGTTCGTCGACGATTTCAAGCCGGACGCGATTTGGACCGACACCGGCCCGGTCATGCCGACCCTGGCAATGGCGCTTTATCTGAAAGAGCGAACCGGCCTGCCGCTGATCGGCTATGTTTACGACGAGCACTATTCGCTGCGCCGGCTCAGTCTGTCGCCCGCGTTCTGGCTCTACCGACTCGCCAACCGCCGCCTGATCAGGCGCGTGATTCTCGAAAGCGCCGGCTTTTACGTGATCAGCGAAGGCCAGCGCGACTACTACCGACGCAAGTTCGGCAAAGAGTGCCGCGTTCTGACGCGGTGCGCCGACTTTTCGGGCGATCCCGACCCCCTTCCGCCGCGCGGCGGTGGCCGGCCCCTTTCGCTCGTTTATACGGGGAACCTGGGGAACGGGCGGTACAAGGCGCTGATCACGGTCGGCGAAGCGATTAAAAAAGCCGGGCTCGACGCGCAGCTCGACGTTTACTGTTCGCAGCCGGTTTCGGACCGTCTGAAACGCCGACTCGAATCGAGCGGCGCCGTCCGATTCCGGGGCGCGGTACCCGGAACCGAGATCGCGTCGATTCAGCGGGCCGCCGACGTTCTGGTTCTCGCCGAAGGGGACTCGCTCGGATACCGGCTCCGCACGCGGGACGCGTTTTCGACGAAGATCGTCGACTACCTTCACGCCGGCCGTCCCGTTCTGGCGGTCGGCCCGAAAGAGATGAACTCCGTTGCCTACTTCGAGCGGCGCGGCTGCGGCCTGACCGCCGGGACGGCCGACGAGGCCGCCGACGCGATCCGCCGTCTGGCAGCCGACCCCGAACTCGCGCGCCGCCTGGCCGACGCCGCATGGAAGACCGGCCGAGCCTTTCACGACACGTCGGCGGTTCACGATCTCTTAGTGCGGCAGCTGGCCGAGCTGACAGAGAACGGTCTGCGGACAGACTCAGCCAAATCCAATAAAGACTGAAGATTACAGATGCTTCAAGGGATTCTCGAACGCGCGTACCGCCAGTTCAGCAGCGAGCACATCTGGTCGTATTCCCCGGTTGTGATCGCGCTGATCGTCGTCAGCCTGGTCTACGCGATCGTTCTGCAGTTCCGCGAAAACCGCGCGCCGCTTTTGCGGATTCTCTACTGCGCGATCGCCACGCTCTGCCTGGCGCTCTTCTGCGGACTCCGCCATCAGTCGGTCGGAACCGACACGGAGCGTTATTACTTTATGATCGGGCAGGAGTTTAACGTCACCTTCAGCCAGATTCTCGACAACTACATGCCGAACCGGGCGGAAAACCGCGAGGTCGAAGAGCTGCCGCGCGACGTGGTCTTTTACACATTCACCGACCAGCTTCGGCTCTGCGGCCTTTCGGAATACGGCGTTTTCTGCTTCTACGCGTTGTTTTACGTCGGGGTGGCGGGCTGGCTGATTTACAAATACTCCGACTCGCCGATCGTTTCGTTTTTCGCTTTTATGGCTCTCGGATCCTACATGTTCAACTTTACGGGACTGAGGCAGTCGATTGCGCTGGGGTGGGTGATGCTCGCCTATCCCTTCATTCAGAAGAGGAATTTCCTCTTTTTCACGTTTTTCGTGCTGGTCGCGATGCTCTTTCACAAGTCGGCGATCGTCTTCTTCCCGGCGTACTTTTTCATTCGGATTGAGGTTCGGGCCTTCCGGCTCCTCATTCTGGCGGCGGTCGTCGTTTTCGTCTTCTACAAAGCGCGTTTCGTGGGGGATTTTATCGTCAAGACCTTCGGCGGCTTGGACTCGCGCGTCGAAGGCTATTTCGGCGAACAGAGGGATTGGGAACGGAGTCCGACGAACTGCATGATCCGATTCACGATCCTGTTCCTCTTCTACGCCGTCTGCATGGCGACGCGGGGGCGGCGCGGAACCAAACATATCTTTACGGAGGAAGAGACGATCCTCATAAACCTCCTGCTGATCGGCACCATCTTCGAGATGTACTCCCTGCAGGGGTGGGGGGGAATGACGCGTCTGGGACTTTACTACCGGGCGTTTTCGTTCCTGCTGTTGCCGAAACTGGTCAACGAGACGAAACGGTTCATTCCGATTCCCCATTCGTTCACCGTCGCGGCGTTCGTTGTTCTCGCCTCGCTTTACTTTATGAAGGTCATTTCGATTTTCGGCCCCTACCGCTTCAACTGGGAGGGGTGGATCGGCGTCGTCTGAATGATGCGCGTACTTCAGATCAATGCCGTCTATCCGAACGGGAGCACCGGCGCGAACACGCGCGGCATCCACGACTATCTGACGTCCCGCGGGGCGGAATCGTACGTCGCCGCCTTTCAGTTCCGCGTCCCCCCGGAACCGAATTTTTACCGGATCGGCACGCCGCTGGGCCGAAAACTCCATTCGTTCCGACAGCGTCTGACCGGATACCAGGCGCACGGCTCGGCCGCCGCCACGCGTGCGCTCTGCCGCCGGATCGAGCAGATTTCGCCCGACGTCGTTCACCTTCAGAACGTTCATTCCCATTTTCTGAACCTGCCGATTCTTCTGCGGCACATCGCGCGGCGGCAGACCGCGCTCTGCCTGACCCTGCACGACTGCTGGTTTTACACCGGCGGCTGCGTCCACTACGCGCAGAGCGGCTGCGCGAAATGGAAAACCGGCTGCGGCGGCTGCCCGAAAGGGTATTACGGGATCAAAAGCTGGTTTTTCGACCGTTCCGCCGAGACGGCGCGGGAACGGCGCGCTCTTTTCGCCGGGATTGAAAAGCTGGGGGTGATCGGCGTTTCGGACTGGGTCTTAAACGAGGCGAAAGAGTCCTACGTCTTTAAAGGCCATCCGACCGTCCGATGGCGGCGGATCTACAACTGGGTCGACGGCCAAACCTTCCGTCCCGTCGACGCCGCCGGCCTGCGTGCGAAACTGGGGATACCCGAAGGGGGGAAGATGATACTGGGGGTTTCGTCCCCCTGGAACGCGCGGAAAGGGCTGAACCTCTTTCTGAACCTGGCGCCCCTGCTCGACGCCGGCGAACGGATCGTTCTGGTCGGCCCCCCGCCGAAAACGGAGCTTCCGAGCGGAATCGCCGCCGTCGGCCGAATCGCCGACCCCGCCGAGCTGGCGCGGTACTACTCCGCCGCCGACGTTTTCGTTCACGGGTCGAAAGAGGAGACGTTCGGAAAGGTTACGGCGGAATCCCTCTTCTGCGGGACACCCGCCGCGGTTTACGACGCGACGGGGAACAGCGAACTCGTTACGCCCGAGACCGGCGCGCTGATACCCCCCGACGCCGACCCGGCGCGGATCCTCGCCATTCTGCGCGGTCTGGCCGCGCGCCCGAAACCGACGCGGCCATGCCGCGCCGACGCGCAGGCGCGGTTTTCGCCGAGCCGTTCCCTGCCGGCGCACCTCGACTTTTACGCGGAACTCATTTCCGCGGCACCCGGACGCGAATGACCACACCCCGAATCGGCCTGTTCACATTCTACACCGGGAACTACGGCGCGGCGCTTCAGGCGTTCGCCACCCAGTATTACATCCGCGGGACGCTCCGAAAGGAGTGCGTCGTCGTCCGAACCCGCCCCGGCGTTCCCGGCGAGACCCCTTTCGCCCGTCTGATTCTGCGGGGCGAAATCTTCCGCAATCCGATCGGCAAACTCCGCCGCCGATTCCGGCGAAGCGCGCCGATACCCGAATCGTTCCGGCGCGGCCTTTCCGCCCGAACCGAGGCGTTCAAAAAGTTCGAACGGGACCGCCTGATTCTCGACGACAACCCGAACTGCCTTTTTAAGGAGTATTACCGGAATCCGCCCGACTATGACGTCTACCTGAGCGGGAGCGACCAGGTCTGGAACCCCCTGGCGTTCAGCCGATGCTCGCCGGTCTATTACCTCGGCTTTGCGCCCGAAGGGAGACGCCGCGTTTCGTACGCGTCGAGTTTCGCGATTTCGGAAGTTCCCGTGCGATACCGGCGCGAGATGAAGCGGTACCTGACCCGGTTCGACCGGATCGCCGTCCGCGAGACCGAGGGGGCGGAGATCGTCGAATCCCTCATCGGCAGACGTCCCCCGGTGGTCGTCGACCCGACGTTCCTCCTCACCGGGGACCAATGGCGGCAGCTCGCCGGCCGTTCCCCCCTGATTCCCGACGGGCCTTACGCGCTCTTTTACCGGCTGGGGAAACTCGATTATTTCGGCGCGGTCAAAGAGCGAATCCTTACGCAAACCGGCCTTCAGCCTCTGGTCATCCCGACCAGACCCGAAGACGACCCCGGGGGAACCGGCATCTACGGCGCCGGCCCGTTCGACCTGGTCAGCCTGATCGCGCACGCGGCGCTGGTCGTAACCGACTCGTTCCACGGCGCGGCGCTTTCGATCAACCTGGGCACGCCCTTTTACGCCCTTCTGCGGGACGACCCGGCGAAAAAGAGAAACATGAACTCCCGGCTCCACTCCCTTCTGACCCGCCTAACCCTGACCGACCGCCTGATCCTTCCGGATTCACCCCTATCGGAGATCACCCTCACCCCACCCGACCCCCAGGAGCTCCCCTCCTGGCGCGACGCCTCCGCCGCCTACCTAACCGAATCCCTAACCCCCTAACCCCCGGCACCAACCCCCGGCGGGCAGGGAGCCGCAGGCGACCGCTCCCGCCCCCAGCCTTCAGCCAACCGGCGGGAGGGAGCCCCCCAGTCAGAACTGGGGGAGGGACCCTCCGCCCCCGTCAAGCTGAGATTCACCCTCACCGTAACCCCCCAGTCTATAACTGGGGGTATACCCCCCGCCGCTGCGAATTTAACCGCTACCCCCGCCCTATTTTCCGCACAAAAAAACTCCCCCAAAACGCTTGCCGCGTTTGAAATGAATGGTATATTATTACCCTGAGGGGACTGTTTTTTTAAATATATCCAATTAAACAAGCGCCCCGTCGTCCACACAGGCCCCCCGGCCGCGTTGCGGCTCCCCCGGGACCTTGCCCGTTAACAACCGCATCGGTTCCTAACCTCCCCCTATGATCAAAGTTCTCTGTATCGCCGGCGCCCGGCCCAATTTTATGAAGATCGCGCCGATCATGCGCGCGTTCCACGCCCATCCCGAAATCGAGCCGTTTCTGATCCACACCGGCCAGCACTACGACGAGAAGATGAGCCGTCTCTTCTTCGACGAGCTCGAGATCCCGAAACCGGACAGAAACCTGGGGGTTCACGGCGGAACGCCGACGACCCAGACCGCCGCGATTATGCAGGCGTTCGAACCGGTCTGCAAAGAGTACAACCCCGATATGGTGCTGGTGGTCGGCGACGTCAACAGCACGGTGGCATGCGGTCTGACAGCGGTACACCTGGGGATACCGCTCATCCACGTCGAGGCGGGTCTCCGAAGCCGCGACCGGACTATGCCCGAAGAGATCAACCGGATCGTGACCGACTCGATCAGCTCTCTTCTTTTCTGTTCCGAACCGGCGGGCATCATCAACCTGGGAAAAGAGGGACGGTTCGGCGACAACGTCTACCACGTGGGGAACGTGATGATCGACACGCTCCTGACCCACCTCGAAAAGGCGAAGTCGCTTCCCACCCTCACCGAAATGGACGTTCAGCCGGGGAACTACGGCGTGATGACGCTGCACCGGCCGAGCAACGTCGACAATCCCGAAACGTTCGCCCGGATTTTGGACATTCTCGACAAGGTGCAGAGCCAATACCCCGTTCTCTTCCCGATCCACCCCCGCACCCGCAAGACGGCGGAAAACTTCGGTCTTTTCGACCGGATGCGGAAAATGCCGAACCTGCGCCTGACCGAACCGCTCGGCTATCTGGAATTCCTGAACCTGAACGCGCACGCCAAGTTCGTGATGACCGATTCCGGCGGAATTCAGGAAGAGCTGACGGTTCTCGACGTCCCCTGTCTGACCCTGCGCGAGAATACCGAACGGCCGATCACCTGCGAACAGGGAACCAATGTGCTGGTCGGTTCCGACCCCGACCGCTTCTTCGCTGCGTTTAACAAGATTGTCGACGGCACCTTCCGAAAAACGACGGTTCCCCCCCTCTGGGACGGCAAAGCCGCCGACCGGATCGCCTACGTGATCACCACGAAATGGGCAAGCCGATAATCCCGCCCTCCGGCGGGTAGGGATCCCCCCACTCTAGAAGTGGGGGAGGGACCCGCCCGCCCACGGTAAGCTGAAATACACCCTCAATTTCAACCCCCCGTTCCACAAACGGGGGTAAGACCCACCCCGAGCTGCGGAGTTTCACGCCCCCGCCCCCCCCGCAAATGCCAGAAACCCTCCTCCTGACCGGCGGCGCCGGATACATCGGCTCCCACACCGCGCTGACGCTTCTGCGTCAGGGCTGCGACGTCGTCATCATCGACAACCTTTCGAACAGCAGTCCCGAGTCGATCCGCCGTGTCAACCGCCTGGCCGGACACGACGCCGTTCTCTACATCGCCGACGTCCGCGACCGCGAAAAGCTCAAAGAGATCTTCACCAAACACAAGATCGACGCGGTGATCCACTTCGCCGGAT
>CACXFR010000157.1 GCA_902766935.1 uncultured Planctomycetota bacterium | reverse complement strand
GTCGGCGACCCCTTCAAAGACACCACCGGTCCTTCGCTGAACATCCTGATCAAGCTCATGAGCATGGTTTCGGTCGTGGCCGCTGGTCTGATCGTCAAATACAGCCTCGGCTTCTGAGTTGACGGAACCTCTCCCCGGCACCGCCGGATTCGGAGAGCCTGAAAAAAGGGGCGCCGCGGAAAACCGCGGCGCCCCCTTTTTGTACGCCCGGCGCGGCGCGTGTCCCGGCGGAGAAGTCCGGTCGTGACGGTTATTCCGAATAGAGCCGCGTCGGCTGAAAAAATGGAGCTCTCTCCTCCGCCGAAAGGAATGAAACAAACCCGTTTTTGCCGAAAAGGGAAAAGCGAAGTACGGTGTTTCCGCACCGATCGTCAGGGAGTACGTTTCATCGAGAGGAATCGATCCATGAGAATCCGTTTTTTGATTTGCGCCCTTCTTTTGGCACTGGCCGCGGCCTTCTGGTCCGAAAATGCGAACGCGCAGGAGCCGCTCGGCGTCAGGCCGTCGGCGAACTACAACGCGCAGAACTGGGAACGGTTCTTCCACTATCCCTACGTCTATTACCCGCAGAATTTCCGTCCCATGGACAACTACCGAAGCACCGACGACCTCTACTATCGGTACCGCCGCGATATGCAGGTTCCGGTCTACAACCCCTACTGGCAGAACTATTATCCGGTTCCCCGGCGCTATCATCAGGGGCATCACTTCGTTCTCGACATCATGTAAAAAGAGGGGAAGAGCGGCCCGAATTCGCATTTTACGGATCGAAACGAATAAAAGAGCACCTTATCCCCAAATAAGGTGTTTTTTTATTTCTCCGCCGACAAAACAAGCCTAATTCCCCTAAAAATATCCGATTAAAACTGATGACACCCGATTTTATCGGCTGAAAAAATAGGTATAATATATAAGCTTAGAGGCGTGGTAAAGGCGATCTGTCTATGTCCGCCTTCGGCGGTTGGACAGTCTGCACAGTATGGACGTGATACGATGAATATGGTAAATCGCGAAACGATCGAAGCGATCATCCGCAAGGTTCTTATCGAAAAACTGGGCGACGGCGCGATGGCCGCCTCCGAAACCTCCGTTGTTCCGGCTGGGCGAAACCCGCTGGTCGTCAGCATCTCGGCCCGTCACATTCATCTGACCGACGCCGACGTCGAAACCCTCTTCGGGAAGGGAAAGACGCTCACCAAAATGAAAGACCTCTATCAGGACGGCTTCTTCGCCGCCAACGAGACGGTGATGCTGATCGGGCCGCGCAAACGGATGCTCCCGAGCGTCCGCATCCTGGGCCCCACGCGAAAAGAGTCGCAGGTCGAGCTTTCGTTTACCGACGCCATCTCGCTGGGGATCGACCCGCCGGTGCGCGAAAGCGGTAAGCTGGAAGGGACCCCCGGGTGCGTTCTGGTCGGGCCCGCCGGGGTCGTCGATCTGAAACACGGCGTGATCCGCGCCGAACGGCACGTCCATATGGGGCCCGCCGACGCGGCGTATTACGGCGTGAAAGATAAAGACCGCATGAAGCTCCGCGTCGAAGCGGGCGGCTGCAGCACCACGCTCGAAAACGTGCTGGTTCGGGTCGGCGAAAAGATCAAGCTCGAAGTTCACCTCGACACCGACGAGGGGAACGCCGTCGACCTGGAACACGCCACCAAAATCGAGTTGATCAAATAACCGTTTTACAACCGTAAGATTTACACAAGAGAATAACCGAAATTTTTAACCATTCCTTTAACACGGGAGAAAGTGAAAGCATGGCAAAAGCGATGGAAGCAATCGGTATGATTGAAGGGAAGGGGTTCACCACCCTTTTTGAGGCGACGGACGCGATGATGAAAGCGGCCAACGTCGAGTTTCTTGGCTGGGACAAGGTCGGCAGCGGCATCGTGACCGCGTTCGTGACCGGCGACGTCGCCGCGGTGAAAGCCGCGACCGACGCCGGGGCGGCGGCCGGCGCCCGTATCGGCGAAATCACTTCGGTGGACGTCATTCCGCGTCCGCACGGCGATATCGCCAAAGTTCTTCCGGCGACGCTCGTCAAACCGGCGGCGAAATAGACTTTTCGCCGTAAACCTTAAACACAAATAAAAACCGGAAAGGATATACAAATGGAAAACGCAATCGGACTCCTTGAAACGAAAGGCCTCCTCCCCCTGGTTAAGGCGACCGACGCGATGGCGAAAGCCGCCAACGTCGAAGTTGTCAAACGAATCCAGATCGGCGGCGGGCTGGTCACCACCGTCGTCCGCGGCGATGTCGCCAGCGTGAAAGCCGCTGTCGACGCGGGCGCCGCCGCCGCGCAGAGCGTCGGCGAACTCTACGCCGCGCACGTGATTCCGCGTCCGGCCGACGGCGTGATCGCCGCCTATCTCGGCTGAGGATTGTCGACGGCTTCCCCCCTTCGCGGAGGGAAGCTGTTTACAGACCGATGAGGATCACGAAAGGGAACGAATGAAAATTCTGGTAGCCAACCTGGGGTCGACAAGTTTTAAATACAGCCTCTACGACATGGAGAACGAAACGCTCCTGGCCCGCGGCAAGGTCCAGCGGATCGGCGACGCCGAGTCTCCGTGCGAGGTGACGATCGGCGGCAAGACCAGCGCCGTCACCGTCCCGGTCCCCGATCACGCGGTGGCGGTGCGTCAGTGCCTGGCCCAGCTGACCGACCCGGAAAACGGCTGTCTGAAATCGGCCGACGAGGTCGCCGGAATCGGGTTCAAAGCGGTGATGGCGAACAACATCACCGGCGTTCAGTGGGTCACAAAGGAGCTCCTCGACGCGATGGAAGAGCTCAACCGGGTGATGCCGGCGCACAACCCCCCCTACGTCCGGGCGATGCGTCTTTTGAACGAGCAGTTTCCCGATATCCCCCTGGTGGCGGCGTTTGAAACGGGTTTCCATCAGACGATTCCCGAACACAACCGCTACTACGGCGTTCCTTACGAGTGGTCCCAGAAGTACTCCGTCAAGCGGTTCGGCTTCCACGGGGCGAGCCACCGCTACATCGCCACCCGTTCGCGCGAAATCTTCGGCAAAGATCTGCGGATCATCTCCTGCCATCTGGGCGGATCGAGCTCGATCTGCGCCATCGCCGACGGGAAGAGCCGCGGCTCGAGTATGGGCTCGAGCGCGCAGACCGGTCTGTTCCACAACAACCGGATCGGCGACTTCGACCCGTTCATGATGTCGCACGTCATGAAAAAGCTCGGCAAGACGTTCGACGAGATGCTCGACATCTTCTCGACCCAGTGCGGAATGCTCGGGCTTTCGGGTGTCAGCGCCGACTGCCGCGACGTCTACGAAGCCGCGCAGGCCGGCAACAAGCAGGCGGCGCTGGCGTTCGACGTCTTTGTCGGCGATATACGCCGCTACATGGGCGCGTTTCTGGTGGAACTCGGCGGCGCCGACCTGATCGTCTTTACCGGCGGGATCGGCGAGTATCAGCCGACCATCCGCTCGAAGGCGTGCCGCGGTCTGGCCGAGCTGGGCATCGTTCTCGACGAGGCCAAAAACGCCGAGACGATGGGTCGGGAAACCGAGATCAACGCGCCCGAAAGCCGCACGAAGATCTGGGTCATACCGACCAACGAAGAGATCATCGTCGCGCGTCAGACGATGGCGAAGCTCGCCGAGCGAAACTGAAATCTCAGGAGGGTTGGCTCTATGTTTATCGCGAAGGTTCTCGGCTCGGTGGTCTCGACCCAAAAGACGGAGTCGATGATCGGTCATCGGCTCCTGTTGATCGAGCCGTTCATTCTCGACCCCGCCGACCCGGATTCCAAACGTTTGGTTTCGAACCACAAAACCCTGGTCGCGATCGACACGGTCGGCGCCGGAGAAAACGAATTCGTTCTTGTGGTGCAGGGTTCGAGTGCCCGTATGACGCCCGAAACCAAAAATCTTCCCTCCGACTGCGCGACGGTGGGGATCATCGATTCGATTCAGATTGATCATGAAGCGCTGGAACTTCGTTAAACAAGGTATTTGAGGAAACGATATGCAGGGAATAAATGAAAATTTGGTGCGCAGCGTCGTCGAGGAAGTTCTTTCGAGACTCGGCGGCAGCGCCGGGGCATCCTTGAACGGGCGCTACGGCGTGTTTACCGACGTTGACGAGGCCGTGAAGGCGGCGCGGGCGGCGTATGAGGAACTTGCCCGCCGTACCCGCGCCGAGCGGAAAAAGATTCTCGATCAAATCCGCCGCATCTGTATCGAAAACAGCGTCGAATTCGGCACCAAAGAGCTGGAAGAGACGAAGATCGGGCGTCTCGAACACAAGATCGACAAGATCCTGAACGTCGGCTACAACGCCCAGGGGGTCGAGGCGCTGACGAGCGAAGTTTTCAGCGGCGACCACGGTCTGACCGTCATCGAACACGCCCCGTTCGGCGTGATCGGCGCCATCACGCCGGTGACCCACTCGCTCCCGACGATCGCCAACAACTCGATCAATATGATCGCCGCGGGGAACACCGTGGTCTTCAATCCGCACCCGGGCGGCAAAAAGATCGCCGTCGAGGGGGTTCGGATGTTCAACAAGGCGATCTACGAGAATCACGGCATCGACAATCTGATGTGCGTGATCGCCGAACCGACCCTTGAAACGGCCGACCGCATCTTCAAACACCCGCTGATCAATCTTTTGGTCGTGACCGGCGGCGAAGGGGTCGTCAAGGCCGCGATGGCGCAGAGCAAACGCGCGATCGTCGCCGGCCCGGGGAACCCGCCGGTCGTCGTCGACGAAACCGCCGATCTGGACCGCGCCGCCCGCTGCATCATCGAAGGGGGCGCGTATGACAACAACCTTCTTTGCCTTGCCGAAAAAGAAGTCTTCGTGGTCGAGTCGGTCTTTGACAGGATGATGGACGCCATGGAGCGCGCCGGCGCGGTCCGCCTCAACGCCCGCGAGACCGATCTGATGACCCAGCGCGGGATCGTCAAGGTCGGGGAAGGCGCCAACCGGCACGACGCGCCGAGCCGCGAGTTCCTCGGGAAAGACGCGACGGTTCTGGCGGCGGGGATCGGCAAGCCGGTCTCGAGCGACGTGGTGATGCTTTACGGCGAAACCGACTATGCGAACCCGTTCGTTCCGGTCGAGCAGATGATGCCGTTCCTTCCGTTCGTCCGCTGCAAAGACGTCGACGAGGCGATCTGGCGCGCCTACGAAATGGAACACGGATTCCGCCACACGTCGATGATCCACTCGAACAACGTGGTCAATATGACCAAGATGGGCAAGCTCCTCGACACGACCATTTTCGTGAAGAACGGCCCGAGCACCGCCGGCAACGGCGGCGGCGGCGAGGGGTTCGGTTCCTACTCGATCGCCGGTCCGACGGGCGAGGGGATCACCTGCCCGCTCACCTTTACGCGCAGCCGCCGCTGCGCGATGGTCGAGTCGCTTCATATCCTGGGCCGGTAGTTCCGCCAAAGGGGTGTCGTTATGCAGCGCGCCAGGGTCATCGGAAATATCACTTCGATTATGAAGCACCCCTCCCTTCAGGGGCAGAAGATGCTTTTGGTCGTCCCCGTCTCGCGCGAAGGGAAGGGGGACGGCGACCCGTCGGTGGTCTTTGACTATCTCGGCGCCGGGCCGGGCGACCTCGTCCTGATCACCAGCGACGGCCGCTATACGGGAAGCGATATCATCGGCACGCGCGCGACTCCGGCCCGCTGGGGCGTGGCGGGGATCGTCGATAAAAAATCAAACGAAGAGGAAAAATGAGCGGTTTCGCATTTTCGCAAGCCGATGTCGAGCGCCTGGTCCGCCTGGTGATGACCGATTTGGGTCGGATCGGCGGCGCGGGCGCGGCGGCCGTTTCGAATCCCGCCCCGCCGGCCTCTTCGTCGGACGGCGCGGCGGCCGAACTGCGTCTCACCTCGCGCGTGATCACCCTGAAACAGATCGACGGCGCGTCGTCCTACCGCCGCGTGGTGGTTCGGCCCGGCGCCGTGGTGACCCCGTCGGTTCGGGACGAACTGAGAAAGCGGGGAGCGGAACTGATCTTTGACCTTCCCGCGGCCGAAAAGAGCGCCCCGGCGTCCGCCGCCGGACGGATTACCCTTTCGGCGTCGAACGCGGCGGGCGGCGTTTCCGCGGCGCGCCCCGTCTCTTCGGGGAAGGCGGTCCAGGCTCTTTCGGTGGCGTTTCACGCCGTCGCGCCCGAGACGGTTCCCGCCCGCTTTCTGGAAGATCTCGGAAAGACGGTTCCGGTCGAACTCTATCAGAACAAATGCGTGATGCAGACCGCCTCGTTCCTGGCCGAACGCCTCGGGCGGGAAGACGCGAAGGGGATTCTCTTCACCCGCTATACAGCCGCCGCCTCGGCGGTTTGTAACCGGAAGAGTGCGATCCGCGCGCTGGTCGGAACCCGGATCGACCGTCTCGACGCCGACGCCGGTTCGATCGGCGCCAACCTCCTGATCCTCGATCCGGGGGAAGGGTTCTTTCAGACGCGCCGGATGGTCGCCCGGTTCGTCGAGCTGGGCGCGGCTTCCTGCCCGGACGTTTTGCGGAAAGGGCTCATGTCATGAGAATCGGGAAAGTGATCGGCGTAGTGACGCCCAGTCGGATCCACCCCCTTCTGCAGACGGGACAGTTTAAGATCGTCCGGCCGTTCACCTGGAAAGATTTTAAAGCCGCGCGCGCTCAGGGGACGCTCAGCAAAGGGGAACTGGTTCCGACCGGCGAGGAGGTCGTCGCCTACGACGAACTTTCGATCGGCCTGGGCGAGTGGGTGGCGTTCAGCGAGGGGGCCGAGGCGGCGATGCCGTTCTACCCCGATCTGCGTCCGATCGACGTCTACGCCGGCGCCATCATCGATACAATGGAAATAAGCGAAGACGATTTTCAGTCCCTTCTTTGAAAAAGGGCGGCTTTCGCAAAACAAAAGAGAGAAAAAACCGATAGATTTTTCAGATACGGGAAGGCGCGTGCGCCGAAGTGACCTTGGAGGAAAAAATGAACACGTGGAATCTTCAGACAGTTAAGGAACAAATTTGCGACATCGGCCGCAGAATTTACAACAGAGGGTTTGCCTCGGCGAACGACGGGAACATCAGTTACCGTATCAGCGACGACCGCGTTGTCTGCACGCCGACGCAGATCTGCAAAGGGTTCATGAAACCCGACGATCTGTGCGTGGTCGACATGGACGGGAATCAGGTTTCCGGGAATCGGAAACGGACCAGCGAGATCTTCCTCCATCTGACGATCATGAAAGAGCGCGAAGACGTCAAGTCGGTCGTTCACTGCCATCCGCCTTATGCGACGGCCTTCGGCGTGGCGCGCGAAGCGATTCCGCAGTGCGTCCTTCCGGAAGTTGACATTTATATGGGCGACGTGCCGATCGCCAAATACGCGATCCCCGGCGGCCAGGACTTCGCCGACACCGTTCTTCCCTACATCCACAAGACGAACATCATCGTTCAGGCGAACCACGGGACGGTCAGTTTCGGCCCGACGGTCGAACGCGCCTACTGGCTCACCGAAATCCTCGACGCCTACTGCCGGATCCTGATGATCGCCCGCGGCCTGGGGAACGTCGGCTACTTCACCAAGGACGAAGCGGAAGACCTTCTCCAGCTCAAGCAGAAGTGGGGGTTCAAAGACCCGCGCGCCGATGTGGCGAACTGCGAGCTCTGCGCCAACGATATGTTCCGCGACAGCTGGAAAGAGACCGGCGTCGGTCATCACGCGTTCACCCCGCC
>CACXFR010000156.1 GCA_902766935.1 uncultured Planctomycetota bacterium | reverse complement strand
CGACGAGGCGCTGGCCGGGTTCGCCAATACGATTTCGGTCACGATCAACAGCGACGGCTCGGTCACGGTCGAAGACAACGGCCGCGGAATCCCGGTTGAGATTCACCCCGACCTGAAAAAGTCGACCCTGGAGGGGGTCATGACGGTTCTGAAATTCGGAGGCAAGTTCAGCAAAGGGGCGTATCAGACGTCGGGGGGACTTCACGGGGTCGGCGTGACCGTGGTCAACTTCCTCTCGGAATGGTGCGTGGTCGAGGTTCGGCGCGACGGATACGTCTGGCAGCAGGAATACGAGCGCGGGATTCCGGCCGGCGATATCAGCAGGATGGAAAAAACCGACGGGCACGGCACGAAAACCACCTTTAAGCCTGACCCGCAGATTTTTCCCGACACCAAGTTTGACTACAACAACCTCTTCCGCCGTCTGCAGGACCTCGCGTTCCTGAACCACGGGGTCAAGATCATCTATAAGGACGAACGAACCGGCCAGGGAGAGACGTTCGAATATGAAAACGGCCTGATCGACTTCATCCACAACCTGAACCGCTCGACCGAGCCGATCCACTCCGACGTGATTTACCTTTCGGGCGAAAGCGAAGGGGTGCGCGTCGAAATCGCGATTCAGTACACGTCGGAATATACCGAAAACGTCCGTTCGTACGTCAACAACATCTTCACGCACGAAGGGGGGACGCACCTGTCGGGGTTCCGAAGCGCGCTGACCCGATGTCTGAACAACTACGGCAAGAACCAGAATCTCTTTAAGAACCAGGTTCTTTCCGGCGAAGATTTCCGCGAGGGGCTGACCGCGGTCATTTCGACTCAGGTTCCGAACCCCCGTTTCGAAGGGCAGACGAAAACCAAGCTCGGCAACGGCGAGGTCGAAGGGATCGTCAACTCGATCGTGGGGGACGGCCTTTCGAAATATCTGGAGGAACATCCCCAGTCGGCGCAGCTGATTGTGAAAAAGGCGATCCTCGCCGCCGAGGCGCGCGAAAGCGCCCGTAAGGCGCGTATGCTCGTCCGCGAGCGCAAGGGCGCGCTCAATCACGGCGGGATGCCGGGGAAACTCCGCGACTGCTCAAGCCGCGAAATGGAGAAGTGCGAACTCTACCTGGTCGAGGGGAACTCGGCGGGCGGGAGCGCCGAAGGGGGGCGGATTCGTGAGTTTCAGGCGATCCTTCCTCTGCGCGGCAAGGTGATCAACGCCTATAAGGCGCGCGAGGTCAAGGTTCTGGCCAATGAAGAGGTCAAGAGTATGATCACCGCGCTCGGCTGCGGGATCGGCGACGAGGTCGACCTGACCAAACGCCGATACGGCAAAGTGGTGATCATGACCGATGCCGACGTCGACGGTTCGCATATCCGCACGCTCCTGCTGACCTTCTTCTATCGGCAGATGTACCGCCTGGTTCAGGCCGGGTGCGTCTACGCCGCCCTTCCTCCCCTTTACAAGGTTCGTAAGAAGGGGAGCAAAAACGCGGCGCCGCGCTACGTTCAGACCGACGAAGAGATGCGGCGCGAACTCCTCGAAAGCGGGATCGCCGGCGCGGTTTTCGACCCGCAGGACGGGCGCCTGATCGAAGGGGACGCGCTCGGCGGCCTTTGCAAGACGCTCAGCCAGATCGAAGACTCGATCCAGGCGCTCGAACGGCGCGGGATCAGCCTGCGCGAGCACGCCGCCCGGCAGGACAAAGAGACCGCGCGGCTCCCTTACTACCACGTCTTCTGGAAGAAAGAGGAGCACTGGTTCCTGACCCGCCGCGATCTGGACGAGTTCACCTCGAAAATCGAAGCCGAAACGGGGGAATCGGTCGAAAAGCTGACCAGTCACGACAGTCTCGGCAGCGCATTGAGCGGCGGCGATGCGCCGATCGCGTCCGACGGGGAAGATCTTGGCGACCGCGGTCTGCACATTACCGAGCTGCACGAAGTCCGTTCGCTCAACCGCCAGCTCGCCGACCTGCGCGAAATGGGATTCGAGATCGACGCGCTGATTCCCGAAAAACGTACCGGGCTGGAAGGCTCGCGCTACTATCTGCGGAAAGGGGATTCGGAGACGGGGATCGACGATTTGCGCGAGCTCCTGACGGCGATCCGTCATTCCGGCGAAAAGGGGTATATCATCACGCGGTTCAAAGGGCTGGGCGAAATGGATCCCGAAGAGCTTCGCGAAACGACGCTCGACCCGAAGAACCGTTCGCTGGTTCAGATCACAATGGAAGACGCCTCGGCGGCCGACGACCTGTTCCGCATCCTGATGGGCGACAGCGTCGAGCCGCGCCGCGAGTTCATCGAACAGAACGCTCTGGAAGTGAAAAACCTCGACGTCTGACATTTAACGGGGGAGTGCGGTGAAAGTTCTGGTAACCGGATCGGGCGGGTTTCTCGGAAAGAACCTCTGCGCGCAGCTCGAAAATATTCGGGACGGCAAGGCGCGCCATCCGCTTCTTTCCCCCGACCTTGAACTTTTCCGGTTCGACGTCGAGACCCCGCCGCGCCTTCTCGAAGAGTACGCCCGAAAGGCCGACTTCGTCTTTCATCTGGCCGGCGCCAATCGGCCGAAAGAGGAGTCCGAGTTTATGCGGGTGAACCGCGATCTGACAAGCCGGCTCCTCGACCTTCTCGAAGCGAATTCGAACCGCGCGCCCGTTATGCTTTCCTCGTCGACTCAGGCGGCGCTCGACAATCCTTACGGGCTTTCGAAACGGGCGGGGGAAGAGCTCCTTTTCGACTACGCCCGCCGAACCGGCTCTGCGGTCTGCGTTTATCGGTTTCCGAATCTTTTCGGCAAATGGAGCCGCCCGAATTACAACAGCGCGGTGGCGACCTTCTGCCATAATATCGCCGCCGATCTTCCGATCACGGTCAGCGATCCTTCGGTCTGCCTGACGCTCGCCTACGTCGACGACGCGGTCGAGGAGCTGCTCCGCGCGCTGGCCGGCCGGCCGACCCGCGAAGGGGACTACTGCGTTGTGCCGGTCGTCCATCGGGCGACACTCGGCGAAATCACCGCCGCGCTCTATTCCTTTAAGGCGTCGCGCGAAGCCAAGACGATTCCCGATCTTTCCGACCCGTTCACCGCGAAGCTGTACGCGACCTATCTGAGTTTCCTGCCGGCCGACGGTTTCGCGTATCCGCTGAAAATGAACGCCGACGCGCGCGGCTCGTTTACCGAAATGTTCCGTACCGCCGACCGCGGCCAGTTTTCGATTAACGTTTCGAAGCCCCGCGTCATCAAGGGGAACCACTGGCACCACACCAAAAGCGAAAAGTTTCTGGTCGTTTCCGGTTCCGGGGTGATTCGTTTTCGGCCGATCGACTCCGACGAGATTACCGAGTACTTCGTCAGCGGCGACGAGATGCGGGTTGTCGACATCCCTCCCGGCTATACGCACAACATTGAAAACCTGGGCGACGCCGACATGGTCACCGTGATGTGGTGCAGCGAATGTTTTGATCCCGATCGTCCCGACACCTATTTTCTGCCGGTTCAACCCGATCAGCCAAAGGAGACAGCAAAATGAAGGTGATGACCGTTGTGGGAACCCGTCCCGAAATTATCCGCCTTTCCCGCGTCCTCTGCGCGCTCGACCGGTACTTTGAACATCGAATCGTTCATACGGGCCAGAATTACGACTACGAGCTGAATCAGATATTTTTCGATGATCTGCAGTTGCGTAAACCGGACTATTTCCTCGACGCCGCCGGCGGGGGACGGAACGCCTCGGAGACGGTCGGCGCGATCATCGCCAAGGTTGACGCGGTCCTTGCAGGGGAGAAACCGGATGCGCTCCTCATTTTGGGGGATACCAACAGCGCCCTGGCGGCGTATCCCGCCAAACGGCGCAAGATACCGGTCTTCCACATGGAAGCGGGAAACCGTTGTTTCGATCAGCGTGTGCCGGAAGAGATTAACCGCAAGGTGGTCGACCATATCAGCGATATCAATCTTCCCTATTCCGATATTTCGCGCGAGTACCTGCTGCGCGAAGGGCTTCCGCCCGACCGAGTGATCAAAACCGGCAGTCCGATGTTTGAGGTCCTCGGCTACTATCGCCAGGGGATTGAGAAATCGGACGTCCTGACCCGGCTCGGACTTGAAACGGG
>CACXFR010000155.1 GCA_902766935.1 uncultured Planctomycetota bacterium | reverse complement strand
GGCGGCGGTGAACCTCCGGCCGAAGAAGCCGAAGGCGAAACGGAATTTTTCACGCCGGAGCCGGAAGAGCCGGCCGGGGAAAACGATTCGCGGGCCGCCGCCGGACAGCTCTCCCCCGAAGAGAAAATCCGCCGTTCGATGAACCTGGCGCTTGAACTGGCGCCGGAGATCGCGCGGGAAGAGGACGCGCTCGCCGCCCTTTCGGCCGAATCGTTCCGCACCGAAGCGCCCCGGCACGAAGAGGCCGTTCTCGACCTCCTCCGCCGGATCGCCGAACCGCTTCAAGACCCGAACGAACAGAATCAGGATTCTCAGAACCAACAGGACCAGAACCAACAGAATCAGAATCAACAGAATCAGAACCGGGACGGCCAAGACCGGCAGAACCAAAATCCGCAGAATCAAAGCGGGCAGAACCCGAACGATCAAAACCGGGACGGCGGGAACCCGCAGGATCAAAATCCGCAGGACCGGGAGGGCGAAGAAGAGCAAAGCCAGGACCGGAACCCGCAGGATCAGGATCAGCGGAACCAAAACGGGGCTCAGCAGAATCAGAGTCCTCAGGAAGAAGAACAGACGCAGGGGGAGAGTCAGACCCGCGAAGAGCGGGCGACGACCCCCGAAGAGGAAAAGGCGCGCCGGCAGGAAGAGAAAGCCGAGGCGATGATGCGGAAAGTCGGCGACCGGCAGCGCCAGGTCGAGGCGCTCCGCCGTCAGCGCGACCGCCTTTTCCATCGATACGAAAAACCGGAGAAAGACTGGTAAGGAATGAAAACGATTCTCCCCCGACCTCACAGACCGCCCGCCCGCCGCGCCGCCGATATGATATGCATCGCCGCCGCGGCGCTCAGTCTTCTGGCGCTCCCGGCGTCGCCGGACCGCGCGCAGGGGGCCTCCCGCGAAAAGCCGTCGCTGAACATTTCGGTCTCCCCGAGCCGGGTCTGGCCGGGCGAATCGTGTCTGCTGCGGGTCCAGGTCCGCAACGTCGAGGGGGACGTAAACCCCGATCTCGGCTACCTCGACGGAGAGTTCGACGTCGAGTATATGGGGAGCGAACCCCTTTCGCATTCGATGACGATCACGATCAACGGCAAGACGACCGTCACCGAAGAGCGGGGCGAGACGTTCGTCTACCGCCTCACCCCGAAACGGGGGGGAACGATACAGATCGAGCCGCCGATCGTCGAGTCGGACGGCGTTCCCCTGAACGCCCCGCCGGCGATGCTGCGCGTCGTCGAGCCGGAAGACGCGAACCTTCCGCCGCAGGAGCGCCTCGCGCGGCTCGAGACGGCGGTCTCGCCGGAGGCGATCTATCCCCTTTCGACGTTCACCGTCACCCTTTCGGTCTACGTTCGGGAAGATTCCGATAAGAAGAAGCCGGCCGACCCTCTCCGGAATACCGGCGACAGGAACCCGCCGGAACTCTTTTTCGACTGGGCGCTCGACGAGAACATTCCGCAGGGAATCGCGCCGAACGAGGAGTTTTCGGAATGGCTGGAAGGGTATGTCGACTCGCGCGGGGGCTTTTCGATCAACCGGCTTCGGCAGAATAATCCGTTCTCCCTTTTAGGGGGGGACCCCCGCCTTCTGACCTTTCTCCCGCGGGGGGAACTCGTTCAAAGCGGCGGCGAAGGCGCGCCCCGTTTCTGGCGCTACGACTTTACGCGCTCCTTTACCGCGGGGGATCCCGGAACGTACAACATGCCGCCGGCCCGTCTGAAAGGATATCTCGGCGGCCGCGAGATTTACGCGGCGTCGAACCCGCTCACCGTCACGGTTCGGGAAGTCCCCCAGCCGCGTCCGGACGGGTATGTCGGCGTGGTCGGCGACGGCGCCGACGCCCGGCTCGACGCGCGCCTTTCCTCCGGCCGCGGGCGGGTCGGCGAGGCGCTCACGCTCGAGCTGACGCTGACCGGAACCAAAGGGGCGGTCGATCTGCGAACGCCCGACCTGGCGGCGGCCGAGCCGCTGAAAAAGCGGTTTAAGATTTACGCCCCGAACGAGGAAGAGAGCGAGGGGAAGATCAGCTGGCGGTGGAATCTGCGTCCCCTCGCGCCGGGAGACGAAGCGTTCCCCGCCATCAGTCTCTCCTGTTTCGACGCCGCGGGCGGGAAGTTCAGGGATCTCCGCACCGACGAGATCCCCCT
>CACXFR010000154.1 GCA_902766935.1 uncultured Planctomycetota bacterium | reverse complement strand
GCGCGCTCTTCGCGCCGGGGACGTTCGGCGCGGGGAGGTTCGGTCTTTTTCGGTTCGGGTTTTGGTTCAGGTTTCTTTTTGCGCGAGGAAAACCCGATTTCCGGCTCGTCGGGGATGCCCCAGAAATCGTTGTCGTCGACCGTCGCGGCGCGGACCGGCTCGGCCGGCTCGACGGCGTCTTCATTTCCGGCGTCTGCGCTTCCGAAGAGGGACGCGAACTTTTTCTCGGCCTCTTCGCGCGTCATTTTGGATTCTTTTTCGACCGGCGCTTTCTTTTTCGGGATCGGTTCGTCGAAGAATTCCGGAGCCTCTTCCCGGGCGGGAGCTTTCTTCGGTTCCTCGACGGGAGCGCTGTGCTTCGGAGGACGCCCCCACGAGACGTCGAGCGTTTCGTCGGTATCCCAGTCGAACTCGCCGGCGGTCGGCATGGCGTCAGGTTTTTCGTCCGGTTCGGCGGACTTTTTGGGACGGGCGGCGCGGCGTTTCTTTACCGGCTTTTCGTCCGGTTCGGCCGACTCTCCTTCGGAAAGATCGGAGATCCGCTGCTCGATCTGGCCGGCGATTTTCACGAACGGTTCTTTCGCCTTTTCGACGATCGCCTCGGCGATCTTTTTGTTCTTGGCGTTCCGGGTTTCGCGGGCTCTTTTGTCTTCGGCGGCGATGGCCCTCTCGACAAACTTCTCATCGGCCTTCTTGGTGCGGCGAGCTTTCTTTTCGCTCGGCTTTTCGGCGCCGACGGTCAGATCGAGCTGAGTTTCGTCCGTCTCGAACGAATCGAGGAGAGTCTTTTCGAGGGGCGTGTCGGCTTTTTCTTTTTTGGCCGTCCGTTTACGGGCCGTCGGTGTTTTCGCGCGGGACTTGGTCGGTTTCGCTTCGGCTTTTGTGTCGGTTTCCTCAACGGGAGGCATTTCTACGTTTTCTTCCAGCGACGAGGCGATTTCCCCCCAGTGTTGTCTATCCTTTTTGGCCATTTTGATTCCAGTTTTACGTTACGGACTTTGCTGTGCGGCAGAGGAACGGTATCCCCCAAAGCCCCTTGTCGATTCTAAGCCCGGACGGGCCCGAAAAAGAGCTGGAGGACCGGGGTTGCCGCAGGCGGGAGCTTTCGGAGAGCGCCTTCGAAAAGAAGGTCCGGAAAATACGGAAGGCGCGGAACGGACCTTGCGCCCCTATTATAATACCATTTCATATAAATTAAAAGAAGTAAAATCAAAAAAATGGGGCAAACGGCGGGCCGGAGGTCTCCGGCCGATTTGTCGGTCCGCGCTCTTCCTTTCCCTTCGAAGACGCCCCTTTCGCAAGAATAAAAAACGCGGAACCCCCTGAAAACGGGAGCTCCGCGCTTCTTGTCCGACGGCCGCGCCGAACGGGTCAGATTTCGTTCGAGGTCGTTTCGGCTTCGATCGTCTTGTTGTCGGGACGATAGACCGAGAATTCGTCGGTGCCGTCGCCGTCGAAATCGCCGACGACCGGCTGGTCGCCCGCCTGTCCGAACTCGAACGCCTTGTCGGGCTTGTGGTCGCCGTTGGTGTCGAGGTTCCAGCGGCCGCTTTCGAAGAGACCGACCTCGTCGATTCCGTCGCCGTTGAAGTCGCCGACGACCGGGACGCTCTCTTTGCCGCCGAACCCGCGGATTTCGACGTCCCCTTCGTCCCATCGGCCGTTTCCGTTGACGTCGAGACGCCACGTGCCGTTGTTGTAGACGCCGATCTTCGAAACGCCGTCGCCGTTCCAGTCGCCCGTCACGCCGCGGTCGCCCTCATGGCCGTATTCGAAGACGTGGTCGATCAGGTCGACGCGCGTGTCGCCGGCGGCCGACTGACGAAGGGTGCGGACCTCGACGTCAACGTGCTGATAGTCGGGGGGCAGGTTCTTCGGACGCGAGACGTTCTGGAAGGTGTTCGGATTCTTCGCCGCCGGGAGCCCGGCTTCAAGATCCATCGCCAGTTCGTCGCCGACCCAGCGCGGACCGAAGATGCCGATATCGGTCTTTCCGTCGCTGTCCCAGTCGCCGGTCACCGGCTGATCTTTCGGTTTTCCGCCGAGTTCGGCCCAGAGATCGTCGTCGTCCCAGCTGCCGTTCCCGTTCAGGTCGAGATACCACATTCCGTTGACGTAGAAGCCGACTTCGTCCTGACCGTCGCCGTTCCAGTCACCCGAGACCGCGATCGCGCCGTCGGCTCCGATCCGGTATTTCGCCAGCTCACCGCTCGAGCGCATGACGATCCACTCGCCGCGGTTCATATCTTCGGCCGAGAGGGAGACGAGCGTGAAGTTGTCACGGCTGAACATTCCCCGGTAGCCCGCGACGGAGGTGAACCCCTCGATTGACCGCGGATAACCGCCGTTGATCACCGACAGATGCCACGCGTAGGGGGTCGTCAGACCGCCGCCGCCTCCGTAACGGACTTCCGAGACCGGCGCGGGCGCCACGCCGTCGGGCAGATAGTTGAACGGCGAGGTCGGACCGCCGTAGGTGCGGGTCGGCAGAATGAGCGGAATCGGCGTTTCGGTCTGATAGCGGGGGGTCGGCGGATCCGGTTCCGGCTC
>CACXFR010000153.1 GCA_902766935.1 uncultured Planctomycetota bacterium | reverse complement strand
GTGGCGCGCTGACCGGAGAAATTGTGGCGTTTCATGGCGCCCGAATAACCGCGGCCCTTGCTGACGCTCGTCACGTCGACGGCGATGACGTCGCTGAAAACGTCGACGTCGTACTTCTGGCCGACTTCGAAACCCTCGACCGGAATGCGGAATTCTTTGATGTAGCGCTGGGGAGCGACTTCGGCCTTGGCGACCGCCGCAACACCCTTTTCGGCAAGTTTGGCCTGGCGCTTACTATCGAGCTTGGCGACGTGCCCCTGCTCGCTGCGGGAGGCAAGACGCGCCGGTTTGTCTTTATAGCCGAGCTGAACGGCTTCGTAGCCGTCTTTTTCGAGCGTTTTGACCTGAAGAACACTGCACGGACCGGCCTGAATCACCGTCACGGGGATCACCGCCCCCTGTTCGGTGTAGAGCTGGGTCATGCCGACTTTCTGTCCGAGTAAACCGATTCCCATTTCTTTTTCCTGTTCTGTTTTGCGCATTGCGGCCTTAAACTCTGAAAGTGACCCGTCGGTCGGTCTAAGGCCGGTACGTCCGTTAAAAAGTATAAACCCGGCTGAGCCTCTTATTTGCCGACGGATTTGATTTTGACATCAACCCCGGCCGGCAGGGAGAGCTTGTTCAGTTCATCGATCGTCTTCGAAGTCGCGTTGACGATGTCGATGACCCGCTTGTGGGTCCGCATTTCGAACTGCTGGCGGGCTTTCTTGTCGACATGGGGACTCGAAAGAACCGTGTAGCGTTCAATACGCGTCGGAAGCGGAATCGGCCCCCGCGCTTCACTGCCGCCTCGTTTCGCAGCCTCAATGATCTGTTGGGCGCTCTGATCGAGGATCGCGTTGTCGTAAGCTTCCATTCGAATTCGAATGATGTCCTTCTTTTCTTTTTTATCCGCGGGCATTGAAATCTCCTTAAAATTTAAGGCGTTGCTGGAGCCGATTACCTGATTGCCAAGTTTCTCTCATACTCGCAGTCGCCGGCTTCTGTCCGCCCGAATGTGTGGAGAGGAAGGCGGAAAAAACGTGGCTCGGGGCTTGGACGAAGCGGTTTTTCCTGGAACACTCAAAACCGCCGGCCCGCGAGGTGAGCCCATTTGGAAGAAGGGCGTCCCTCATACCGCAAACTAGCCACGATGCCGGTAATTTGCAAATATCTGCAACAAGTATAAACCGAGAAAAGAATCGTGGAAGGGGGAACTTAAGGTATTTTTTTAAAAAATTTACGAGAAAATCCCGCGCAAAACCCGAAGAAAGGATTCCTTTCCTCTTCGGGATTTGCCGGTTCTCCCCGCGCCTCCTGCCCGGAGAAAGGCGCCTGCCGGGCGCCTCGGATCCTGAAAGCGGCTCTTCAATCGGAACGGCTGTCAGAAATTTCCGCTTCCCTGCGGAACGAACGGCTCCGTCCGTGGAACCGAGCCGAAATGAGGGGAGAAATCCGGCCCTTTCGGCCGCGGTTTCCGCCCTCGTTCAAGCTGAGGGTATGTTACCCCTTTCCCGAAAAACGGTCAACGTCAAATCGGGGGAATTATCCCTTTTTTCAGCGCGAATGGCTCAAAAACCATTCGTAGAGTTCCGGATTGTTGTACGTCTCGGTCCAGCAGTCGTGCCCGTACCCCGGATAGGCGGTAAAACGGATCTTTTCGCCCCCCAGTTTTTTGATCGCCTCGACCATGTTCACGCTTCGTTCAAAGGGGACCGCGCCGTCTTTGTCGCCGTGGAAGACCCAGATCGGCTTGTCGACCATTTTGCACGCTTTGGCCGGATCGCACCCGCCGCAGAGGGGAGCGGCGGCGGCGAACCGCTCGCCGGCCTTATCCAGGAGCATCCAGGTGCCGTACCCCCCCATCGAAAGGCCGGTCACGTAGACCCGGTCGGTATCGACCGGCTGTTCGGCAATGACCTTGTCGATCGCCAGAAGGATCTGGTCGACCGACCAGTACCCGTCGGCCGGGCAGGAGGGGGAAAGGGTGATGAAGGGCCAGGTCTTCCCCGCCTCGGTCTCGACCAGTTTCGGCGGACCGTGGACTTTCACCGCCTCGGGATTCCCCCGTTCCCCCGCCCCGTGCAGAAAGACCAGGAGGGGAAATCCCTTTTCGTTCTTCGCCGACTCGTCGGTCGGCAGGAAGAGCCAATACCTGAACTCTTCTTCTTTGGCCGGATCGGCGGGAAGGTATTCCCCCAGCTGATCGACGTCGCCGGTGGTCCAGAAACATCGGCTGGCGGGAACGTGGATCGAACGCAAAACCTGAATCCCCGGCGCGGGAGCGTCGGTTCCTTCTCCGGCGGCCCAGACGGCCAGAGCGCAGCCGCAGAAGAAGGCGGCCGCCGTCATTTTCATCAGCATCGAAAAACTCCTTTGGGTACTAACGTGTTCGGCTGCGGGAAGAGCCTCTTCCCATTCTTTTTACGATTCTACCCGAACGATTTCCCGATTTCAAGGTTCGGGCGGACGGGAAGGAAACACCCGGCGAAATAAGCGGAAAAAAAGGGGCGCGGCAAGGCGCCCCGGCCCGAAGGGATACTCTCTCCCTTCGGAATTTCGAAAAAAGCGGCCCCCCCGAAAGCGGGCGGGGCGCGGGCGTGCTACTTCGACTGCTGCAGGAGCCAGTTGTAGAGCTCCCAGGTGTCATACGCCTCGTTCCAGCAGTCGTGCCCGACGCCCGGGAAGAGGGTCAGTATCACCTTCGTTCCGCCGGCCGCGGTGATCGCGTTGTACATATCGCGGCTCCGCTGCGGATTGACCCCGGTATCGGCGGCGCCGTGGCGGATCCAGATCGGAATATCGACCAGAGCCGACGCCCGCGAGGGGTCGGACCAGCCGCAGACCGGCACGCCGGCGGCGAACTTGTCGGGCGCCGCCAACAGGACGTTCCACGTACCGTGCCCCCCCATCGAGCAGCCGGTCACGTAGATACGGTTCTTATCGACCGGAAGCCAGTCGGCGACCTCGTCGAAGAGTTTCAGAAGCTGGGAGGTCGACCAGGTGGTTCCCGCCGGGCAGTTGGGCGAAAGGGTGATAAAGGGCCACGAATCGGCCCAGCCGATTTCGATGAGTTTCGACGGGCCGTGCAGCTTGATCTTTTCGGGATTCCCCCGTTCCGAGGCTCCGTGCAGGTAGATAAGAAGCGGAAGGCCGTTCTTGTTCTGCGCCGAAAGATCGGTCGGCAGATAGAGCTGGCAGACCAGGCCGGTCGACGGGCTGGTATAGAGAAACTGCTTCCCCGCCGCGGGAAGGTCGGCAATCGTATTGGCGACCTTTTCGGGATTGAAGGTGACGGAAATATTCGAGAACGCCCCGATCCCGCTCGACGCATAGAAACCGACGTACCCGCCCGAAACGCGCGTTTCGGTCATGGCGATGAGCGTCTCGCCGCCGACCCCGCAGGCCAGCTGTCCGTCGGTCAGGTGCATCCAGACCGAATAGCTCTTCCCCGCGGCAAACGTGCAGCCGACTGAATGGAGGAGCGTGAAGTTTTCCCCCTCGTCGATATAGTAGAGCGAGACCGCGTCGCCGCGGATTTCGGCGTAGTAACGCGCGCCCGAAGGCTGTACCGCGAGCTCGATTCCCGCGTTGAACGCGCCGGATCCCCTGAAATCGGCGCTGACGCGGATATCGTCTTCGAATCCCTCGTAGTCGCAAACCGCCTCCAGCGCGCCGGAAGTCGCGTCGATGTTCAGAATCCCGTTTCTCGCGGTCACCTTCGAGATCTTGTCGCCGAAAAGGAACCAGTTCGAGGTGTCCGAAGGGGAGATACTGCAGGTCGTGATCGGCTCGGCGAGGGGGACGCCGTTTTCCGCGAACTTGGTCGTAATAATCACGTCGCCGACACGGTTCACGGGCGCCGCGGCCTTTTCGGGATTGTTCGTCACCGAAATGTTGCTGAAGACATTCACCCCGCCCGCGGCGTAAAAGCCGACCTGCCCCCCCGTCAGGTGTGAATCGGTCGCGGCGACAAGCGTATCGCCGCCGATTCCGAAGGCGAACTGATTCCCCGACCTCTGCGCCCAGACGGTATAGGTCCGGTTCGAGGCGAACGTGCAGAACGCGCCGTCCAGAAGGGACATTCGGCCGCTGCTGCTGACGTAGTAGAGATAGACGCGGTCTTTCTGAATCTCGGCGTAGTAGCGCGCGCCGCTCTCCTGGACCGCCAGTTCGAGCCCCGTCAGAAACGACGTCGAGGAGCCGGTCGTTTTAAAATCGCAGGTTACGCGCAGATCCGGGGCGAAACCGTCAAAGTCGCAGACAGCTTCCAAGTCGCAGCTCCGCGCGTCGAGGGTCAAAGAGCCGCTCCGGGCGGAGATCTTCGAAACCTGGTCGCCGAAAAGAGACCAGTTCGAGATATCGGAAGGATAGATCTTGTAAGACTTCGTACTGTCGGGGAGCGCGTCGTTGGTCTTGAACCAGTTCGAGGAGACGTACGCGTGATCGCCCGGGCCGATAAACCCGTCACCGTCCAGGTCGCTCGCCGGGTTCCAGTTCTCCTGCCCGTCCGTACTGAACCAGGCGTAACTCATATACGACATTTCCGCCGGCCCGATAAAACCGTCCCCGTCGGCGTCGAACGTCGAGGCGATATAAACG
>CACXFR010000152.1 GCA_902766935.1 uncultured Planctomycetota bacterium | reverse complement strand
CGGATACCGTGCTGTTCGTCAAGGTCAGTGTGCCGGAGTTGTAAATACCGCCGCCATAAGAATCATAATAAGAAGAAGAAGCGGTGTTGCCGGATACCGTGCTGTTCGTCAAGGTCAGTGTGCCGTAGTTGTAAATCCCGCCGCCATGAGAATAAGCGGTGTTGCCGGATACCGTGCTGTTCGTCATTGTCAGCGTGCCGTAGTTGTAAATACCGCCGCCGTCACCTGTAGTTTTACCCCCCGTAATCGTCAGTGACACGAGTTCAGTGGGAGCCGTTTCATTCCCGCCGCTATTGTAAATCACACGGCTCAACCCGTTGGCGTCAATCGTGATTCCGCCGACCGACGCCGCGTCAATCGTAATACTTTTGGTGATCTCAAGCACGGTGCCGTTTAAAGTGATCGTACCGTCTTTAAGCGAAGAGGCAAAGTTAATCGTGTCTCCCGCTTCCGCCCGGCCGATCGCCTCGCGCAGAGAAAGTATGCTGTCCGCCGCATTCCAACTCGCCGGGTCGTCCAGTGTGTTGACGTTCCACGTCGTTGCGGCAGTCGGCGCGATGAATGCCGCGGCCGTTTCTTCGGCGCCTGCGGTTACCGCCAGCAGGGTGCGTTCTTCAAGGGATTCGATACGAAGTTTGCGGGACTTGAGCTGGGTTCTCATGGGTGCCTCCTTGGCATGTGCGGGTAATAAAACAATTTAAATTTTGTGTTAATTTCAAATACAATACCCCCCCTTTGCCCGCAATCCCCGTCTGAAAAAACCGGATTCCGGGAGGGCGGAAAAATTGCATCCTGCCTATTTATACCCCCCCCCCCAGATTGTCAATCATGATGGGAACTTTTTGCCCGAAAAACTTATGATTTTTTCCGGGGAAGAAAAAACAGGATTTCGAAAAGCCGGAGCCGCGTTTCGCGCTTTATAGAAGAAAATTGCCGGCGGGGTCTTGAACTGACATAAAAAACCCCTTGAAGTCCGCGGCCGGCGCTTCGCGGCGTTCGCTTCAAGGGGGTGTTCCGTCGGAATAAAACGGGGAAAAGGGTTCGGATTTACCCGCGCGCTACGCGGGGCCGGTCTCGTATTTCAGCGCTTCGGACAGGTCGATCGTCTTTTCGTAGAGGGCGCGGCCGATGATGCAGGCGGGAATCCCCAGCCCGGCCAGACGGGCGACGTCGCCGATCCGGGTCACGCCGCCCGAGGCGACCAGGGGAATCGGCGAGACGCGGCTCATCTCTTCCATCTCTTTGAAGTTCGGGCCTTTCATCATGCCGTCGGTGGCGATGTCGGTGTAGACAAGCGCCGCCAGGGGAAGATCGGCAAATTCCCGCGCCAGTTCGGCCGCCGAAACGCGGCTCGTCTCGAGCCAGCCGTTGACCGCGACCATTCCCTCTTTGGCGTCGATACCCAGGACGAGCCGGCCGGGATACTTCAGCGCCATTTCACGGAACCACGCCCGCTCTCTGAGGGCGAGAGTGCCGATCACCAGACGGCTGACCCCCATATCGAGATAGGCGCGGATCGTCTCTTCGCTCCGAATCCCGCCCCCCAGCTCGCAGGGGATCGAGACGCGGCGGACGATTTCGGCGACCGCGGCGGCGTTGGTGCTGCCGCCGTCTTTGGCGCCGTCCAGATCGACCAGGTGCAGATGGCGCGCGCCCTGCCCCGCCCAAAGCTCCGCCATGTCGGCGGGAACCGCGCCGTAGACGGTCTCGCGGTTATAGTCGCCCTGGGCGAGCCGTACGCACTGCCCGCCGCGTATATCGATTGCCGGCCAGATTTCCATAGTCGTTTCGGCGTCTTTCTAAAACCGAAGGGCCCGGCGGCCGAGCCTCAGGAAAAGAGGTTCTCTTCGGTGAGGATTTGGACCTTCGAGTCTTTGAGCGCGTCGAGCGCCTCGTCGGGCTTGTCGATCCGCAGAACGATGACCGCCCGCCCGGAAGGATGGAAGTTGAACCCGTACATATATTCGATATTGACGCTCGTCTTGGCGAGGATCGCCAGAAGATCGGCGAGCCCCCCCGGCGTGTTCGAGACGCTGACCGCCAGGACTTCGGTCACCTTGGCCACCAGGCCGAGCTTTTCGCAGATTTCGACGCTCTTCTGCCAGTCCCTGACGAGGAACCGGAGAATGCCGTAGTTCTCGGTGTCGGCCAGAGCCATCGCCTCGACGTTCAGGCCGGCGTCGGCGAGTTTCCGGCACGCGGAACTCAGGTGGCCGGGCCGATTTTCGAGGAAGAGGGAAATTTGTTTCAGCTTCATTGCATCGCTCCTTTTTACGCGGAACCAACGGTCGGACATAAGCTTTCCACGACTTTTGTAGTTTAACCGATCATATCGAATGCGTCAAGTTTCACGCCGGGGGAAAAATTTTTTCCCGAAAATGAGAGAGACTCCGAAAAGGGAAAAATCGCGAAAGGTCGATAATGACGAAAGCGCCTCTTCCCGCCGCGAGCGAAAGGAGCGCCTTTTTGAATCTCCGCAAAGAAAGATGTGATCGAAATGCCGTCGGAAAAATCGTGGGAACTCGAACGTGCCGAACTTTTGGAAAAGATCAGGCAGCTGGAAGACCGTCTGGAACAGGTGGCGCAGCTGACCGCGGTCGGCGAACTGGCCTCGACGACGACCCACGAGTTCAACAACATCCTGACGACCGTCCTGAACTACGCCAAAATGGGGATCCGCCATCAGGACAAAGCGACCCGCGACAAGGCGTTTAACGCGATCTACGACGCCTCGAACCGCGCCGCCAAGATCACCGCGACGGTTCTCGGCCTGGCACGGAACCGGAAACCGGGGTTCGAGCCGACCGATCTGGTCTCGATCACCGAAGACGTCCTTCTTCTTCTCGACCGGGAAATGAACAAGTACCGGATCAGCGTCGAAAAGGATTTCCGCCCCGTTCCCGAAATCTCGGCGAACGCCAATCAGATCGAGCAGGTTCTGGTCAACCTGCTGATCAACGCCCGCCAGGCGATGCCCCAGGGGGGGCGGCTGATCCTGAAAATCGCTCCCGACGCCTCGGGCAAGACGGTCGAAATGATGATCCGCGACTTCGGAACCGGGATCCCCGCCGATAAACTGCCGAAGATCTTCGACTCGTTCTACACCACCAAAAAGGGGCCCGACGAAAGCGGAAAAGGGGGAACCGGACTCGGTCTTTCCCTCTGCAAACGGATCATCGAACGGCATCACGGAAAGGTCCGGGTCGAAAGCAGCCTCGGGAAAGGAACCGCCTTTACGCTTCGTTTTCCCGCCCTCCCGGCGCAGGAAGCGGCCCGGTAGCGGCGCCGCCGGCGCGGCCCCGATTCGGCGCCGGACGGAAACCTCTTTCTATTTATCCGGCTTTCTATTATAATAAGATCGGTCGTTCTTCCCGCCCGTTCGGGGCGGGGAGTTTTCCCGTTTGCGAAAAATTCCTGCCGACCCCCGTGCTATGCCGAAAGCTCTCTGTATTTTCGCGATGGCCATTTTCGCCATCCTGCTGCTGATGTTCCTCCTCGATCTGTTGATCGGGATCCCTTTCGGACGGGCCAGCACGATGGTCGACGTCTGGTTCATCGTCTCCGGCGGAGTCCTCGGTACGCTCGGTTTTTTCATCTTTCGCAAACAGAAATAAGACCCTGACAGGGAGCGCCTCGCCGGCCCCCTTTTCCCCAACGTCTCGAAAGCTCGGCGCCCGCG
>CACXFR010000151.1 GCA_902766935.1 uncultured Planctomycetota bacterium | reverse complement strand
CCCGAGGGGCGGCCGTCGGTCGAGGCCGGGTCGTACGCGTTGTTGGCCAGCGCCGAAATCGCGAAGTAGAATCGGCCGGTTTCGGACGGCGTCCAGGAGAGAACCGGGGTCCCGCCGCTGGTTCCCAGCAGGGTCCCTTCCGAATCAAAGACGCGGATCAGCGTGTCGAGCGGCTCGCCCGTCTCGGACGCGGTGACGGCGAACGAGAAAATCTGCGAGAGATTCTCGTCGGTGACGTCGACCGCGTAGAAGTCGACGTCTTTGTCGCCGTACAGGCCGTTGCCGATCATCTCCCGGGAGAAGAACGAGCCCTCGGTGAAGGTGATCGTCTTTGACAGATCGAGGGTGTCGCCGGGATCGGCGTTATAGAGATATTCGTACGCGCCCAAATCGACGATGCCGTTCACCACACGGGCGTTCCCCGCCAGGTCGGTTTCGGACGAGATATACGCGTTCTGCCCCCGGTCGAGCGCCTGCGACGCGTCGGCAAGCGAGTAGTTCGACCCGGCGGCGTCGGCAAAGAGGGGAAGAGACGCGTCGAAGACGTAGTTCGAAACGTCCGGTTCGGAAGCGTTCGTCCAGTCCGAGAAGGAGGAGAGGGTATTGTAGGCCATCAGGGCGCCGGTGAGGTCGGCGCAGCCGACGTCGGCGTTGCCGGTTCCCCCTTCGGAGAGTGTGTTGCCGGCCAGGATCACGTTCTGCAGAGTTGTCCGGTTCGCGGTATCGAGAGTCTCGGACCAGAGACCCGCGCCCGCCGCCGCGATGTTGGCGGTGACCGTGGTGTTGACGAGGGTCAGTTCCCCTCGGTTCAGAATCCCCCCCCCGTGCGCCTGCGCCGTATTCCCGGCGACGAGCGAATTCGCGAGGGTCAGAACGCCGGTGTTGGAGACCCCGGCACCGTTTTCCGCGGCGCCGCCGGTGATCCGCAGATTACGGAGAGTGACGGGGAGTGAGGCCGACCCGCCGCTGACCGCAAAGACGCCGGTCTTCCCGCCGCCGTCGACCTGAACCCCGCCGCGGAGCGACGAGGCGTCGATCGTGAGCGATTCGCCGATCGCAAGAGCGCCCAGCGAGGCGTTCAAGGTGATCGTCTTTCCTGAGAGGTAGGCGTCGAACGTGATGTTCTCAGTCTCGACGTCGCCGTTTTCGACGTAGAGGATCGCCTCGCGCAGCGAAATCAGACCGTCGTAGGCGTCGACGACGTCCTGCTGGGTGGTGACGACGGCCGACGGCGTTTCGAGGGTGCGTTGGAATTCATACGCCCCCAGATCGACGACGCTGTGAACGATACGCGCATTTCCGTCCAGGTCTTTCGGCACGTCGACGACGAACGCGTTTTGGCCGACGTCGATCGCCTGCCCGCCGGAAGCGAGCCGGTAGTCATGGTTATCCGGGTCGCGGAAGAGACGTTCGTCGCTGTGATACTCGTAGTTGGGCGCCGTGTTCGTCCAGCCGGTAAAGGATGAGAGGGAGAACGCGCCGGAGATTGTTCCGTTTTCATTGTATCGGTGAATGTCGGGACCCGAGCCTCCCTGGGAAACCGTATTGGCGGCGACGATTGTGTTGCAAAGGGTAATGACATACGTCTGCGAGTCGTCGTCGGACGCCGTTCCGTTGGCGAAGATCCCGCCGCCGAAATTCGACTCGTTGGCGGTAAGGGTGCAGTTGACCGCGGTCATCACCGCCCCGTCGTTGCAGATCGCGCCGCCGTAGCCCCCCGTATTCGAGTAGAAGAGGGTGTTGGTGGTGTTTAATGTGCTCCGGAAGTTGTAGATCCCGCCGCCGTTGTAGTAGGCGTTGTTTCCGCTGATGATCGAATCGGTGAGGGTGAGAATGCCGTAATTGCAGATCGCCCCGCCGTAGTAGGAACCGCTTCCCGAGATGGTCGAGCCGGAGATCGAAAGCGTGGCGGTGTTGTTGTAGACCGCGCCGCCGTAATTTGCCAAATTTCCCGTGAAGGTCGTGTCGGTGATCTCGGCGGTTCCCCCCGAAAGGAAGATCGCGCCGCCGCGCGAGCCGCTGTTTTCGGTGAACGTGCTTCCGCTGACCGTCAGCGTACCGCCGTAAGAATAGACCGCCCCGGCCGTGGTGTTCTTCGAAACGGTTGTGTTGCTGATCGAAACGTTGCCGCGGAAATTAAAGAGCGCCGAACCGAACGGACCGCTCCCGGAACTCGACAGGCCGCTGTTGGCGGTCAGAACCGAGTCGACGACCCGCAAATATCCGGTCGAAAGGATCCCTCCGCCGTCGTACGATTTTCCGCCGGTAACCGTGATCCCTTTCAGAACGGTCGGCGCGGCTTCGGTTCCGCCCCCGATCACCATCACCGTGGTTTTGGAGTTCCCGTCGAGGGTGATCCCTTCCGAAAGAGCCGAGGCGTCGACGGTGATCGGCTTGTCAAGGATCAGTGCCGAGCTGGAAAGGGAAATCGTTTCTCCCGAAAGGCTCGACACGAAATCGATCGTTCCCCCTTCGTCGGCGTAAAGGACCGCCTCGCGCAGGGAGATCTGCCCGTCGGTATCGTCGACCAGGTCGAGGGAGGTGGTGACCGTCGTCCCCGCGGTTTCGGTCTCGCGGGTAAAGGTCGACTGGTATTCGTACGCTCCGATATCGACCGTTGCCGTCTCGGCCCAGCTTTGCACAAGACGCGCGCCTCCGGCAAGGTCGGTCGTTTCGGCGACCGCGCTGTTAAGCCCTCGGTCGATTCCCCAACTCGAGGAGGAGAGCGAGAGGTCGAGATCGTCGATGTTGGTGATGTTCGCCTCGTCGTCGAACTGGGCGGCGGTGACGAATTTCGCGTCGAAGGCGATGATGTTGTTCAGGGAGGTTTCGGGCGCCAGACCGAACCAGTCGCCGTTGTTCACGTAGCCGAAGTTGTTCGAGACGATCGTGTTGGTGAGCGAAACGGTTCCCCAGTTGGCGATTCCCCCGCCGTAGTTGGTCGCCGCGTTGGCGGCGACGGTGCAGTTGACGGCGGTAAAGGTTCCGCCGGCGGCGTAGACCCCCGCGCCGATCGCGGCGGTGTTCGCCGAGAACTCGCTGTCGCGCGCGGTCAGAGAGCCGGTGGAAATATAGACGCCGCCGCCCGACCCGACGTCGGCTTTGTTGCGCGTGATTTTTGTATGACTGAGCGAGAGACTCCCCGAGACGAGGTAGATTCCCGCGCCGGGACTGTCGCTGATAAAGCCGCCGGTGATGTTCAGGTTCAGAAGGGAGACCGCGGATTCGTCTTCCCCCTCAACTTTCAGAACGCGGCTCTTTCCTTCTGCGTCGATCGTGACGTTTTCGCCGAGGGGCGCCGCGTCGATCGTCATCGACTTTTTGACGGTCAGTTCACCCTGGGTGAGGGTGATCCGGTTGGCGTCGCCGCCGGTAAAGACGCTCCCGCTGAACGTAATACGGGACGCTTCGGTCGAACCCGCCTCGATCTGGGCGATCGCCTCGCGGAGGGAGAGAAGACCGTCGGAGGCGTCGACGACGTCGAGATTCGTCGTGACGACCAGGTCGGTCGAGACCGGAAGAACGGCGACCTCCGCGCTGCCGGTCCAGTCGTTGTACCCCGTGCGCGAGACCGTCGCCGAGACGGCGTATGTGCCGACTTCGGTGAAGGCGGGGGGCGCGTCGAACGTCTCGCCGTTATAGGTGTAGACAACCGTGTCGGTCGCCAGATCGGGGTCGGTCAGTGTGACGGTATGGGACTGGCCGTCGTAGACGCCGCTCCAGCCGGTCAGGGTGACGTTGGTGATATCCGGTTTTGTGATGATGGTGACGATCGCGCTGCCGGTCCAGTCGTTGTATCCTTCGCGCTTGACCGTCGCCGAGACGGCGTATGTACCGACTTCGGTGAAGGCGGGGGGCGTGTCGAACGTCTCGCCGTCATAGGTGTAGGCGATCGTGTCGGTGGCCGCGTAGGGGTCGGTGAGAGTGACGGTGTGGGACAGGCCGTCGTAGACGCCGCTCCATCCGGAAAGGGAGACGTCGGTGATGTCGGGTTTGGCGCCTTTTTGGTACTCGTAGGCCCCCAGGTCAACAATGATGTTGACGATTCGTTCTCCCCCCGAAAGGTCGGCTGCGGTCGTCACGGCGGCATTTTTCCCCACATCGACCGCCTGCGAGTCGCTTGTCAGGGTGTAGAGCCGCGCCGCGGCATTGGTGAAGAGCGGAAGGTCGGGGTCGTACGCGTAGAGCGAGGAGGTGGTGTCCCATTCGGTGTGGTCGGTCAGGACGTGGTCGGCGGCGGTCAATCCCTTGGTGTTGTACCGGGCGATCTCGGCAGAGGCGGCGGCGCTGTTTCCGACCAGGATCGAATTCGTAAGGGAGAGCGCGTAGCTTCGCGACGAGGTGCCGAAGAGATAGAAACCGCCCCCTTCCGCGGCGTTGTTGCCGGTGATCGTCGCGCCGACGGCCGCAAAGCGCCCGTTCCACAGATAGACGCCGCCCCCGTAGGCGACAGTTCCCGAGACGCTGTTTCCGGAGATCAGGAGATTTTCGGCGGTGATCGTTCCAGAACTGAAGATCCCTCCGCCGCTGGCGCGGTACGACGCCGCGGCGCTGTTGTCGGTAACTTCGCTGTTCAGAAGACGGAGCGTTCCGGTGTTGGAGATTCCTCCGCCCGCGTAGGACGAGGTGTTTCCGGTCACCGAGAGGTTCGAGACGGTCAGTCGGCCGGCGTTATAAAGCCCCCCGCCGTACCCGGCGTCGGAAACGCTCGTCGAAGAGTTCCCGCCCGTCAGAATGATGTTTCCCAGCGAGACGTCCGCGCCGGAACCGATCGAAAGGGCGCGGCACATTCCCGACGCGTCGACGGTAAGGGGCGAGGCGCCGTAGCCGACGATCGCAAGCGCCCCTTTTTCCGACGAGTTGAGCGTTACGGCGATCTCGTCGGACGCCGAAGCGTAGGTGACGGTGTGGGCGCCTTCGGCCGTCCGAACCACGATCAGGTCGTCGCCCGCTGTCGCGGCGGCCGCGTCGACCGCCGAGCGGATTTCGGCCGACGTGAGCCGATCGGCGGTGATTTCGATGATGTTGATCTCGTCGATCGACGCCGGAAGGTTGAATTCGGCGTAGGAGGCGCGAATATCGGCGTATTCGGCCGGCGTGACCGACAGAAGCGTGCGTTCTTCGAGCGATTCAAAACGCGTGCAGCGTTTTCGGAGAGAACGAGCTTCTTTCCCGCGGGAGTGTTCGGAGTCGGACGGACGATTCGAGTGAAAATGAAGAAAACGTTTCATTGGCTGACGACCTCATCGGAAGGAAGGTTTTCATCGCGAAACGGCGATATTTTCTAACAGCTCCATTATAATGTCATCTTCCCATTTTTTCAATCAACAGGCCCGTTTCCCGGAGAAATTCCCCCTCACCGTACTTCGAAGGGAAGGGGAGCGGAAGCCGCGCGCGGCGAGTCCTTTTTTTCGGAAAGCGAAAGGGGAAAACGCGCGTCCTCAAAGGGGGAAAATGGGGAAGAAAAGTTGTCTGCGTCTTTTTTTATTCGGTTCGTGAAGTATAATGGGGAATAGTCGGCGCCGTTCGTTTTCGGGACTGGCCAAAACGACGGTTTCCCCTTTCCGGCAGGCTCGGGCGCCGGCCGAAATTGATGATTTCCTCAGATATCGAAGGTCCCTTCAGATGATTTGTGTCACCATTGCCTGCGGCAGCCACAAAAGGATGATCAGCGAAATGGCCGGATTGGCCGACGACGGAATCAAATTTGTCGAGCTTCGTCTTGATTTTCTCCGTAAAATGCCCGATTTAGGGCGTCTTCTGCCGAACCGTCCTCTGCCGGTGATCGTGACGGTTCGCCGCAAGCAGGACGGCGGTCTGTGGAGCTACGACGAAGAGAGGCGGCTGGCTCTCATCCGAGAGGCGATCGTTTCGGGAGCGAACTGCATCGATATCGAATCCGACGTTGCCGGTAAAATTCCCCGTTTCGGAAAGACGAAGCGGCTGATCAGTTACCACGACTTCGAGAAGGTGCCGGAAGATCTCGACGCCGTCTACGAAAAGATCCTCGCGCAGACCGATCCGGATATCGTTAAGATCGCCGTGACCCCCCGTTCGGTCGGGGAACTGCTTCGTCTCGTCGAATTCATGAAAAAGGTGAACGTTCACGGCCGGGGAAAGCCGACCGTGGTGATCGGGATGGGGGAAATCGGGTTTCCGACCCGCGTGCTCGGCGGGAAGTACGGCGCCCCGTGGGCCTGCGCCACTTTCTCGCCCCAGCGGATCGTTTCGCCGGGGATCCCCTACTACAAGACTCTTCGGGACGAATACCGCTACGAAAAGATCAAATCCGATACGGAGGTCTACGGCGTGATCGCCGACCCGATCGCCCATTCGCTCAGCCCCCTTATCCACAACGCGGCGTTCGACGCGGCGGGTCTCAACAAGGTTTACGTTCCGTTCCGCGTTCCCGCCGGCGAGGCGGGAGAGCTGATCGATCACGCCTCGAATCTCGATCTGCGCGGTCTGAGCGTGACCATTCCTCACAAGGCGGACGTGATCGGCAAACTGACGCAGCTTCAGTCCGCCGTCGAAGAGATCGGCGCGTGCAACACGATCGTCTTCCGCGAGAATCAGATCGTCGGCTACAACACCGATTATATGGCTTCAACCCACTGTATCGAAACGGCAATGGGGGGGGAACAGAACGGGAGTTCTCCTCTGGCCGGAAAGCAGGTGCTCGTCCTGGGCGCCGGAGGGGCGGGGAAGGCGGTCGCCTACGGACTTCTGGACAAAGGGGCGCGCGTGACGATCACCGACCGAAAGTCGGAAAAGGCCGAAAAGGTCGCCGAGCAGCTCGGCTGCTCCTTCTGCGACTGGGACGCGCGGAAAAGCTACGTCGCCACGCTGATCGCCAACTGCACGTCGGTCGGGATGTTTCCCGATGTCGATCAGACCCCGATCGGTCCGGAGTCGATCCGCAACAACATGTTCGTTTTCGACGCGGTCTATAATCCCGAACAGACCTACCTGCTCCGTCTGGCGCGGCAAAAGGGGGCGACGCCGATTTCGGGGCTCGAAATGTTTCTCGGGCAGGCGTGTCTGCAGTTCCGCATTTTCACCGGACAGACGGCGTCGGCCTCGATGATCCGCAATCTGCTGAAAGAAGCGCTCGCTCTTTCGAGGAGCTGAGACGATGACCCTTTCCCTCGCGCTGATCGGCTACCGCGGAACCGGGAAGAGTACCGTCGGCGCTCTCTTGGCGCGGCGGCTCGGCCTGGCGTTTGTCGACACCGACCGATTG
>CACXFR010000150.1 GCA_902766935.1 uncultured Planctomycetota bacterium | reverse complement strand
GGTTCTTTCGGCGGTTCCCTATTCGCTGGCCGACGGGAAGATCACTCCGGGATACCGCCTTCGATTTCGGCAGACCGAGACGCTCGATGGGGTGAAAGTGATTCGTCTTCCCCTGTTTATCAGTCAGAGCCGCAGCGGACCGGGCCGGGCATGCTGTTACACATCATTCGGTCTTTCGGCGGCGACGCTCGGACAGTTCGGAATCAAACGTCCCGACGTTGTCTTCGTCTATAATCTGCCGACCCTGGGTTGGGCGGCACGTCTGTTCCGTCTCTTCCACAGGGCGAAATTCGTTCTGATGGTTCAGGATCTCTGGCCCGAATCGGTGACCGGCTCGGGGATGATGAACAGTTCTTTTCTCGCCCGCTTTCTCGACCGCTGGTGCCGGCGGTTCTATCGAAGCGCCGACGCCCTGACCGGTCTTTCTCCCGGGTTTAAAGAGGCGCTTGCCGCGCGCGGGGTCGATCCGGATCGCATCGAGGTCGTCTATAACTGGACGAACGAGTCCGAACCGCTTCCCCCGGCAGCGGGCGAGCCGAATTCCCGTTTTACGGCCGTCTATGCCGGGAATATGGGGGTCTATCAGGGGATCGATACGTTTATCGAAGCGGCGGAACTTGCGGCGCGGCGGAATCTTTCCGCCGATTTCCGCCTGATCGGCGGCGGGGTCGAATTGGAACGGCTCAAGAGTCTGGCGGCCGCCAAGAATCTGCCGAATCTTACGTTCGTCCCCTGGATGCCGTCCGACCGGATCGGGGCGGAACTGGCGCGCGCCGACGCGCTTCTGCTCCACCTCAAAAAGATGGATCTTTTTAAGATTACGATTCCCGGAAAGACCCAGACCTATCTTCGCGCCGGCAGACCGATCCTCTGCGGGATAGAGGGGGAAGCCGCGCGTTTGGTCGAGACGGCGAAAGCCGGGCTTTCCTTTGAGCCGGAGAATCCCGAATCGCTTGTCGATGCCGTTCGGCGGATGGCGGAACTGCCGAAGGAGGAACTTGCCGAGATGGGGCGGTCGGGCCGTCGGTTCTATGAAGGAGAAATGGCGTTTGAGATCGGATATCGGCGGATCGTCGATCTTTTTTCGCGGCTTCTGGCACGCGGC
This sequence comes from uncultured Planctomycetota bacterium, assembly GCA_902766935.1. Classification (GTDB taxonomy): domain Bacteria; phylum Planctomycetota; class Planctomycetia; order Pirellulales; family Thermoguttaceae; genus RUG695. Next base: position 4,667 of record CACXFR010000150.1, on the reverse strand, counting down.
GGGGGGAATCGCTCGTGATCTATCGCTCTTTCGGAAAACGGCTCGCCGATATCTTCGTCTCCCTGGCCCTCTTGGCCGTTTTGGCGATTCCGCTCGCGGTTCTGGCGCTGGGAGTGCGTCTCTTTTTGGGAAAACCGGTCTTCTTCCGCCAGGAGCGTCCCGGCCGGGGAGGGAAGGTCTTTCGGATGTTCAAGCTGCGGACGATGACCGAGGCGCGCGGCAAAGACGGAAATCTTCTTCCCGACGCGGAGAGGCTGACGCGGTTCGGAAATTTCCTCCGTCGGACGAGTCTCGACGAGCTTCCCGAACTTTTCAACGTTCTGAAAGGGGAGATGAGCCTCGTCGGTCCGCGTCCCCTTCTGGTGAAATATCTCCCTCTCTACTCCCCGGAGCAGGCGCGCCGGCACCTTGTCCGCCCCGGGATTACCGGATGGGCTCAGGTGAACGGACGGAACGCGATTTCGTGGGAGGAGAAGTTCGCGCTGGACATCTGGTATGTCGATCACTATTCCTTTTTCGTCGATATGAAGATTCTTCTGATCACGCTGCGCAAAGTCCTTTTTCCGGAAGGAATATCCGCCGAGGGCGAGGCGACGATGCCCGAATTCCGCGGCACGCCGGACGATTCCGAATCACCTGCAGAGAAACTCCGCTGAAAACCTGTTGATTGTTTTCTAAGCTTCCTATTATTTCTATTTTAAATACGATTGCACGTTAAACCTTTTGTAAATTAGTTATTTTTACTCACTTGAACGGCAAAGAGGTCTGATTTTTCGAAATTGCCGCGGTTTAAATTGGAGAAATAAGCCCAACTTTGCCGATAATATCAACAGAGGTGAAAAACTCACCGGCGGAAGGCCGGAAAGAGAAAAAATTGAAGGAAGATCAACGGAGCCGACGCTCCTTCCTTTTTCGGGGAAACGGTCTTTTCATCAAATTGTTTTCGGAGTTAAGCCGATAGAAAAAGATGTGGGCGCCGGGCGCTCGAAATCGTATCGACAGACTAAAGGTAAGGAATTTTCAGTGAACCGCGAAATCAATGTTTTGGCTCTGGTTAAAGGTGAAGAACGTTACGTTTTTATCTACAATGAAGAAAACCGTACGGAGACGATGCGAACTCTGGGCCGTTATGCCTCGAATCCCGAGCTGAATTTTTCCTGGTACGATGCCGCTGTGCTGAGCCAGAAAATGCGCCGCGAGTCTCACCGCGATTCCCTTGCCGCCCGCTACGATCAGGTCTCCGGTATGGAACATTTCAACAAGCTGAACCGTCAGAATCATTTCTGAATAACCCTTTTCCCGATTTCACTCCAGAGCACCGGGTCTCCGGTGCTTTTTTTTGCCCCTTTTCGGTTTGTCTGCTATAATCTTTCAGAGAAACTTTTTATCGTAACGATACCGAAGAAGCGGTGCCGATGAGCGGACTGAGATCACAAATCGCGGAGTTTCTTCAATACCTCAAGGTTGAGAAGAACGCCACGCCGATGACGCTGAAAAGTTATGCCGAGGATATGGAAGGGTGGCTCGAGTATACCTACGAGCTCCACGACGGCCGATTTCCGCTTCTTGAAAATATCAATCCGCCTGAAATTCGGGGTTATCTGGCGGCGATGAACGAGGCCGACTACGCCAAATCGACCGCTGCGCGGCGAATGGCGTCGCTTCGGAGTTTCTTTCGGTTCGCTCAGCGTCAGGGGTGGTGCGCCGAAAATCCCGCCCTCTCGGTGAGGAATCCGAAAATCGGGCGGCGTCTTCCTCTCTTCTTGACAGGCGACGAGATCAACCGGCTTCTGGCCGCGCCCGATACGACGCGCTGGCAGGGGCTTCGAAACCGCGCGATTTTGGAGGTGATCTACTCTTCCGGGATTCGAGTCGGGGAACTGGTCGGTCTTGATCTGGACGATCTGATCCTTGACGAGGGGATGATTCGCGTGCGGGGGAAAGGGATGAAGGAAAGGTACGCGTTTCTCGGCCATTACGCGACGGAAGCGCTCTCGGCGTGGCTGAACGAGCGGTCCGCGATCTTGGATCGACATCCCGATAAGGTTAAGGGGAATCCGGTCTTTCTCGGATCGACCGGCACGCGGATTACGGCCAGAAGCGTCGAACGGATGGTCGAAAAGTACATCAAAGAGACCGGTCTGAACCGAAAGGTTACTCCCCACACGCTCCGGCACAGTTTCGCCACGCACCTGCTGAACGCGGGGGCGGATATCCGCTCGATTCAGGAACTTCTGGGACACAAAAACCTGGTGACGACCCAGATCTATACCCACGTGAGCCTTGAAGCGATGCGCAAGGCGTACGACCGGGCACATCCGAGGAGCCGGTTTGACGAGCGCCGGCGAAAAGCCGTCTAATCTTTCGGAAGAATCACGACCGACGGGGGAGGCATTTCGGGAATCTGCGTCGGTACGGGAAGCGTGATCGTAAACTGCGTGCCGAATCCGACCTCGCTGCTGATGGCGATCCCCCCGCCGTGTGCGATGATGATCTGGTTGACGATGGGGAGTCCGAGTCCGGAACCGTCTTTTTTGGTGGAGTAGTACGGGTCGAAAATCCGTTCGATCGTCTTGGGACTTATCCCGCACCCGTTGTCGATGACGTCGATCGCGACTTTTACGCCCAAGTCGCGCGTCTGGACGATCAGCTTGCCGCCGTCTTCTTTCATCGCCTGAATCGCGTTTCTGAGAAGATTGATCACCGCCTGGTGAAACGCGTCGCTGTTAAGCCGAACCAACGGCAGATTCGGCGTGAGGCATTCGGAGATTTCGATATGTTTTTCGTCGGCCTCCGGCTTGAAGAAACGAAGGATATTCCGAATTTCCTCGTTGATGTCGGCCTTGGTCAATTCCAGATGCTGAGGCCGGGTCAGATGAAGAAAGTTTTTGAGAAGCCGTTCCAGACGTTTCGTCTCCTGCTGAACGGTGGCGACCTTTCGAAGCGCGCGTTTCTGCGGAACCGATTCCGGAATTTTTTCGAGATCCTCGGCCAGCAAACCCATATTCATCCGAATCGTCGAGAGAGGATTATTGACCTCGTGGGCCAAACCTCCCGCCAGGCGGGTGATCTCGTCGAGCTGACGGCGCAGCGATTCTTCGGTTTCGGACGGGTTTGCTGACCTTTTTTTGGACATTTAGCGGGCTTTGCCTTCTTTCTCTTCGAGAATGACCGCCTTGCGGCTCAGTTTGACGCGGTTCTGGTCGTCGATCGAGATGACCTTGACGTCCATTTCGTCGCCGACTTTGCAGACCGAGTGAACGTCGCTGACATACTCGTCGGAAAGCTCGCTGATGTGGCAGAGCCCGTCGCGGCCGGGAAGAATTTCAATAAACGCGCCGAAGTTCTGAATACTGGCGACGCGCCCGTGATAGATCTTGCCGACTTCGACGTTCGCCGTCAGGCGGTTGACTTCGTCGAGGGCGGCCTGCGCGCTCGCCTCGTCGTTCGAGGCGATCGAGACGGTGCCGTCATTCTCGATCTCGATCGACGCGCCGGTCGCGTCCTGAATGGCGCGGATCGTCTTGCCGCCGGGGCCGATCAACAGACCGATCTTGTCCTGGTCGATGACCGTGCGGTACAGACGCGGCGCGTAGGGGGAAATATCCTCGGCCGGGCAGGGGATGACCGAGAGCATTTTGCGAAGGATCCCGATTCGCGCTTCGCGCGCCTGCTTCAGGGTCTGCTGAATGATCTCTTTGGTGATCCCGCCGATTTTGAGGTCGAGCTGAATGCCGGTGATCCCGTTTTGCGTACCGGCGACTTTGAAATCCATATCGCCGAAATGGTCTTCGTCGCCCATAATGTCGGTGATCGTGATCCAGTCTTCGTCGGACTCTTTGACCAGACCGATCGAAATGCCGGCGACCGGATTGGCGATCGGAACGCCGGCCGACATCAGGCCGAGAGTGGCGCCGCAGACGGTCGCCATCGAGCTCGAACCGTTCGATTCGAGAATATCGCTGATCACGCGGATCGTGTAGGGGAACTCTTCGGCTTCGGGAAGAACCGGTTTGACGCTTCGTTCGGCCAGCGCGCCGTGACCGTATTCACGCCGCCCGGTGCCGCGGATCGGCTTGCATTCGCCCACCGAGTAGGGGGGGAAGTTGTAGTCGAGCATAAAACGCTTCGAGTATTCGTCGAAAAGACCGTCGACCCGCTGCTCGTCTTTGGCCGTGCCGAGCGTGACGGTGATCAGCGCCTGGGTTTCGCCCCGCTGGAAGATCGCCGAGCCGTGAACGCGCGGCAGAACGTTGATCCGGCATTCGATCGGGCGGACTTCCTTTCGGTCGCGGCCGTCGAGACGTTCGCCGCCGAGAATGATGTCGCGGACCACGCGGCGTTCAAAGTCATGGAAGGCGACTTCGAACAGTTCGGGAGTGAAGAGGTTTTCTTTTCCGGCCAGGGCGTCCTTCTCGATCTGTTCGGGGGTGGCGACGAGCGCTTCTTTCGCGGCCTCTTTGACCTGGGCGCACGCTTCGGCCCGGGCGATTTTTCCTTCGGTCTTCTTGGCTTTGGTGTACTCTTTGTAGAACTTTTTGTGGATGGCCTTGTAGAGCGTCTCGGTCGGAGGAGGCGTGAACTCGACCTTTTCGGGAGCGACCAGACTGACCAGTTCCAACTGGAGCTCGCAGAGTTCTTTGACGTATTCGTGCGCCTTTAAAATG
>CACXFR010000149.1 GCA_902766935.1 uncultured Planctomycetota bacterium | reverse complement strand
TCGACCGCGACGTGCCGATCGAAATCGACTGGGACAAGGGGGCGCCGCGCGGAGTCGACCCCGACCGGCTCGGCGAGCTGTTCCACGCGTTCGGGTTCCGTTCCCTTCTGCCGCAGATCGACCGGCTCACCGAACGGTTCGGCGAGCGCGTCTGCCAGCGCGACCCCGCCCTGGACGGGATGTACAGCCTGACCGAAAAGAAGACGCCGGCTCCTGCCGAGTCACCGGCGCCCGCCGCACCGCAGCCCTCTCTTTTCGACGCCGCGGACGACGAGCCTCCCGCGCCCGCCGAAGTGCCGGCGGCGGCCGCGGGCCTGACCGAAGAAAACCGCGCGTTTACCGAAAAGATCTTTGCCGCGCTCCGGCCCTCCGGCGAGACGGTCTATCCCGAGATCCACGTCTTCGACACGGTTCCCGCCGACGCCCGTTTTGAGCTGGTCAACACGCCCGAAGAGTTCGCCCGCCTCCGCGCGCGGCTCGAAAAGGCGCCGGTCGTCAGCGTCGATTTGGAGACGGTCGACATACAGCGCCAGCCGAAGGCGCGTCCCCGCTTCGCGCTGATCGCCGGGATCGCCCTCTGTTTCGAACCGGACCGCGCGTATTACGTGCCTCTCCGCGGCCCTGCGGGGGAACCGACGCTCTCCGAATCGGAGGTTCTCGAATCGCTCCGTCCGATTCTCGAGTCGAACGCGGTCAGGAAGATCGGGCAGAACATCAAATACGACATGATCGTCTTCGGGAACTACGGGATCCGCCTGCGCGGCGTTCTTTTCGACACGATGGTGGCCGACTACCTTCTGCGCGCGGGAGAACAGCATCACAATATGGACGAGCTGGCGCAGGTCTATCTGAACTACACGACGATTAAAATCTCGGAGCTTCTCGGCACCGGCAAAAGCCAAAAGGCGATCGACGAGGTCCCGACCGCCGAGGTCGCGCGCTACGCCGCCGAAGACGCGCTGGTTCCCTGGTATCTCTATCCGCGTCTTCTCGAAGGACTTCGGAAAGAACCCGCCCTTCTGCGGCTGATGGGGGAGCTCGAGATCCCTCTCATTTCGGTTCTGGTCGAACTCGAAACGAACGGGATCGCGATCAACACCGCGCACTTCGACCATCTCGAAGGCGATTTCGCCCGCCGTCTCGACGAGACGAAACGGGAAATCGAACGGATCATCCGCCGCGACGCGCCCGACTCCCCTCTGGCGGACGGGTTCAATATGAACTCTCCGCGCCAGCTCGAACAGCTCCTGTTCGACGATATGGGGATTCCGTCGGCCAAAAAGACGAAGAAGAAGACCGGGCGGAGCACCGACGCGGGCGTGTTGGAAGAACTGGCGGCGCAGGGTTACGAACTTCCGAAGATGATTCTGAAACACCGGACGATCGCGAAGCTTCTGGGAACGTATATCGAGCCGATCCCGAAACAGGTTCATCCGGTGACCGGACGGATCCACGCGTCGTTTAATCAGTCGGTCGCCGAGACGGGGCGGCTCAGTTCCAGTTCGCCGAACCTGCAGAACATTCCGGTCCGCACCGACGAGGGGAAAGATATCCGCCACGGATTCGTTCCCGACGGCCGGCTCGGGTTCGACACGTTCATTTCGTGCGACTACAGCCAGATCGAACTGCGCGTTCTGGCGCACTACTCGAAAGACCTGCATCTGATCGAGGCGTTTGAAAACGACATTGACGTGCACGCGTCGGTCGCCGCGCAGATCTTTCACGTCCCGCTCGCCGAGGTGACAAGCGAACAGCGAACCAAGGCGAAGGCGGTCAACTTCGGCCTGGCGTACGGACAGACCGCGTTCGGTCTGGCCAAGGCGCTCGGCATTTCGAACGGCGAGGCGGCGGAGTATATCCGCGGCTTTTTTGAGACGTATCCGGGAATCCGCGAATTCTTCGGCCGCGTCCTTTCCGAAGCCTCCCGCGCCGGGTATGTCACCACCCTCCTGGGACGGCGGCGTTCGGTCGACGGGGTACGCCCGCCGCAGGAGGGGCGGCCGCTGAATATGGCCGAACGGACCGCGATCAACACGGTCATACAGGGGTCCGCCGCCGATCTGATGAAGGCGGCGATGGTGAACGTCTCGAAACGGCTGGCGGCGTGGAACGCCGAAGAGCCCGGAACCGTACAAGTCGCGCCGAAACGGACCGAAACCCTTTCGCCGGCAAAGACGCCCGAAAAGAAAGACGGGTTCCTCTTCGATATGGACGCGGACGCCCCGGCGGCGGTCGAAATTTCGGACAATCTCTTTCTTCCCGATCGGCGCGCGCCCCGCGGCCAGCTCCTTCTGCCGATCCACGACGAACTTCTCCTCGAAACGCGCCGCGAGGCGGCCGACGAACTGGCCGGACTCGTTTCGGCCGAAATGCTCCTGGG
>CACXFR010000148.1 GCA_902766935.1 uncultured Planctomycetota bacterium | reverse complement strand
CGGTCTTTTTAAAGGGCTGCTCCCCCAACAATTCGTGATATTCGGAAATCAGAGCTTTATAATTGTCCGTCTCGCCGCGATAGAGCCAGACGACGGCATTTAAATTCTTGAGCTGCCAGTCACTCCACTCGTTAAGAGTTCGGTCTACTTCGGTGTAATAGTTCCGCGCGTCAAGAAACAGAACCTTGTCCTTCAGCTTTTCAGATTTCCCCTTATCGAAAAACCAGAGGGAACAAGGGAGAGATTTCGTGTAGAAGAAGTTGTTGCCGACCGAGATCATAACGTCCACGTCGCCGGTTCGGATCAGCGCTTCACGGATATCCTTATCCTTTTTTTGGCTGTCGGTTGCCGAAGACGCCATCACGAAGCCCGCGCGGCCGCGTTCGTTCAGATAGGCGTAAAAATAGGAAATCCAAATGTAGTTGGCGTTGCCGAACTCTTTGTCTTTATTGATTCCGGGCAAACCGAACGGGAGCCGCCCGGCGTTGATACAAGGTTCGGATTTGACCTTATCGACGTTAAAAGGCGGATTTGCCATGACATAATCGCACTGCCCCGCCAGGTTGTGCGCGTCGTTGTAGAAGGTGTTCGCTTCGTTACCCGATTTGATCACGCCTGTCAGACCGTGAACCGCCATATTCATCAGGCAGAGCTGGGCGTTGTATTCCACCTTTTCCTGTCCGTAAAAGGTCATGGCGCTGTTGGCGTTTATACCGGACGCGTTGACGAAATCGCCGCTCTGAACGAACATACCGCCGCTGCCGCAAGCCGGATCGAGGAGAACGCCCGTTTTCGGTTCGATGATGTTGACGATCATCTTTACCAATGATTTCGGCGTGAAGAAAACGCCGTCGTCGGAAGCGATGTTCTTGGCGAATTTGTTCAGGAAGTATTCGTAAATGCGGCCGATGATGTCACCGCCGATATCGTCGAGAGCGCCGTTGTTGAAAATGCGGAGGAGCTCGGCGAGGATCTCGTCGGAAAAATCCGTGTAACTTTTCGGCAAGACGCCTTTGAGCTGTTCGCTCTGGTCTTCGATCAGCCGCATCGCGTTGTTGACGACTTCGCCGAGACTGTTCATGGGGTGGCCGTCTTTGCCTTTAAGTCCGGCCGAGGCAATGTTGTCCGGCAGATTTACCAGATAGTCGTACTGCGCCTCTTTCGGGAGAAAAAGGGCGCTCTTAGCCGCGAAATCGCTGGCTTCGACCGGAAGAACCCGACCGCCGCGCGAAGGTCGTTTTTTGAGGATTTCCTTTTCCACCGCCTTAAAGCGACTGTAGGCGTAGCGAAGGAAAATCAACCCCAGAACCGGCATACAATATTGGTTCGAAGTCAGTTTCGACCCGGCGCGGAGCAAATCCGCCGATTCCCACAATTCGGATTCCAGTTTTCGGATATTGATCATTGAAGTTAGTTCTTGCGTAAACTATGGTTTTTGGTGTTTTCGGCGGGGTAAACGATAAAAAATCCCACAACCTAAATTATGCCAGAGAAATTTCAATATGTCAAATCTTTTCAGATGTAGAACGGCAGTTTTCAGGGTGTTTTTTATCTTCTTTCGTTTAATCCGCCAGATCAGCCCCGTCACTACTTCGATTACTGCAAATCTTCTTAATTTCTGCCGGTTGGATCGTTTCGGAAGACGGCGCAAAGCTTCCAGTGCCCTGTTCTCCTTTCAGTCGTTTTGAATGAAATCCTCTTTCGCTTTGCAGTAGTAATAAAAGTCGCAGCGCCGGCAGGTCTTCGGGTCGTCGGCGCAGCCGCTGAAGTTCTTATCCATAATTTTCCTGACCACAGAGTCAAAGTCGGCCATCGTCCTTTGTACGTCCGTTTCGTCGTAGGGAAAGGTGATCATTGGGTCGCCGCTCTCTTCTCCGGTATAGTAAAGGCGCAAATTGCTGACTTTATTTGTCGTCCCTCGCTGGATCAGATAAGCATAAATGTGAAGCTGACTCTTATACATCTCGAGCTTTTTGTCCCGCTTCGATAAAGCCGGTTTCGGCCCCGATTTGAAGTCCACAATCTCGATCGTTTTACCCTTGCCGCGAACGAGGTCGATTTTTCCTCCGATAATGTAGTCGCTCTTAACAAATGAAACGTCGTACTCCGCCCTTCGGATCCCGGACCAGAATCCTTGGTAATTGTCGAAATAGCGAAACACCTGATTCAACGCGTCTTCGCGCTGCCTTCGGTTGAGGTACACGTGCCTGGCTTCGGAAAGCGCGGCATAGTTGAACTCGAACCATTCGGGGACATTGTCCCTGATGACGGGGTGCGCGATCTTTCGAATGACGGCGCGGTGAATATCTTCGATCGTTGCGTGGATCAGCGAACCTATCAGCTCCGAGACCGTTCGGGCGGGCTTGAACCCGAGTTCTTTGAAAAACTTGTACTGTCGGGGGCAGGTCTGGTAAACCGCGATATGCGAGGTGAAGGAGTACGTGTTTTTGACGTTCACGTCTTTTACCGGGTTGAAATCAAATTCCGATAGGTCGAAATCAGGATCGTCGACGGACCGCAGTCGGTCGAATATTCCGCTGAAACAGTCGCTCGGCTTTTTACCGCAGGTCAGAACCAGCAGATTCTGCGCCCGCGAGAACGCCGTGTAGTAAACGCGCCAGAAGTCAAAATACTTTATGTGTTCGATCGGTTCGCACGGTTTGCGCCTGAAATAATTCGCTCCGATGACGTCCATAAAATCTTCGGAGTAAGACGTCGGCTTTCTGTCAAGCGAACCCACCAGGACAATCGGGAATTCCATTCCCTTGGCCTGATGAATCGTCATAAACGAGACGCAGCCGCTCGGCGCGTATTCCTCGTCGTCCTCATATTCGTTGACACCTTCGTAAAAAAGGAAATTTAAATATCGGTTGAAAAGCTGATCGGTGTAATAGTCGATGAGCCGCATTTCCTTCCCGTAGACGTTCGCCGGTCTGGCGGGAAGATTGTCAATGTTGTACCTCTGCTCGAATTTGCCGATTCTCCGCGTCAGATTCGCTAAATTCCTGGAAGGGCGGACGGCCGCGACGTTCGCTTTTAGGTCCGAGTCAAGATAATCGGAAAACGGCGGGAATTGAAACATCTCATACAGCAGATCGCAGTAGGTGTAGCCCGTGCTGTCGGAGAGCTTTTCGTGCGCCTTTCCCTTTCGCTTTATCCATTTGCGGAGCGTTTTGTTTTTCGAATCGTCGAGATAACGGCTCGCCAGACTCGCGCATTGTTTGTAGTATTCGATGTGCGGATACGATTTTTCATTTTCCAGGCCGCGCAGATATTGCGGGAACATGTGAAGGAGGCAACCGAGAGAAAGCCGAACTTCCGGCCTGTCGAAGAACATATTCGAACGCGGCGAGTAGACTTTGATCCGATGCGATTCCAGGTATCGGGCGAGCCGCGCCGCTTCGTCGCTTTTTACCGAGCTGAAAAGAAACGCGATCTGGTTGTAGTCCGAGATTTTTCCCGTCTCTTTCAGTTTTGTGATAAACTTCAGGATTCTTTCGTGCCACACGCTTTCGTCTTTCGCGCCGTCGATTTTCACCGCCGCGGGACTGTGATGCGCGGTCTTTTTATTCGGGACGATCCGCTTGTTGTGTCGGAAGATGTTCCACTGAAAGGGGGTCGTGACCTCGTACGGAATCGCCATCCATTCGTTGTAAAGGTCGATGATGTCGCTGTTCGATCTGTAGTTGGTGACAAGTTTTATAATTCGGCACTCGTTCTCGGCGAACTTCTTCGGGAATTCCAGAATGTTTTGTATCGTCGCTCCGCGGAAACGATAGAGCCCCTGATCGTCGTCGCCCACGACGCAGATGTTTTTGCTGCCGCCCGCCAGGAGGAATACGATCTGTTCCTCGATATAGTTCGTGTCCTGGTACTCGTCCACCATAATGTGGGTGATTTTGGGTTGCCGCCCTTTCAATACTTCCGGGTGATTCTTGAGCAGACGATAGGTTTCGACCTGGAGGGTTGAAAAGTCGACCTGGTTCTCCCCTTTTAGGATGTCTTTGTAGACCTTCATTATCAGACCGATCGCCGCGACCTTGGGATTTTGGTCGGACATGAGCGCGTCGGGATCGACCATTTCCTCCGTGAGTTTGTTGACGTATTTGCAGATATTTCCGGAAATCTGCCACCAGCTCCCTTCGGGGAACAGCTCCCTGAAATTCGGAAGTCTCAGGAATCTGTCTTTGAATTTCCGGTAGACCATAAACTGCTGGTCGAATGAGTCGAGAATTCGGAATTCCTTGCCGAGCTGCGTGTATTCGAGATTCTCTTTCAGAATTCGGGAGCAAAGCGAGTGAAACGTCCCGATATACATATCGTTGATGTTCGCCCCGATTCTGCGTCTGGCAAGCTCGTCGGTGATTCGGGTGACCAGCTCCTTCGCGGCTTTTTCCGTAAAAGTGGCGATGAAGATCTGCTTGGCTTTCACGCCGCATTCCTGAATCAGGTAGACCGTTCGCTGAACAAGCGTAAACGTCTTGCCGGTTCCGGGACCGGCGATGATGAGAACCGGGCCTTCCGCGGCGGAAATCGCTTCCCTCTGAGCCTGGTTTGCTTTTCCAAAGTCGAACATCAGTCCTAGAACCTTTCCTGAGACGGCGTTCCCGGCGGCGCGGAGTTCCGCAACAGCCGATCAACCCGCGACATCGTTCCGACGGAATCCGCGTCGAAGGTCTCAAAAGCCGCGGTCAAAGCGTTTGCCGGCCCGCCCGAACGGGCGAGCGCCGACTTTTCCGGAGATCAGATACGTTCGGAATCGGACCGTCCGAATATTATTATGCCACAAAAAAGGCGAAAACGATATGAAGCCGGTAATATTATCCGGCTTCGCAAAGGTTTATCCGTTTTTCTGCCGATCGCCGAAATGGCAGTTTTCAGCCCCGTTTTCGGTGCCATCGGGCGGGCCGGAAGAGGGGAAAAGAGAAAGACGTTGTCGGCCGTTCGGCGTTTCGGATATAATCGGGGCGGAAGTTTTCGAATCGGCGGAAGATCCGCGTCCGCGCGGTCGAAACGGCGGCGGAAAATCGTTTGGTCGGCAATGAAAAATCAAAAAATCAGTTTTCAGACGGCGGGAACATCGGAATCGCTCTATCCGGCGGAGGACGGGAACCGTCCCCTCGTCGTTCTGCACGTCTATGCCGGAGACGGCCGGAGCGTCGTCGGCGCGATGGGCGAAATCGGATGCGGCGATTGCAGTCTGCTGGTCGTCGGCGGCCTGAAATGGGATCACGATATGTCGCCGTGGTTCTGCCCGCCGCCCGCCGGAAATACAAAACCGTGCACCGGCGGCGCCGACGCCTATCTGCGGGTTCTGCTCGGCGAGATCCTGCCCGAGACGCTGAAACGGATTCCCGGAACGCCGCCTTTTCTCGGTATCGCCGGCTATTCGCTCGCCGGTCTCTTCGCGCTATACGCCATGTATCGCACGGACCGGTTCTCCCGCGCCGCCAGCGCGTCGGGGTCGTTCTGGTTTCCCGAGTTCGCCGAATACGCGAAAAGCCGCGCGCCGAAACGCGTGCCGGACCGCCTCTATTTTTCCCTCGGCGATACCGAGGCGAAGACGCGCAGCGCTCTGATGAATACGGTTCAGGAGAACACCGAATCGCTCGCCCGGTGGTATCGGACGCAGGGAATACCGACGACGTTCGAACTGAACCCCGGCGGCCATTTCAGAGATGCAGCCCTTCGCACCGCCAAAGGGATCGCGGCGCTGGTGAAAGAATAAAAAAGGCGCGTTAAAGCGCCTCGGTCGGGCCGGCAGATTTTCGGAATGAGAACTACTGATGAAGACTATCGGGAGGAGTGGGGCGGCTGTTGCGCCTGCGACACCAATCGTCATGCTCCGCGATTATAAGCTGGATCATGAAGTCGGAAAGATCGCCGTTCGATCCGTACAGGTTTTCCACGTTTTTACACACAAAAAAAGGGAGCTGATTCTCGTCAATCGGCAGAGAAAGGGAGACGTTGGCAGTTACCCCGTACGACGGCATCGCCGATTCTTCAAAAGGGCTCATCCGCCACATTCCCACGTTCCTGCAGGTGCTCGTGTAAAATTCGAAGTACTTCATAATAATAACTCCAATACTTTGTAATATACAACGCGGTTCGTTGTGAAAAAACTCTCGGGCTGACAGCAATCACCCTCGTTCCCGTACTGTAACAGATACGGAAATTTTTTGTGCTGTTTGAGCGCTGAGCGGGCTCAAAAGTTTTTAAGCGCCGATTGTTTTTCCGGCGCCGGATAGAATAATTTAAAAACTAAAAAACTTAAAAACCAAAAGAAATAGAAAAAAATGAGGAAAAAAGATTAAAAAAACCGCGGAAGGGTTTATTATACGCAAAAAGTCTCCGATTCGGCTTGAAATTTTGCGTTGTTATGGTTTCAAACGAGTCCCTCTCGGTCAAAATAACCTAAGAGAATTGCCATAGGGACTTTGTTGACGAAAGAAAAAATATTGATGTTTACGGTTTTTTAGGCAGAAAATCAGAAATATATTCCGTTACTTCGGCATATACGATATGGAAAGAAGGCTTTTCAACGTTTCCGGTAAATCGGAACTTGTTATAAGCATGTTCAAGTTCGGCCGTGTTGTTTCGAAATTCATCAAATGATTGGAGGGGTCTGTTGGTTTGCCGAAGAACCTTTTTGATTTGTTGTGAATCCATCCTAAAACACTGCGAAAGATAATATAGGTCAAGGAGATCCTTGATCCGTTGAAATATTTTTCCGGAAGAAATAACAGATATTTTGTCTGCGAGGATCTGCTCGACTACCACACCCCTGAATTGGAAATTGCCCACCGAGTAATACCTTGTTCCTATTTCGAGTCGATTGACTTCCATATCCATCGTAAAAACAGTATTTCCGGTTGCCTTGCCGCAAAAATCGATACCGGCGGATCTATCCACCCCGTATTCCCTGAACGGCTTGGCAACCAAAGGAATATTATTCTGGTCCAATACATTCTGAAACGAACGGACGATAAAATCCATCGAGGGCGGAACATCGGATAACCAATTGGCGTCTATATCCCGCGTTGGCCGGATCGCCGTTTCTGTAAATCCATTTTCGTAAAGGAAAGCATGCAGAACCATTGCTCCCTTGAAATCAACAGGGATGCCTCCGGAACAAAACGCCGCCATGACCCGATACATCTCGTTTTCAAGATTCATCTGGAAACCTCCTGCCGATCAGTTTGAGTAATAGCCGACCGCCTCTTCGCTCAAACGACGAAACAGTTCGGCGTATTCGGGACTGGGATGAATTCCCGTAAAGGATTCGTTATGGGTAAAGTAATACCTGCTGAGAGCTTCCGTAATTCCCTGCATGTCAAGAATGGATTCGTTGGCCATCGCGTCGTTTAATGTGCGGTTAAAACAGGTAAACCGGAGCCCGTTTTTGCTCTCAATTTCATACTCGTCGACGGCGCGGCCGATGACGCAGACGCCGTTGTATTTTACAAGTTTCGGATCCCCGTAGAGCCACACGAGCCATTCGCCCATTCTGCCAAGATACGTTCCCTCGCAGATCAGTGCGGAATCCAGCGCGAAGACGATGTCGCCGCCCAATACCGCTTGCACCGCCTTCAGCCAGTCAAACGGTTCCGTAAACCGATCGCTTGCCGGAAGCCGCTTTGCGGACGCGTTCCATACCGGGAGTTTATACTGTCTGCGATTAATCAGGTCTGCCCTAACCTGCCGCTGAAGCATTTTTTCGAGATAGGCGGGCGGCGTGTTGACGCCCGTTTCCCAATTTTGGATCGTTCGAAACGGAATGTGGTATCGATGGGCGAATTCCGCCTGGGTGTCGCCAAGACTTTTGCGCAGATCACGAAGAATCATAGAACCGGCTCCTTTAGTAATAAAATACACCGAATCGGTGCATTTGTAAAGGCTTGGAACCAAAAAACGCGTTCCGCGGAAATCGTCCGCGGAACGCGTTTTGTTGACTGTCCGCCCTGTAACTATTTTCCTTCCGATACATTGTCCGTGTCTTCTAAAATGATATCCAACATTCGGCGGGGCGTTACGACATAAGGCTTGACCGGGAAGTGTCTGATGTTACCGGTAACGAGATACGCGTCTTCCGTTTTTCGTTCTTCCATTACGACTTCGTAAAAAATTCGATCCCCCGGGTCGGAGAAGTCCAAGTCAATTCCCTCTGCATCGATGTATTTTCCAAGACGTTCAATTTCATCTACAACAGGGTCAATGATTTCATCGGTTAAATGGAATTTCTTTCGTTTCAGGACCTCTCTGTACTCTCTAGATAATCCGCTCATTCAGCAAGGGAACGATTGTGCCGCTGAAGATCAGCGCGATAACACTTCCCGGCGCAGAGTCCCACTTGATCATTGCCGAGACGAGCACGTTGGTATCGATAACCGCGTAATATTTCATTTTCGCGCCCGTTTCCGAACGGCGGTGATTTCTGCGTTGATCTCGCCGAGAGTCATGTCGGAAATGCCGTTTTTCTTCGCGATTCGGCTCGCCGTTTTCATCGCCTTTACCGCCGCCGAATCCGGTTTGATGTCAATCTTCATGGGGAAGGGGATACCGTTCTCCTGAACAAGTCTCGCCATACACATGCGGAGATAGGTCGGCAGGTCAATGCCGAGCTTCTCGCAAATGCTGACGGCCTTCAATCTTGAACTCTCGTCCGCACGAAATTGAACCAACGTATTTGCCATAACGATCTCCTTGAAACGACGTTTTCTGTTTCATCCGTACTATATCATCATTTGATGACAATTGCAATCGATAGCCAACTGAAAATTTTTCTTTTTAACGGAGTTCGAAAAAAACGGCGGGCATCGCGAAGGACGCCCGCCGTTTTGGACTTACGCGGATATCGGAAATTCGTCATTCCCACTCGATCGTTGCCGGCGGTTTGGGAGTGACGTCGTAGACGACGCGGTTGACGCCGGGAACCTCGGCGGTGATGCGCCGCGAAATCGTGTCGAGCGTCTCGAAGGGGATCCGCGTCCAGTCGGCGGTGACGAAGTCGCCCGTCGAAATGCAGCGAACCACGATCGTCGACTCGTAGGCGCGGGCCCCGTCGCGGACGCCGACGCTCTGGATCGGCAGAATGACGGCGAACGCCTGAGAGACCTTGTTGTAAAGACCCGCCTTGCGGATCTCTTCGCGAACGATGGCGTCGGCTTCCCGAAGGGTGTCGAGCTTCGGCTTGGTGACCTCGCCCAGACAACGGACCGAAAGGCCGGGACCGGGGAAGGGATGGCGCTCGACGATTTCGGCCGGAAGACCGAGAACGCGGCCGACCTCGCGGACGCCCTCTTTGTAGAGATCGCGCAGCGGCTCGACCAGTTCGAATTCAAGGTCGTCGGGCAGACCGCCGACGTTGTGGTGGAATTTGACCATTCCCGCAGGCTTGTCGGGCGTCCCGCCGCTTTCGACGATGTCGGGATAGATGGTTCCCTGAGCCAGGAACTTCGCGCCGTTGACCTTGGCGGCCTCTTCGGTGAAGACGTCGATGAACTCCTTGCCGACGATCTTCCGCTTCTGCTGCGGGTCGGTCACGCCGGCGAGCTTCGCCAGGAAACGGTCTTCGGCTTCGACGACCACGAGTTTCGAGTCAAAGTTCTTGCGGAAGACCTCGGCGACCGAATCGATCTCGCCCTTGCGCATAAGGCCGGTGTTCACGAAAATGCACGTCAGCTGGCTGCCGACCGCTTCGGCGACCAACGCGGCGGTGACGGCGGAATCGACCCCGCCCGAAAGGCCGCATATCACCCGTTCCGAGCCGACCTGCCTGCGAATGTCTTCGATCGACCGTTTGACAAACGTTTTGTAATCTGCCATAACTCTGACTCCTCAATACTAACGCGGTATGTTAGGGCCGGGCGTTTCGGCGCGCGGCCAAAAAACTATTGTAATCCGTCCGGACGGCGATTACCAGACGGGGGACTCCCTTTTTGGGGGGATTTTTGGAAAATATTCCCCCCTCATACACCTTAAAAAAGGAAAAAAGGCCGAACCGCGGAAGGGCCGGCGGGAAGCGCGAAATGGGTGCGCCGCCCGCGCCGGAATCCTTTCCGGCGTTTCGCCGGGCGGTTTCGCAAATTGTTCCGATCAGGTCGCGCGGGGGGCGACGTAGGGTCTGACGGGGACGCCCCGGCCGTGGAGATACTCTTTGATCTCCCTGACCGTGAAATTCCTTTCGAGCCGGGGCGAGTAGAGCATCGAGCTGATGATCCCCGCAGAGGCCTGGGTTTTGGTGAAGACGTCGTAGAGGTGCTCCATCCGGCCGGCGCCGCCCGAGGCGACGACGGGGATTCGGAGTTCGTCGGCGATCAGCGCGGTGATTTCAAGGTCGTAGCCGTGATGCGTGCCGTCGTTGTCGATGCTGTTGACCACAATTTCGCCCGCCCCCAGGCCGGCGCCGCGCCTGGCCCATTCCAGAGCGTCCATGCCGGTAAAGACGCGGGCGCCGTCGATCGCGATCTCGTAGCCCGAAGGGATCTTCGCGCTTCGGCCGACCCGCTTGACCTGCGTGCTCAGCACGATGCACTGGCTGCCGAATTCCTTCGCTCCCTGCGCGATGATCTCGGGGTTGCGGACCGCCATCGAATCGACGCTGATCTTTTCGGCGCCCGACTTTAACACGTTGTACATGTCCGTCAGGTTACGGATCCCGCCCCCGACGGTGTAGGGCACGAAGACCTCCCGGCCGACCGCCTCGACGAGTTGCAGGTCAATCGGCCTCTTTTCGGCGCTCGCCGTGACGTCGTAGAAGATGAGCTCGTCGATCTGCATGTCGTAAACCCGCTTGGCGGCGGTCACCGCGTCTTCGATGTCGATGTTGTCGCGGAATTGGCTCGCCTTGGTGACCTTGCCGTTGATGACGTCGAAACACGCGATCAGTCTGTTCGCCAGCATTATTTCCCCGCCCCTTCGCAAAAGTTCTTTAAGACCGTCAGCCCGACCTCGCCGCTTTTTTCAATGTGGCATTGGCTGGCGTAAATGTTCCCGCGCCGGATCATCGCGCAGAAGCGGCCGCCGTAGTCCGAGACGGCAAGGATGTCTTCGCCGCGGGCGGGTTTCGCGTAGTAGGAGTTGACGAAGTAGAAGAAACCGCCGCCGCCGAGCCCCGCGAAGAGCGGGTCGCTCTTTTCCCAGGTCAGTCTGTTCCACCCGATCTGCGGGACTCGGAGCCGGGTTTCGTCGAACTTGACGACGCTTCCCTCGATCCACCCCAGGCAGTCGACGTCGTCCTCTTCGCTGTGCTCGAACAGGATCTGAAGACCGACGCAGATCCCCAGGAAGGGAACCCCGTCTTTTAACACAAGCTCTTCGAGCCGGGGAAGGACGCCGATCTCGCGCAGCGAGTCGAGCGTCGCCTTCGCCGAGCCGACGCCGGGAAGGATCACCGCCGAGACGTCCGCGAAATCGTCTTCGCCGCCGACGTATCTGCAGTCGACGCCGATCTTTTTACACGCGTTCATCACGCTGTGCGAATTGCCCGCTTTGTAATTGACGATTCCTATCATTTTCGCTCTTCTCTCCGGAACCGGTCGTCTTTCGGCGTTCGCGGGGCGGAAGACGCCGCGCCCGGCCGAAAAAAATATTTTAACGGGTCGGCGTTTTTGCGCCAGACGGGCGGACCCCTTTTTCGCGGCGTTCCGGCGAAATATTCTTGCCAAACGCCCGAAAACGGGTAGAATAGCCCCGGGAGCGGCTTTCGATTTCGCGCGCGCTTATTCCGGTATAAGCGCGGCTGAATTGGTCGGGCCGCCGCGGTTTTCGAAACGATCCAAACGAACAAGCTGAAATTCCGATGCGCATTTTACTGACGAACGACGACGGCATTCTTTCTTCCGGTCTGGCGGCGATGGCGGCGGCTCTCCGCCGTATGGGTGAAGTCTGTGTAGCGGCGCCCGCGACCGAACAGAGCGGCGTGGGGCAGGGGATCACCTTCCTGACCCCGCTGACGGTCAAAAAGGCGTTCCGCCGCGGCGAGTTCTGGGGCTACGCCGTCGAGGGGACCCCGGTCGACTGCGTCAAGATCGGTGTCGCCGAGCTCGCCGGCTGGCGGCCCGATTTGGTGGTGAGCGGCATCAACAACGGCCTGAACGTCGGGATCAACGTCCTCTACTCCGGAACCGTCGCCGCGGTTCAGGAGAGCGCGTGGCAGGGAATCCCGAGCGTGGCGGTCTCGACCCAGTTCGCCGATCTTCGCCCCGCCGCGCGGCTCGACCGCGTCGCGGAACTGGCGGCCGCGCTGATCGAAAAGCTTCTCGCCCACCCGTACGAGCCGGGCGTTCTGTATAACGTCAATATCCCGTTCGCCGCGCTCAGCGAAGACGGCGACCGCGCGCCGCTGGTCGTGCCGCTCGACACGACTCCGCACTGGGGCGCGTACGAAAAACGCCACGACCCGATCAGCCGCCCGTATTACTGGCTTTCGGATCGGCCGAATCCGAACCCGACCGAGCCGACCGGCGGGTCGACCGATTTCGACGCCGTCGCCTCCGGCCGGATCGCGGTGACCCCGCTCAAGGTGAACCCGACCCACGGCCCGCTCCTCGCCGAAATGAAATCGTGGGACCTGGCGCCGGGCGCGGATTTCCGTTTTTCGGAAAAGACCGATCCCGCGCAGGATGATTTCCGGTTCGTCCGGTGGATCGACCGGCCCTTCGACGAGATCCGCACTGCGCGGTAGCGCTCCGAAAAGATTCCGAATCAAAAAGAAGCGGGAAGCCCCGGCCGGGACTTCCCGCTTCGTTCGTCTAAGCCGGAGATCGCCGGCTCAGAACTTGTAGATCATGTCGCAGGCCAGGGTGAACTGATCGTCGTGGACCAGGCCGTTGCCGAACATCCCTTCGTATCCGCTGCCGTCGGCGGTGTGCACTTTGTCGTAGCGGATTTCCGGACGGATCGCGAAGTTGTCGTAGCCGGTCGGGGTCCAGTTCGCGCCGAGGGTGAATTCATAGATTTCCATCGCGTCGCCTTCGGCCTTGCCGCGCTGCCATTCGCCGCGGGTGCCGACCTTCCAGTTCTGGTTGAGCGTGTAGTAGAGGTACCCGCCGTAGGTCTGGTATTTCAGACTGCCGTACAACTGCGCCAGGTCGTTGAGCGTGGCGCTTTTGCCCCATTCGCCCGCCGGCGATTCGCCGTCGAATTTACCGTAGTTGTACAGAAGGGCGGTTTCCCAGCAGTTGCCCAGGTTCGCGGTCAGAACCACGTCGTTCCGGAACAGATCGCCGCCGGTTCCGCCCAGCGCGCCGTCGCCGACGAGGAAGGCGTATTTGAGCCCGAACCAGTCGCCGTTCTTGATCTTCACCGCGCCGGTGATCAGGCTTTCGTCGTACAGGCGGCTGAACATGTTGTTCTCGCCCATCACCCAGCCGACCGAAAGGTCAACGTTCTGGATTCCCGAGAAAGTCGCGATCGCGCCGGTGTGCGTGACCGGGGTCAGTTCGAACGCGCGGCCGTAGGTGTAGAAGAAGCGGCTGTCGCCCGGCCCCTCATAACCCATCAGACCGTAGAAACGGCCCGCCTTGAAATCCCAGTTGTTGACCGTAAATTCGCCGTAGAGCTGCGGCATCGCGCCGGCGTAGTTCTCGCGTTCGGCGTCCGAAAGCACGGCGACCTGGTTGTAGTCGGCGGAACGATGGCCGGTCGTCCAGTCGCTGTCCAGACCGGTGTAGCCGCGGAACAGATGGCCTTCGCTGCCGATCAGGGTGTCGGCTCCGAAACCCCAGTCGAGCGCGCCGCGTCCGGTCTGCGCCTTTTTCACCGCGCGGATGTAGGCGGTGTTCATCTGGAAATCGCGGTCCGAGTTACAGCCGACCATGTTGTATTCGGCGCCGTGCGTGTTGAGAATCGCGCCGCCGTTAATGAAACCGCTCAGCTCGATGATGTTCCACGCCTGAATCGTATCGTGATGAACGATGCTCTCGATGACGTCGGATTGTGCCGTTGCGGCGGGCGCGGGAGCCGCGGTCGGGACGTCGGCGTCGACGGCCTCGATGGCGGCGGTGTCAGCCGACGAGTCGGTCGAGATGTACCCGCCCCCTTCGTCAGCCATTGTGATGCTCGCCGCGCCGAAAATCGCGGCAAGCAACAGTGTCCGTCCAAAATTTCTTTTGACTTCCATGTTTCACCTTCCTTAGTTTGAAATTGTAGGGGCTGTTTCTGCACACGGCATTGCGGAAATTGCGGGTTTCGCGGTCCATGCGCACCAGGCCCCTTTTAAGGGAACAACTGATTTCCCCAATCATATCGGAAGGAGCTGTAAAACCGGTATTCACAAAAAAACGAATCGGACGGTTTTTTCCGTTTGCCCGTGTCGGTAGTGACAGTGATAGCGGAAGTACCGTCTGTTCGCAATCTGTCGGTCGTGCGGGTTGTACCGGTCGGTTAAAATAGGCAAGGCTTTTCCCCCTTTTTCCGCCGTTCCGCGCCCCGCCGCCGTCCCGCCGGGAGGGGGGGAAGACGGCTCTGTCCGGCGAAAACGCCCCTTATATCCCCGCGCGCGCAAAATTGAGCTGGCTTTTTCCCCCCGCGTTCCCTATAATCCCGCGCCCCCTTTTCGGGGCGAAATCGATCCGTTCAGAGAAAGAAAAGAACTATGTCCGAAAAACTGCAGCATATCGTGATTTCCGCCGTCGCCGGCGCCGCCGCGGCGGTGGGCGTCCTTCGTTGGACGGGGCAGACCGCGCCCAAACCGGCCGAAACGCCCGCCGCGGCGCCGGCCGAGGCCCGTTTCGAGGAACTGGAAGTCGACCGCCTCAAAGTCAACGGCGGGCTCTGGGTCTGCCACAGCGAGACGGGGGAACCGCTGATCGAACTGAAAGACGGCGTCGTGCTGGCGAAAAACGAGGTCCTTTCCCGCTACGTCGGCGGGCTCGAAATGGTCGGGCGGAAACTCCAGATCACCACCGGCGACCCGTCGGCCGCCGACCCGCCGATTTTCTGCGAAGTGGGGGCCGGCGACGGCGGGCAGGGGGCCTATATCGCCATGCTCAGCCCGAAAGGGACCCATTCGGTCAACCTCGGGTTCGATAAGAACGAAACCGGATTCATCGTCTCGCGGAACAACGGCGACGAGGCGATGACCGCCCAGGTCGTCCTCCCCGTGCCGCGCAAAGAGGACGGGGCGGCGCCGGATCCCGCCGAAGGGGCGCCCGCCGCCGAGACGACAGACGAACAGACCGCCGCCGTCCCGGCCGCCGACGCGGCGGGCGGAGAGACTCCGGCCGAAACGCCCGCGCCGAAACCGCTCGCCCCGGCCGCCGAACCGCCGCAACCCGCCCGCCTGGCGATGAACCCGGCGGAAGAGGAACCGGCCGAAAAGCGTATTCCCGCGGGGCTGCCGATGCTCACCCCGGCCAAACCGCAGTAAATTCCGAGATTCTCCCCCCCCCGAAATCGCGTGAAACGTCTTTCCCCGATCACCCTTCTGCTCGTTCTTTTCTGCGCCGTCCGTCCGGCGGCGGCGGACAACGGGGGAGCGCTTGCCGGTTCCGTCGGCCGGTTTTCCGAGATCTTCCGCGCGGGCGCGCCGGCGATCTTCGAAGGGGACTTCTCCCCGGCGTTCGACGGGGGGACCGGCTCGCTCGGACCGGCCGCGCCGGCCGGCTTCTTTTCGGGAATCGTCCGCGGGAACTTCGGTTCGCTCGAAATCGCGCCGTTCCGGTTCCGGGTCGTCGGGACGAGCTTCGGACAGTGGGCCGACCGCACCTGGGAAGACTATTCGCTGGAAGACTATCTTCTGGACGACTCGTTGATCGATCCGATCGGCGGCTCGCTCGAAAAACATATCAGGCAGGGGTTTAAATCGTGCGCCTGGGGCGAGACGCTCGGGGTGGACTGGCTCCTGAACGAAAACTGCCTGGTCGGCTTCCACGCCGCGAACGTCAACCTCAAGATCGACCCCGCCGATTACGACTGCGACGGGAGCCTGACCTCGGTCGGCGGGCTCTTCCGCTTCTCCTATTCCGAAACGCGGTGGTACTGGGACCTTTCGCTCGGGGCCGCCCGCAACCGCAACCGCGCCGAGTTATGCGGGACCGACGAAGCGTTCCGCGCAAAACGCGACGTCACCCAGGTGAACTACCAGACCGAACTGGGCCTGAAACTGAGCAGCGGGTTCACCCATATCGAACCGTTCGTCGGCGCGCGGTATATCACGCTCAGCGCCGGCGGGCTCGACCCGTTCGACGCCTCGGCGTACGACGACTCCCGAACGCCCGACTCGATCCGCCTTTTGGCCGGCAGCCGCTTCTCGTGGGAATACGCCACGCCCCTGGCGACGATCCGCCCGCAGCTCAAAGGCGTCTGGGTCCACGAGTTCGGCGACAATACCGTCTTTACGACCGACGATACCTTTATGTTCCCGATCGCCGCCGAGTTCGGCGGCGAGATGTTCCCGCGCGACCGCGGCGTTCTGGGAACCGGCCTTTCGGCCGCCCTGCGCGATATGGTCGATCTCTTCTGCGACTACTCGTACGTCATCGCGCCGGACGACGTCTCGTATTCCGTCTCGGGCGGATTCCACGTCAAATACTGATCGTCCGGAGGGGAAACGTGTATAGCAAAATCTGGGTGACTTTCGAGGGAGTGGTCGTCGGGCTGGCGTTCTATTTTCTCTACGCCGCGCTGTTCGTCCCCACCTTCGTTATGCCCCGCGCCGCGCGGCAGCGCGTCTCGATGCCCCGCCCGGCGGTCAACACGTCGTCGGAAGTCGAACGGATGAGCCGCGAAAACAGCGAACTGCTCGCCGAGGTCTTTCCCGACGCCGACGACTGGCGGCGTATCCATCCCCTGAGCGTGATTCCGAAAGACCGCAGCTGGATCCTCCTCTTCCCGAACGAGCCGCGTCCGGAAGACGGGGTGATCACGTTCGACTCGTGCACCTTCGTCAAGCCGAGCGCCGAGAAGAACCTTTCCGAGAAGGAACGGTTTCGGCGCGCGATCGTG
>CACXFR010000147.1 GCA_902766935.1 uncultured Planctomycetota bacterium | reverse complement strand
TCGACTTCCCGA
Organism: uncultured Planctomycetota bacterium; assembly: GCA_902766935.1. GTDB lineage: Bacteria > Planctomycetota > Planctomycetia > Pirellulales > Thermoguttaceae > RUG695. Next base: position 15,004 of record CACXFR010000147.1, on the reverse strand, counting down.
GCCTTCGAACGGCTCGACGGCGTTTTTCCTTATATTCTCTGTACAGGGAACCACGATTACGGGCCGGAGATCTATCCGGAAGGGACGCATTACGGCGTCCGTTCGTCGGAAAACCGCCAGTCGCGCTTTAACGAGTTCTTCCCGATCGGCCGGAATCCGGCGCTTCGTAAGATTCTCGTCGAGACGGCGCCGAACGCGTTCGGGGTGCATACCCTGGAAAACGCCGCGTACGAATGGACGACTCCCGGCGGGAAGAAAATCCTTGCCGTGACGCTCGAGTTCTATCCGCGCGGCGAGGCGGTCGCCTGGGCGGAGAAAATCTTTGCCCGTCCCGAATATCAGGATCATTTCGGGATCCTGATCACGCATTCCTTCATTCTCGGCTATAACAGGGAGGTCAAGCATATCGAGAAAGAAGGGTACGGGATCTGCAAGGACGGGAATTCCGGAAAGGATCTCTGGGAGAAGCTTGTCAGACCCGCGGCGAATATCCGAATGGTGATCTGCGGGCATATCGCGGGCGCCGATGACATTTCCGCCTCGACCGGGTTCCGGGTCGATCCGAACGATTCGGGCAGACCGGTCTATCAGATCCTGTTCGACACCCAGGCGATGGGGGGCGGCTGGGAAGGGAACGGCGGGGACGGCTGGATTCAGCTTCTCGAATTCAATCCGGAAATGACCCACGTTTTTGTCCGCACCTTCTCGCCGCTGATGGCGATCTCCCCCTCGACGCGCGATAAGGCGTGGTTCCATCACGAGTTTACCGAGTTTGAATTCGATATCGACTAAACCGCGCTGCGCGCGGGAACTCTGCCGCCGGTTCGGAGCCCCCTTCCGAACCGGTTTTTTCTCTCGTGAAATATTTCCCCCCGTGAAACTTTTCCTCTTGACCGGCGGAGACGGAAAGACTACCCTCCCCGCGAAGAGTCGAGTTTTTCGACGGAGCGATCAATCAGGAAAAGGCGAAACGATGCGAAAAAAAAGCGTTACCGGCGCGGCGATGATTCTCGCCGCCCTCGTGGTTTTGGGAACGACAGGATGCCAGTCCGATTCGTGGAAAGTCCGTAATCCGTTTGAACGGGAACCGAAACCCGAGATCAAGTCTCCCGCCGAAATGGAAGATGTCCAGCTCAAGGCGCCGCCGGAACGCTATACCAAAGACGATTACCTGCGCGGCGTCGAAAAAGACGCGAAGACGGATTCTTCGCTCGCTCAGCGGGGCGAGTACGACAGCGGCGAAAAGGGCGCCTCTTCCGAGTCCTCCCCGAGCCGTCCCGCGGAAAAGACGGCGATGCGCGACTCTTCGCGTTCCGAAGAGCCGAGGGGTGCCGAAGGGGCCGGCGCTCCGGGGTTTGACGAATACCCGAGCGACGCAGCGCCGTTCGCTCCCGGGAGTATCGGCGAGGTCGACCGCCGCTGAGACCGCGCTTATCGGCGCGTTTTGAGAAGACGCATATCGAGATCGTTGACGCAGAAAGCACGCCGGGTCCGGCGTGCTTTCTGCGTCTTTTCGGATTCCCGCCGGCCGGAAGGACCGCCTCCCGTCGGACGGCGGTCAGAGCGAATCGATGAACTTATAGAAGTTTTTCAGAAACGCCTTTCGATCGCCGCCGAACACCGCCTCGAAATCGGCGACCCGTTCTTCGGGAGACCAGACCGAATAAGGCGGTTTAGAGGCGGCCGCTTTCAGATACCGGGCGAGTTTTTCCGGCTCTTTCGTCTGGAGATAGTAGTAGAGCCCCCACGAAAGGGAATAGGTGCGGATCGGATCCCGGTGAAAGTTTTCTTCCCGAAGGATCTCCTCGAGCGGGTCGCTCGAATCGGCCGCCAGGATGCGGCGCAGATCGGCCAGACGCAGGGCGTTGATTTTACCGCGCGATCCGCGGAAACTCCATCCGAGCGTCGAGTGCGGGTCGGGAACCTCGAAGAACATCGAAAGCCCTTCGACCGCCCAGAGGGGGTACGGACCGCTCCGGAGAAAAAGTCCGCGGTTAAACGCGATCTGGTGGGTCGCCTCGTGGATGATCGTGGTTACGGTGGCAGACGCTCCCGGACGGGAGAGGAATTCTTCGATGTCGGCCGAGGCGCGCTTTTTCTTCTTTTGGAGATCTTTCCTGACCGTTTCAATTTCCGAAAAGTCGTAGAGAACAATTCGGTTCGTCTTCCGGTTGAAGTAGGCGGCGATCCCTTCGGCACTGGGCATGTCGCGTTTGGCGTAGTCGAGGAATTCCTGACGGTTCGGCAGAAGAACCGCCATCAGGGGGAATTCCGGTTCCCCCAGATCGAATCCGCGCCGACTCTGGTAGAAGGTGAACGCGTTGTAGAGGGATTCGAAGAGTTTTCCGCACCAGAGCGCGTAGGCGGCCGAGGTGTTGTGCGCGATGACAAAATGTTTGGTTCTGTGAAGGTGGTACCCTTCGCCCAGGTCGTCCAGGAGGGACTGACCCGCCTCTTCCTGCGTCATCGGACGGAACGGCACGTCGGTTTTGCGCGTCTCGACGATTTCCTCGGAATGGATCAATTCGAACGCGCCGTCGCGAAGCTCCAGAACGGTCAGTCCGACGCCGTCTTCCCGCCGGTAATCGGCCAGGAGACGGCCGGAATAGGTCTTGCCGTTTTCGAGCGAAATCGTTACCGTCGGTTCGGCGGTTTCGGCCGGCGGGGGGGTGTTCTCTTCGGCCGGAACCGCGCCGACTGCGGTGAGAAGGAACAAAAGAATCAGCGATACGAACATAGAAAGCTCCGGCGGCGGTCGATGATGCATCTAGCGTTTCCATCATACCTCTTTCCGGCCGAACCGGCAAGAAGATTTTCATTCGGAGGGGGCGCGATAGGGATGAAAAAGGGGAATTGATCTTGTTTCGCGCCGGGAGAATCGTTATAGTTCCCCGCCGAAGGGAACGGGGGGTGAGTGTTCGTTTGATATGAGAGCCGCAATGCAGTATTTCTACCGTTCGTTGGGACTGTTTTCGACGCTTCTGCTTTTCGCCGCAGGGTGCACGTCCCCGTTTTGGGCGACCGATAACGAGCTCTTTTTGCGCCTCCCCGGCACCGAACGGCGGAGCGATCAGGTCGAAGGGGTTCTCCGTCCGTGGGAACGGATCGAACGAATCGCCGAAAAGGGGGAAGAGGGGGCGAAAGCCCCGCCGGAGGAGAAAAAAATCCTCGCGTTTCAGCTGATCAAAGAGTATAACCGTTCGCAGGATCCGCTGGTTCGCCGCGCCTCGATCCGCTCGCTTGGGAAGATTACCGAAACGGCGCATATCGAACCGGCTCTTGAAACGCTCCTTTCGGCGCTCAAGGAAGAAAACCTGGGGAACCGGATCGCGGCGGCCGAGGCGCTCGGCGCGTACGGTTCGCGCGTTAAATCGGAGGATCTCACCGAGGTGCGTCAGTCGATCCTGACGGTCTTTGCCGAGGCGTACCGCGCGCAGCCGTTCCTTTCCGACGCCGGGAGCGACAAGGAGAACAACGAACGGAAGGATTTCCGCCTGGCGCTTTTGCACAGCGCCCCGCAGCTGGGAGATTCCGCCCGGATGATCGATTTCCTGGCCGAGGCGATGCAGGACGAACCGCTTGACGACGGGGCGCTGCGCCTGGCCGCGATGAGCGCGATGTCGAAGGTGACCCGTAAAAACTACGGCGCCGATTATCGGCTCTGGAGCGATTATGTGGCGTATCGCCGGGGGAAACGGAGCGATCCGCCGAAAGAGATTTCCGGTCTTCGTTCGGCTTTGAACCTGAACGATTCGGCGCTTCTGAAATAGTTCGCCCCGCGCGGATCTTTGTATATAAAAAAGCCCGCTTTCCGAAAAGGAAAGCGGGCTTTGTCGGTTTACGGCGCCGGGGCCGGTCACTTCGACGCGTAGGTCAGAGAGTCGCGGCGGAAGTCGGCGGCGCGGAACGCGACCTGGGCGCTTTCGCCGGCGCGCAGTTCAGTTTCTTTGACGCCGGAATAGACATTTCCGTTCTTCTCCACAAGAACTTTGATCTCGAACGAGTAGACTTCGCCCGGAACGAGATTCTTGGCCAGGAAGGTGCGGTTGGTTCCCGAGAGTTTCGTGCGGTAGCCGTTGATGATGACCACGGCGTTTTCGGGAACGGCCATCTGGATGCTTCCAACGGTTCTGTCTGCGCTCGACGCGCGGCTGTTCAGGGTCGGCTCGGGGATTCCGGGGAAGGCGTTTTCGTCTTCGGTACCGGGGGTCGGAACGCTCGGCTGAGAGGGATCGGCCGGCTCGTCGGCGCGGGGGATCAGACTCGAGTCTTTGTCAGCCGGAGCCGGTTCGTCGGCCTTCGGGGACTCGGCGGGTTCGTCTTCGGTCGAGATGCTCCCGTCCTCTTCGGCGGCGGGTTCTTCAGTTTCGTCGGCCGCGGCGTCTCCGGCGGGATCGACGTAACTTTCGCCGGCGCAGCCGCAGGAGTTTTCGTCAACGAAAACGCCCCCTTCGGCATACGAATCGACGTAGATGCCGCCGCAGCAGTCGCCGAGCGTACCGACCGCGTAGGGCGCGGCGTAGGGATCGATGAACGGTTTGCCGCAGCCGCCGACGCGGTACGCGGGGCAGTTGAATCCGCCGTAGCCGCCATGGCCGCTGTAGGCCGCGCAGCAGTAGCCGCCCCGGCCGCCGCAGATTCCGCAGGAACGGCAGCCGAAAAGAACGCGCGCCAGGCAGGCCAGCGGACGAGCCAGACAGCAGGGAGGATCGTCGTCGCAGAAGCTTTCGAAGTTATAGATGAACCGGCCGCGATAGGCGTCTTCCGTCGCGCTGACGGTGTAGGAGACCTGCGTGATATGCTGTTCGGCCGAAGGAGCCGGAGCCGATTCGTTCGAGGGAACCGCCGGGGCGTCGGCCGGGGCCTGAGCCGGGGCTTCGGCCGGAGCGGGTTCGGCCGCAGCGCCGTTGGTCAATGAAAGGGGACGGGCCGAGGAATCGCCGTAACTCGCCTCGGCGCCCATTGCGCCCGCGCTGTCGCCGTCATCGGCACGATAGGCGACCTGGTCGGTGATATACCAGTTTTTATCCCACCGCTTGCCGTAGTAGGGGGAGTAATTGTATTGGTCGTTGTAATAGTCGTAGTGGAACGGGGACTTGCTGACGACGGGGCTGACGAACGCGACGTCGGTGTCGTATTGATCGAACCCGGCGTAGATGTTCGGAGAGCCGTAGAGGTATTCCGGATAGGTATTCGCGAAGTAGACCGGGGCGGGGATCGCGCGGCGGCCGAAGTTGCCGTCGGCCAGACCGGCGCCGGGGAGAAGTACTCCGGGGCCGAAACACGGCGCGCCGGTTTCGCAGGCGTCGCAGTCTCCCGATCCGCCGACCACGACGCCATGTCCGGGCCAGAACGCGCCGGCCGAAACGGTCAGCGTCAGGACCGAAAGAAGAACCAGAATTGCGCAGGGCAACCAAAGATAACTCTTTTTCATTACATTTCCCTTTTTCTGAATAACGTTTATATTGGGTATTTTATGTATTTTATTCTCTTTTGTTTTTTTATCAAGCGTCCGTACGTACATCTCCCGATGTAAGTTTAAAACATCAAACGAAATCGCGCGGAGGATAATCCGGCAATTTGAGTGTTTCTCAAAAATCGAAGACGAATTTGCCGATCATGCCGAGCGGGGAAAATGGGGATCCTGCGCTTCGGTCTCGAGGACGGCGGACGGCGGGGGTGAGAGCGGCGCTTTTCTTTTGAGGAAAATAAAATAGAATAAAATAAAACGGCGGGTTGTCGTTATTCTATACTGCAGACGGGGGCATCAAAGGTATCCATGGGCGCGGGAAGTAAACCTTATTACTTCGATCCGGAGCTGAGGCGGAAAGTCGAATCGATCCTTCTGCCCGACGTCCAGCTCCCCGGACAGTATATCGGGGGGGAACTCGGACGAATCGTCAAGAAAGCACGCGATCTTCGGGGGCGGTTCTGTTTCGCGTTTCCCGACGCCTACACCATCGGGATGAGCAACTACGCGCTTCAGGTCCTTTACGCGATTGTCAACGCCGAGCCCGACCTCTGCTGCGAACGGGCGTTCGCGCCGTTTCCCGATATGGAAGCGAAACTCCGGGAAAACCGCCTGGCGCTCTATTCCCTCGAAACGTTTTCACCCCTTTGGTCGTTCGATATCGTCGGTTTTACCCTCCAGCACGAACTCAGCACGACGAATATCCTGACGATGCTCGATCTGGGGAAGATTCCGATTCACCGCGAAGAGCGCCGTGCCGAAGACCCCCTGGTGATGGCGGGAGGGCCGGCCGCGTTCAATCCGGAACCGTTCTCCCCCTTTATCGATTTTTTCCTGGTCGGGGACGGCGAGGCCGCCCAAATCGAGATGATCGACTGCTGGCTCGAACTCCGCGAAGAGGCGGGGCTTCCCCGCGCCTATGAGTCGCATCGGGGGGAAAAGCCGGACGGCTGGTACGCGATTCCGGAAGAGGAATCGAAAAAGATCCGCCGCGATATGCTCCTGAAAATGGCGCGCCGCTTTACGTGGGGGTACGTGCCGGAATTCTATTCGGTCGAAATCGCGCCGAGCGGGCGCGCCCGCCGCCCCCGTCCGACCGAGCCGGGAGTGCCGGAGTATATCTATCCGGCGATCATTAAGAGTCTGAACGATTACCTGCCCCCCTCCTCGCCGGTCGTCCCTTTGGTCGAAAGCGTGCAGGACCGCGTCGCCATCGAGATTATGCGCGGATGCCCCCAGAAGTGCCGCTTCTGCCAGAGCTCGACGATCAAGCGTCCTTTGCGCTTCCGAAACGTCGAGCCGATCGTCGAGTCGGCGATCGCCGCCTGCGGGCGAACCGGCACCAGCGACGTCACCCTCCTTTCCCTCTCGTCGAGCGAATACCCGAAGTTCGACGAGCTGATGCGCGCGTTCGCCGAGCGCGCCGCGCCGAAAGGAATCACCGTCGCGGTTCCGAGTCTGCGGGTGAACCACCAGCTTTCGGAGGTCGTCGGGAGCCTTTCGACGGAGCGTTCGAGCGCGCTGACGATCGCGCCGGAGGCGGCGCTCGACTCGATGCGGAAGAAAATCGCCAAGAAGGTGACCGACGAGAATCTGATCAACGGGTGCCGCAGCGCGTTCGAGCACGGGTTCTATCGGATCAAAATGTATTTTATGGTCGGGTTTCCCGGAGAGACCGACGAAGACGTCGACGGGATCATCGACCTGTGCGAGAGGATTTCGCGACTGGGAAAAGAAGTGCGGGGGAAATGGCCGACGGTCGTCGCGAACGTCTCGAATTTCATTCCGAAACCGCAGACTCCTCTCCAGTGGGCGCCGATGGCGACCGAGGAGGTTTTCAATCGTACGCACGAACGGCTCCGAACCCGTCCGCGCGGCCGGTCGGTCGATCTGAAATACCATTATCTCAAAGCGAGCCTCCTTGAAGGGCTTCTGGCGCGCGGCGACCGCCGCGTGGCGCGGGTGGTCGAGCTGGCCTGGCGGAAGGGAGCCCGATTCGAAGCATGGAAAGATATGTTCGACTGGCGCGTCTGGGACGAGGCCGAGAAGGAGTCGGGAATCGACCGCGTCGCGATCGCCCACACCCCGTACCGGCTCGACGAAGAGCTGCCGTGGGATCATATCACCATTTGGGCGGGAAAAGAAAAGCTCAAAAAGGAGGCGCGGGAAAGCGGGATGATCGAATCCTGACCCTCGCGCGTGCGGTTTTTATTCAACGACAATCCGGAAAAGAGGAAAAAACGGTGAGCGAAAAGAAAGAGATTACGTTTCGTGAATTTCAGGAGCTGATCCGAAAGATGTATTACGAAAAGGACGCCGAACGAGGCATCGAGGCGACCTTTATGTGGCTGATCGAAGAGATCGGGGAACTGGCGACCTCGCTGCGGAGCGAGACGAAAGAGCAGCTCCGCGGCGAATTCGCCGACGTGATCGCCTGGCTGACGACGATCGCCAACGTCGCCGAAATCGATCTGACTCAGGCGCTGACCGAGAAGTACGGATCGGGATGTCCCGGCTGCGGGAAGTATGTCTGCGTTTGCCCGAACGAGGAGAAACCGTGAAATCGCTCTTCCGCCTGGTTTTCGGACTGGCCGCTCTTTTCGGCGGGATCCTCTGGGGGACCTTATCGGCCGCGGAGATGAACGTCGCACTGACCGGACTGGAGGTCGGATTTCACGGCTGTTATAAAGACGGTTACCTGACGCCGGTTACGGTGCGCTTTACCGCCGAGGGGGGGGAAGGGGAGACGGTCCGCGTGGCGCTGACTTCGTGCGATCCGGACGGTACGCCGACCTGCCGCGAAACGACCGTCGCCGTTTCGCGGGGCGAGTGCCGCGCCGATCTTCTTTTCGCGGCGGGACGCGAGAGCGCGCCGCTGACGGTGAGCCTTTACGCGTCCGATTCCGATATTCCGCTGGCCGAGAGAGTGTTGAAGCCGGAAGGGCTCGCCCCCGTCCTGCGCCGGGGGGAATCGGCGCCGGTTGACGAGGCGTTTCTCTTTCCGAAACCGATTGACGCCCGGCAGCCGATCTGGCTGGTCGTCGGCGGAAAGGCCGACGCCGCAGCCGCCATGTTAAGCTCTTTGCAGCTTCCGGCGGAACGGACCCCGATTCCGGTTTCGATCGGTGCGCTCGACGATCTTCCCGATCGGCCAGGCGGGCTCGACGCTGTCGACCTGGTCATTCTCAACGCGTCGGATCGCCCGGCTTTCGACGGCGCGGAAAAGGGAGCCGCCGTCTTAAAGGAGTGGCTCTCTCTGGGAGGAAAAACCGTCCTTTTCGGAAGCGCCGAGTCGCTCGACCTGATGGCGCCCGGGGGCGTTCTGGCCGATTTTGTGCCGGGAGAAGTCGATTCGCGGCATCCCGCGCAGCTGCGCGCGGCTCCTTCGCTTGTCCGCTTTGTGCCGAAGGCGAAAAACCTGGTGATGCTCGGCACGCTCGATTCCCCCTACCTGACGTTTCCCCGGCTCGTCCCGCCGTCGTCCGACGCGCGGGTTGACCTGAGCGAAGAGGGGAATATTCTTCTGGCTCGCCGTCCGTCGGGATTCGGAACGAGTCTCTTTTTCGCGGCCGATCCGAATATCTCCCCGTTGGCCGACTGGAACGGCCGGAACGGACTTTTAATGAAAATCTTCGCCTCGGAAGTCGAACGTCTGACCGCATCGCCGGGTCAATCCGGCCTGATGCGGTTGGGATACCGCGATCTGGCCGGACAGCTCCGCAGCGCGCTCGACCGATTCGACGATATCCGTCCGTTCCCCTTTTCGGCGGTCTTCGTTTTGATGATTCTTTTCGTCGCGGCGGTCGGTCCGGCCGACTGGTTCGTGACCCATCGGGTCCTCCGCCGACCGAATCTCACCTGGGTGACGCTTCCCGTCTGGCTGGCCGTTTTTTCCCTTCTGGCGGTCTGGCTCGGGGGACGCTCCCACCCGCGGCAATACCGAATGAACGTGGCCGAAATCGTCGATTTCGACGCCGAAACGGGGGGAATGCGCGGGACGCTCTGGGGCGGGATCTACGCGCCCGAAGACGCGCGGCTGGAAGTGGCCGCCGCCCCGGCGGCCGACGCGGCCGACACGAAGACCGAACTGACCTGGTTCGGGCTTGCCGGAACCGGTCTGGGAGGAATCTCCTCCCCGATCCGCGGGTTCGCCGCTCCCTCCGACGGATATACTCTCGACGGGGCGACCCTGCATCGGTTTCCCGTTCCGATCCGTTCGACCCGTTCGCTCTGCGCCTCCTGGCGGGGGGAAGGAACGCCGGCCGCGGTCCGGCTGACCGAGGAGGACGGCCGACTGAACGGAAAACTGATCAACCCGTTCGACGAGCCGATGAAAGACGCGGTTCTGATTTACGGCGGACACGCCTGGTTCACGGGAACCCTCCCGCCGGGCGAGTCGGAGCTTGATCCCGCCGCGCCGAAAACCGACGCGGTTCAGCGGACGCTGAGCGGCTCGAACAATCCGTTTGAGCTCCGCGGCGCCGACTCCCGGATCTCCCCGGATCGGGAGCGGTACAGCGACACGTCGGCCGACCCGGCGGCGATACTCCGCGTCGCGGCGTTCTACCGTCTGGCGGGAGGGCGCGCCGCTCTGGGACTCGGCAACGAGGGAATGACGCGGCTCGACGCCACTGACGCGCTCGACGCGGGACGGGCGCTCCTTCTGGCCGAGGTCGACGCGGGAAAGACTTCGCTTTCGGTGAGTTCCGACCGCGGCGTAATCCCGCTTTCCGGCCGACGGCGCGCTTTGGCGCGCGTCTGGATTCCGGTCGATCGTATCGAAAAAGAGGAAGAGCGGCCGTAAAGAAACTATACGCCCCTTCGCGGCAAACGACCCCTGAAACCATTCTGAGCGGTGAATCGATGGAAATGATCCGAACCGAAGACCTGACGAAACAGTACGGCAAACTATTTGCGCTCAAGGCCCTGAACCTGAGTCTTGAAGAGGGTGATCTTTTCGGCTTTATCGGCCCGAACGGGTCGGGAAAGACGACGACAATGAAGATTCTGGCCACTCTTCTGCAGCCGACGTGGGGGGAAGCGTATATCTGCGGTCTTTCGATCTATACGCGCCCGAAAGAGATTCGGCGGCAGATCGGCTTTATGCCCGACTTCTTCGGCGTTTACGACGATATGAAGGTGATCGAGTATCTCGAGTTCTTCGCCTCGGCGTACCGGATCCGCGGGGCGGCGCGGAAAAAGGTCTGCGACGACGTTCTCGAACTGGTTGATCTGGGGTACAAGCGCGAGGCGCTCGTTACGAGCCTTTCGCGCGGAATGACCCAGCGGCTCGGCCTGGCGCGCGTCCTGCTGCACGACCCGGCGGTACTCCTTTTGGACGAGCCGGCGAGCGGACTCGACCCGCGCGCGCGGATCGAGATGCGCGAGCTGTTAAAGCGCCTCGGCGGCCGGGGGAAGACGATTATGGTTTCGAGCCATATCCTGCCGGAGCTGGCGGATATCTGCAATAAGGTCGGCATCATCGAACGGGGGGATCTGCTTGTCAACGCCGAAGTGAGCGAAATTATGAGAAAGGTGCGCGACCGTCCGGTTCTGATCGTGGAGCTTCTCGATTCGGCCGACGGCGGTCCGGCGGGCCGCCGAGCCGACGCCGCGGCGAAATTCCTCTCCGATCAGCCCGAGGTCGAATCGGTCGATTTGAAGAAGGGACAGATTGTGGTGACGGTCAAAAAGGGGGTGGCGCTCGACGCGTACGCGGAACTTCTCCCCCGTCTTATCGCCGAAGGGTATCGAATCCGCACGTTCCGCGAAGAGGAGATCAACCTCGAAACCGCCTTCATGGCGCTGACCAAGGGGATGACGGCGTAACCGCCCCCACTCGCGGGCGGGCCGGAGATTCCGCGGCGGAGCGCTCTCGCGCTCAGCGGAAGGCGGCCTCGACGCGGAAAAGCCCCTTTTCGGCGTCGGCGCGGCTCAGACGGGGAAGGGTGACGCGGTAGAGCGTTCCGCGTCCGGCTTCTTCCGCCTCGGCCCGCGCGTTTGCGCCGTTGGAAAGGACGACCGCGACGTTCTGCGCGGGTCCGGGCCGCCAGAGACGAAGCTGATACGGAAGTTCTTCGGCCAGTGCTCCTTTGAGCGGATCGATTTCGATCGCGAGGGTCTCTGTTTTCGGATCCCAAGTCTCTTTTTCGATTTCGATGATCCCCTGGGTGACGTGCCGCGAAGTGCTCAGCAGTATCGCCCGGTCGTCGGTGACCGGACGGGCTGAGGCGATCAGGCACGAGACGGGGGGGACGGAAATGTCGATCGCGCCGGCACTCCCGCCGCCAGAGAGGAACCGATCTCCCCAGAAATCGTAGAGCGCGTACTCCTTAGCTTCCGGTATCCCGAGCGTTTCGGCGGAAAGGCGGAACGACTCGGCGTCGGTTCCGTTCCAGTTAAAGATTCCGATCACGTCGCGCCGGGGGAGACGGTTTTCGGCGGCCGGGTCGGTCAGAACCCAGACACGCGCCAGATCGGAGGTGAACAGGTCGACCGGGCGGGCGGTTTTCCGCTGATGGTTCGGCATGGTGCGGCGCAGGACGTTGATCCGTTCATCGGAAAGATCGGGAAGCCAGTCGCTGAACGCGTAGAGCTGACCGCTGATGGCCGCCCACGAGGTGATCGTCTGAGCGTGGGAGAGGGGAATCTCGTCCCGGACGTAGACCGGATCGGGGTCGTTCCACCAGACGCGGCCGTTGTAGAAGTAGCGGTTGGTCGCGCGCCACGGCCCGCGGCAGATTCCTTCCCACGACGCGCCGTTGTCCGGCCCGATCCGCATCGCGTCGACATAGCCGATCGACGCGTTCATGACGCGCATATTCTGCGAGACGTTGCATCCCAGGATGAAGACGTCGTCTCCCGCGGCCTTTCGAACCGTTTCCAGACCGAGCCGGTAGACCTCGATATTCGTAAGAGCCGGATCGAAGAAACGCTGGCTGCCGATGTCGTCGGGAAGGTATTCGTCGTTGACGTAGAGCTGTTCGATCGCGGCGCCGGTCCACAACCCGTCGATTTTGAAGTAGCGGCAGTTCCACTCTTTTACGATACGGCTCACCTCGTCGGCGACATATTCGCGTGTCTTCGGGTTCGACATATCGAGAGAGGTTCCCCCCCAGAACGATTCGTAGGGGGCGTCTTTCTTCTGGTCGATACTCGGGAAACGGCGCGTGTTCGTCTCGCCGGGAAGAGGGTAGTCGATCGCGCTGCGGACGAAGAGATCCTGTTTGTCGGCGTACCAGGGGTCGTCGAAGTTTCCCGAAAAGGGCATAAACCAGATCCCGGTCGTCAGACCGAGCGATGCGAGCCGGTCGGCGGTCTCTTTCAGTCCGGAATGATAGGGGCCTTCGGGATCGTGGGCGGTGAAATTCTTCCGCGGTCCGTTCGTTCCCGCGCCGAGCTGCCAGCCGTCGTCGATCTGGAAAAAGTCCATCCCGTACGGAACGAGCTTTTCGGCGGCGACTTTCGCGAACTCGGCGGTCGATTCTTCGGTGCCGCAGCCGCCGTTTTTATTGCAGTACCAGGTGCAGTAACCGGACGGCGCGGGTTTCAGCCGAACGCCGTTCCGGCGGGCCAGCGCGTCGCCGTACGCTTCGAGTCCGTCGCGCAGATCGTCGAATACGCCGAGAATCATCGTCTCGCCCGCGTCCGATTCGGCGGGGAGGGGGAGGGCGCCGTAATCGATCTGTCCGGCGATCGAGGCGTGCTCCGTCCCGCCCTCGGCAAAAAAGACGCCGCTCCCCTTTCGGCCGGTCAGCCAGCCGGCAAGGAGTCCGGCGTTTGTCTCGGGATTGACGAGCCCCAGAAACGCGTAGCTTCCCCGGCGGGCGTCGAGCGGAGAGAGACCGCCGCTGCCGAACGCGCGGAGCGTTTCCGGCGCCGCCGTTTCAAAGCGGATCGGGGGGAGGGTGATCTTATCGAGGCGGGTTTGCGCTCCGTCGGAGACCGGCTGCACGTCCAGGAGAAGGAAGGGGGAATCGCCCGACGGCGAGGCGGTCAGACGGTACCCCGCGGTCTGAAGAACGACCCTGCCGTCCTTTTCGGAGGCGAGCGTTCCGGAAGGAATCGTCATCGACGCGAAAACCTGCGCATCACCGCCGGGTTCGGTTCGGACGAAACGAACCGCCGCCGGCGGTTCGGGATCGGCGGAGCGGTACAGCGCGACCGAAAGGGTCGGCTGAGCGTCGGATTCCTGCGCGGCGGCGGTTTCACCGAGGAAAAGACCTGCGGCCGCAAGGAGGAGAAAGGGAACGAATCTCATCAAAACACTCCGGAGTCTGTGAATTCGGTTCGGATTGTGCGAAAAACAACGTTTATTAAGGCTTTAGGGGCCATTTTACGGCGCAAGCGACCGAATTTCAATGTTTCGCTCCGTTCGATTCGATCGAAAAGCCGAAAATTTCGATCGAGTGACACGCCCAATTTCCCTCTTTTACCCATGTTTCTTTTTGAACTCGCGAAAATTCGGCGGGCCAAAAAATTTTTAAAAATTTTTAACGTTTGCTATGCCGAGCTCAAACGCGATTTTACCCCTTCCGGAGGGGGAAATTTTTAGATTTTTTCTAATTGACCTCTGGTAATGATACGATTTATGATGTATACTGCTACTAAATACAGGAATTTGGTGGCCGTTAATCCTATATATAGTTCTATAAATAGGAAATTCGGAAAAACGGGCGCGGCGGCCCTGCCGCGTGAGCCAGGTCGGATTCAGGAGCCTCAAACGGTGAATCAATCGGATCTGCGCCGCCGATTCCTCCGAGAATCTGCGAGTTGAGCGGATGGAAGGGAGTCTAAACGTGGGCGCCGAACGGCGCCTTTCGGCAAGATGCCGCGTTTCCTTCTCGCCGGCGGCTTGCTCAGTATCGAACGTCCGGTTTATCCGGTTCCAATCAACGTCACCTCGAAACAGGAGCAAAGTTTAGAATGTCAGTCATTTGTCGCAAAGATTCAGTATTGCCCTCATCCGATAATTCGAATCAGTTCCCCGCCCGCATTGAGTATATCGTTAAGCGCGATGGCCGTGAGGTCCCTTTTGATGAACAGAAAATCGCCGATGCCATGCGCAAGGCGTTTGACGCCAATCGTCAGCATCAGTCGGACGAATACCTTTCCGAACTGGCCGATCGCGTGAGCAAGCGCCTTCTGGCCGAAGGTCTCGCCGAGCCGAGCGTCGAAGAGATCCAAGACCGGGTCGAAGAAGTTCTGAAAGAGTCGGGTCATGTGATCACCGCGCTTCAGTACAGCCGGTACCGCAAAGAGCGGAGCAAGGTGCGCGAACAGAACTCCTGGCTGATGAAGACCTATACCGACATCACCTTCAAAGACGCCGACGACAGCGATATCAAGCGCGAGAACGCCAATATCGACGGCAACACCGCGATGGGGATGATGCTCAAATACGGGTCGGAAGGGGCGAAGCACTTCTTCAAGGTCAACGTCATGCGTCCGGAATTCGCCGAAGCGCACGACAGCGGCGATATCCATATCCACGATATGGACTTCTACACCACCACGACGACCTGCTGCCAGATC
>CACXFR010000146.1 GCA_902766935.1 uncultured Planctomycetota bacterium | reverse complement strand
CCGTCGATCTTAACGCGGACGCTTTCACGGTCCTTCTGGCATTCCGTTCCGGTTGCCGCCAGTCCCTTGGCGACCGCCGCTTTCGGACAGACCGCGGCCAGTTTCCGGTCGAACCCGGAAAGCCCCGAGCCTTCGTGGGTGGCGAAGGGGACGAGCGTCTTTCCGGCGAGAACGTCGGCGTTTTTTTCGAAGAAGGTGTACATGATCATCGGCCAATCCCCCCACCAGACCGGGGAGCCGAAAAAGACGGTTTTGTATTTCGACAGATCGGGGGTCGGGCCGACATATTCGGGACGCGCCTTTTCGGTCTGCTCCCGCTTCCCGACGTCGGTCAGCCTGCGGTAGTCGTCCGTCGGATAGCGATCGTCTTTCGGAACGACCTCGAAGAGGTCCGCTCCGGTTTTTTCGGCGAGCATTTCGGCCATAATCGCGGTGTTCCCCTTTTCGATCACCCCGACGCCGTGCTGCTCACCCGTCCGGGAAAAGAAGACGATCAGCGCCGGTCCGGAAATCGGCGGCGTTTCCGCGGCGGGCTTTTCGGCCGCCGACGCGTCGGCTGACTCGCCCCCCGTCCGGCCGGTCGCCGGGCTCTTCGAATCTCTGCACCCGGCGGCAGGGCCGAGTCCCAAAAGAAGCGCGAAGCAGAAAACCGCCGCGCGTGCCGGCGAAAAACGCGTCATAGAAAAATTCCTTTCCGATCCCGATCGGGAATCAAAGTGAGAGTGCATATTCGATCAAGTCGTCGAACTCTTCGTCGGTCAGCCGGTCGAGCCGGCCGTCCGAATTTCCGTGCCCCCCATCTTTGAGCGTCTGGCGGAGCGTGAGCCAGTGCCCGGTGCTCAGATAGGGGGCGGTTCGCCAGACCTCGCGCAGGGTGGGGGTGTCGAACTCGCGGCGCGGCTCGAACGGATCCTGACTCGCCGAAACGTGCATCATCATATCGGTGAAATACTCGCCGTTGTGGCAGTCGGCGCAGCCGGTGCGGGAGCTTTCGAAGAGACGCTTCCCCCGCCGGGCCGACGCGCTCAGGCCGCCGCCGGTCAGACGCGGGCTCGGCAGGGGACGGAGCGACTTGAGATACTCGTCCATCGCGCAGTAGTCCTCTTCGGGAATATGACTGAAGAGGATATGGACCACTCCGGCGCGGACGGCCGTTTCGGCGTCGGGCCGCACTCCGGTGATCATCGAGGGGGGCGTCTCGTGCGAGAAGAGGAGGCTTTTGGTATTCTTCGGGTTATTCGTTCCGTCGTTCATCAGGTCCCAGCTTAACGCGTCGGCGCGCGCGTCGGGGTGGCATGTAATACAGCTCTGCCAGTGCTCGCGGCAGATCAGCGCGTCGCAGAAGAGACGCTCGCCGCGCCGCGCGGCGGTCTCTTCCGGCGCGGGGGCCAGACGGGCCAGCGCGCGTTCGACCGTCACTCCCTCGGCGGGGGCGAGGCTCTCCAGCTCGATCCAGCGCAGGGGGGAACCGGGCGCGAAAGGGGCGTCGCCGCCGCCGACCGCTTTCGGTTTGCGGGGATACCCGCGGTCGCCGTCTTCGCCGTCGAGCCGCTGGGGATCGATCCGGATTTCCGCCCGCCCGACCGCGTCGTCGAAATAGGACGCGGTCCAGACGGTGCCGCCGTGCATCGCGACCGACCGCGTTCCGGCCAGTCCGAACGTAAAGCGCGTCTTAAACGGAAGGAGGTGTTCGGCGGGGGAAGCCGTCCGCCGAATCTCTTCGGGGAGACGGTAGTTGATCATCTCGTAGAGACGGGGAACCGAAATCAGTTCGACCTCGCCGCTGCCGGCGATCCCGACCGCCAGAAACGCGCCGTCGCTCCCCAGGCGGATCTCCCACGGGTTCGGCGCGCCGCGGTACTGGTTGTCGAGCGCGAACGTCTCGATGGGCTTTTTCCGCTCGATGTCGACCACGACGATCACATTGTCGACGATCCAGCCCCCCTCGACCTGACTGGTGATCGTTCGGTAGTTTCCGCGCGTGGCGGTCACGATTGCCAGTCGGCCGTCGGGAGAGAGTTCCAGATCGCAGAGATTGCTGATCCCGTTTTCCAGAGAGACCGGGGTCGTCTCGCCGCTCGCCAGCTCGACGATCCGCACGCGGGACGAGGTCTGCGCCACGTCGGCGGGGTCTTCCGGCAGGAGAGAGCCGACCGCCAGATACCGGCCGTCGGGAGTGACGCGAAGGGCGACCGGTTCCCGCCCGCCGTCGAAGGTGCGGAGGATTTCCCCCGTCTTTCCGTCGATCTCGCGGATCAACCCGGCGAATCGGTCGGCGACGTAGAGGAGAAGCCGGTCCCCGTTTTGACAGGCCGCGACGTCCGAGGGGGAATGTCCGGCGTCAAAGACCTTTTCGACCGTCGGCGCCGCGTCGGCGCCGCGCTCGTCCTTTACGCGGACGAGCGCGACCTTTCCTTCCGGCAGACCGCCGACAACGGCAAGGCGCTCTTCCCCCGGAAGGAAGCGCATCCTGACCAGCGTAAACGGAAGGTCGACGCGCAGAATCGGCGCGTTCCCCCCGGCGTCGGCCGCCGCCAGGCGGCGCGGACCGCTTTCGAGAAGGTAGAGCGTTTTCCCCGCGCGGTCGACCTGAATGTCGCAGAGCGAAAGGGGGTCGTCGGCGCGCGCCGCGCCGGGGAGACTCCACAGACAGATCAAAAGCGCCGCAAAGAACGCCGAAAGCCGAACAGCGCGCACGGTCTCACTCCTCGTCGGGGGAAAACTGATCATCATCGTCATACAAATCGTCCGGGTCGGTCCAGTCCGCCTCGGTAAACCCCAGTTCGGCGAGCCGCCGCCGCGCGGGGGGAAACCCGTTATACGCCGATTCCTTCCACCAGCGGATTCCCTTTTCGCGGTCCGCGGCGACTTCCCGGCCCTCGAAGTAGAGCCGGCCGAGTTCGAACTGCGCCGGGGCGTCTCCGTCGAGCGCGGCCTCGTGTATCAAAAAATTCGCGCGCCTTGCGTCCCGCGCGACCCCCCGCCCGTTTCGGAGGAGGTCGGCGTACGCGCAGAACGCGGACGTCTCGCCGGATTCGACCGCACGGCCCAGCCAGAGGGCGGCCTTTTCGGCATCGGCGTCTTCCGCCCTGCCGTCGTAATAGAGAAGCCCCAAATCGGCCGCGACCGAAACGACGCCCTGTTCGAACGCTTTGGTGAAGTAGAGAACCGCGCCGGGAACGTCCCGATCGCACCCGTCGCCGTTCAGAAGGGCGCGGGCCAGATCGGCGGACGAAGGGCCGTTCCCCCCGTCGGCGGCCTTCCGGTGCAGAGCGAGCGCCTCGGCCGGGTCGGGGGTGCACCCCTCGCCGCGCGCGCAGGCGAGCGCCAGCGCGCGGCAGGCGTCGGCGTCTCCCCCTTCGGCGCCGGCTTTGTACCACGCAAGCGCGGCGGCCTCGTCGCGCGGCGCGCCGAGCCCGAGCGCGCAGCGCGTTCCGAGCCGATACGCGGCGCGGGCGCTTCCGGCGCGGGCGGCCTTTCGGTAGAGTTCGGTCGCTTTCCGGTCGTCGCGGAAGACGCCGGTTCCGTCGTCGTAACAGCCGGCCAGGACGAAGAGGGCGTCGGCATCGCCCGTTTCGGCGAGCTTTCGACAGGTGCGGAATCCCTTTTCGAACCAACGGGCCGCCTCGCCGCGGTTCCGCCTGACGCCGACCCCTTCGAAGAGGAGGCGGCCCACCTCGAGCTGGGCGGCGGGGTCTCCGTCTTCCGCCTTTTCGAGCGCGTCGTTGAATTTCAGACGAAGCCGTTCGTCGTCGGGATTGTTCTTTTCGGTATCGGTCATCTCGTTTGTACTTTCTACGGCGGGGTCAGCCCCTCGATCGATTCGAACGGATCGTCCCCCGGCGGGGGAAGACCCCCATCCGGCGCGGCGCCGGACGACAGTGTTCCGATCTGCGAAGGCGCGGCGTCCGACACGCTCGTTCTCCGGCCCAGGAGGACGTCGTCCGAAAATCCGCGTCCGAGCATCGTCAGATCCTTGTAGAAGACCTGGCGCGGCGGGATCACCGAGGCGTCGACGACGATTTCGGCGCGGCGGGCCGCTCCCGACGTTTCGGAGAACGCGACGATCTGCGCGCGGAAGACGTCGCCGCCGACCGTCAGCTTTCCCCAAAGCCGTTTCATCCGATCGAGGTCGACGATCCCGTCGGCGAAGAGCCACGCGGCGTGGCGGTACGCTTTCGGAACCGGCCGGCCCGGGGTCGGGCGGGAATCGAGGATTCGGGTCACCGCCGTATCGTCGAGACCCGGAACGAGGCCCAGAACAGCGCGGGGCGCCTCGTTCACGTTGACGCGTCCGACGATCACCGCCGACGAGCCGACCGAGGCGTAGTCGAGAAACTCGAAAAGCGCGGTCACGCTTTCGCGCCGATCCGAAATCGGCGAGGCGTAGACTTTTCCCCCCGCGCGGACCGAGGCGCCGGCGACGTCGAGCGGCGTTTTGAACGTCCATCGGGCGGGGAGCCCGAAGTCGATGTCGCTTTCTTTCGGCGCCGCGGCGGAATCCCGCGCGGCACCGGGAGCGGGTCCGTACTGCCGGCAGAGAACCACGAACGCGGCGGCCGACTCGCCGAGCGCGGCGTCCAACTCGTCGTAAAGAAACCGGAGGTCTTTTTCGTTCAGGTCGATCTTCGTCCGCCCGTCGGGATCGACGTCCCGCTCGGCGCTGAAGACGGTCAAAAGACGCGACCAGGGGATGGTGACTTCGGTGTCGGCGTCTCCGTCCGGGACGCCGGCCACTCCGCCGCGCATTCCCCGCGCGTTGGCGGCCGAGGTGCCGAGCGAACCGATCGGTCCGCTCTCGCGGGCGGCGTCGGCGGCGGTCGACCTGTCGCGCGCGCCGCCGGAATAGTTATACATCGTGTCGACGCCGTAAATCTGATACCGCGTGATTCCGCGCACCAGGAGAATTTCGTCGAGCGAGACGGGTGTCGCGTTGCGGGGGGAATAGGTCAGCCGATGCGACGCGTAATAGGAGGCTTCGGCCCCGTCGGGACGGGTCGCCTCGTCCAGATCGATCCAGTCCAGGAGGGAGTCGGCCATCACCGAGGTCATTCCGGGGAGGCGCATCAGCGTCTCTTTGGCCGCGCCGGGAGTCTCGCGGTCCCACTCGAGGAGCGCGGCCAGGTTCAGACGGGTCGACTCATTCACCAGACCGTACCGAACGCCGGATCTTTCCGCCTCGAGCCGGGGGGAGAGGATCGTCCACGCCGCCCCCGTCCCCCCGTCGACCGTCGGAAGAACGACGCGGTTGCAGAAGAGCGCGCGGTTGTCGTAAATTCCTCCCAACCGCTCGCGCTGGGCGGGAGTCATCCCGCTCAGCGCGACGGTCAGCGCCGCGGCCGACCGGGAGGTGTTTTCCAAATCGAGGTCGTCGAGCCGATGCCGGGTCGCTTCGAGTTCGACCCGCATCAGCGCCAGAAGAGACATCCCGCCGAGCGCCAGCGCGGCGATCACCACCGTCACGACGAAGAGAATGATCCCTTCGCGCCGTCGGGGAGGGAATCGCCGCGGCCGGGGCTGAAAGGGAAGCCGTCTCACGCTTTCGCCTCGTCGTCGGTGGGGGGGAACATTCCTTCGAACGCGGGGGCGCCGCGCCGCGAAAGGGCGTAGACCATCAGCGCCGCGCCGATCAGAAGGACCAGCAGACTAACGCACTGCGAGACCGAAAGACCCGTTCCCATAAAGGAGGGCTCGTCGGTGCGGACCAGTTCGATCAGGAAACGGCAGACCGGATAGCAGATCAGCATCAGCGCGAAGACGAAGCCGTCTTTCTTCACCAGCCGATCGGCAAGACAGAGGGCCGCCGCCAGCAGGAGCGCCAGAGCCGAACTGTATAGCTGCGTGGGGTGCACCGCCCGCACGTCGAACGGGCCGGGGCGGAAGACGACACGGCGCGTCTTCGGCGCGTCCGGCGTTTCCGCGTTTCGGTCGGCGTTCCCGGCGCCCTCTTCCCCCTCGGCGGCGGGCGGGTCGGCCACGTCGAGAATCAAATAGGGCGGACAGGCGGGGAACCCGACTTTGTAGAGGAAGCTCAGATATCCGCGCGTGCCGACCGGCGTGATCATCGCCGCCTTTTTGACGTCGTCGTCGGACGGTTCCCCCTCAAGGGGGAGGAGCGCGCCGACGCGGAGGATCGTCATTCCGGGACGGAGCCCCGCCTCTTCGGGGGCGCTTCGGGCGTCGACCGACTCGACCGTGATCGGATCGGCGGAAAGCGCCATCAGCCCCTCGTCCTTCTTTTTCAGGCGGAAGAGGGTTTTGTCCTGCGCGCCGCTTTTTTCTTTCGGCATAAAGAGGTTGTATCCGCCGAGGGAAGCCTGTCCGTGTTCCATCTGATAGCAGTGGGCCGGACTCGCCACCGGAAAGACGACTCCCGGCGGGACGGCGTCGCAGACCGCGCCGAAACAGCAGCCATTCATAAAACAGCCGATCCGCCCGATCGCAAGGCCGATCATCAGCGCGGGGGAGAAAATATCCATCGTCGCCAGGAGAGGGAGTTTTTTCATTCGCAGATAGACGAGGGTCGTCGCGATTCCGCCGATGATCGAGCCGAAGACGACGAGCCCCCCCTGCGTTAAATTCAAGATCCCGCGGATCGTCGCGCCGAGATCGACCGTCTGGCCGATGTCGCGCACGACGAACGACCGCCAATATTCCGCCACGTAGAAGACGCGCGCGCCGATGATTCCCGAGACCACTTCGACCAGAACGATCGAGACGATCAGTTCGGGAGGAATATTCCATTTTTTCTTTGCGCGGCGGATCGCGAAAAGCGAGGCGGTCACGATCCCGAGCATCAGAAAGACGCCGTACCCGCGTACCGGAAGCCCCTGTCCGAAGTTGAGCGACGGAGCGATCCACACGACGATGGCGACCGCGACCGCACCGATGAGAATATCGCTGACCATCTCGCCGGGTTTGCGATCGATCAGCAGATTCCGAACGACGCGCCACAGGAAATAGACGACGATCAGCCAGAAGAGGATTCCCACCCCGAAGAGGGGGAGACCGAGAATTTCGGTCGGAATGAAAAAGAGGGTCTGCCGCATAACGGGAATCTCCGTATTACAGGTTTACGGTAAAATCATGTTGTCGATCAGGCGCGTCGTGCCGATCCTCACCGCCAGGAGAATGACCGCGCTCCCCTCGACCGCGTCGAGCTCTTCGAGCGTGTCGGGGTCGGCGATCGAAATGTAGTCGATCGCCGACGAGGGGGCCGTTTCGATCAGGGCTCGCATTCGGTATTTGATCTCCGCGGCGTCGGTCGCGCCGCCGCTGACCAGCCGTGCGGCGAGGTCGAGCGACTTTTTCAGAATCGGCGCCTCCTTCCGTTCGCTTTCCGAAAGATACTTGTTCCGGCTGCTCATCGCCAGACCGTCCGCCTCGCGGACGATGGGGCAGACGCGGATATCGATCGGCAGGTTCAGGTCGCGGACCATCTTTTGAATGACCGCCGCCTGCTGATAATCTTTCTGACCGAAGAACGCGGTGTCGGCGCGGCTGATGTTGAAGAGTTTCAGAACGACCAGCGCCACGCCGTCGAAATGGGTGGGGCGGAACTCCCCTTCGAGCCGCCGGGTCACCCCCCCGATATGAACGTGCGCGTCGAACCCTTCGGGATACATGTCCGCCGGCGCGGGAGCCAGAACGAAGTCGACCCCGCCGACCGACTCAAGACAGGCCAGGTCGGCGTCCAGAACGCGGGGGTACTTCTCGTAATCCTCGCCCGGGGCGAACTGGGTCGGGTTGACGAAGATCGAGACGACCGTGACGTCGCAGAGACTCTTGCTCCGGCGGACCAGACTCAGGTGCCCTTCGTGGAGGGCTCCCATCGTCGGGACCAGGCCGATCGTCTTTCCCTCCCGGCGGAGCGCCCCCAGGCGCTCGGAGAGGACGCGGGGATTGTTGATCACTTCGGGTTGGATTGCTGCCATGGTCGGGAATGACTCCTTCGTTTTTCAAGCGGGGCGGACAAAATGAATTTCCACTCCGGAATTATAACATTCCGCCTGAAAAATAACAGGGAAACGGGAAGCGGCGCCCGAAAGAACGCCCGCGCCGCCGACGGGGCGAAAAATGATTCCGCACGCCGAATTTCCGTCGGCAAACGCCGCGAAATCCCCGTCTTCCCCCCTTTTTTCGGGCGCGGGGTATTTGACAATCCGGCGGTATCCGTGTAAAATCGGAGAGGGTCTTTATGCGGGGGCGCCTCCCGCGCGCCGCCGACGAGACGCGTTTTTCACCGATTCCTCATTCGGGCCGCCCGCCGGGCGGTCTCAGACGACATAAGAAAGGTTTACGCCATGTTTTCACCCGGCCCTATGCAGCTGATCATTGTCCTGCTGATCGCCCTGCTTCTGTTCGGCAACCGTCTTCCGAGCGTGATGCGTTCGCTCGGCAAGAGCGTCGTCGAGTTCAAAAAGGGGGTCAACGACGTCGATTCCCAGGTCAAAGGCGCGCTGAAAGACGCCGACGATAAAGCGAAGAATTCCGATTCCTCCGAAGAATGAACGAACGCGAAAATCGTCTTGACGTGATCTGGGCCCCGTGGCGGATGGCGTACATCGGCGGGGCCGAAAAGCCGAAAAAGGAAGAAGTTTTAAATATTCTTCCCGGCGGCGACCCGGACTGCTTCATCTGTCAGGGCGCGGTTTCCGACCCGGCGGCGGACAAAGACCGCTACATTCTCGAACGAACCGCCTCGAGCATCACCCTCTTCAACCGGTTCCCCTACAACAACGGGCATCTTCTGGTCGCCCCGAAGCGCCATGTCGGCCGGCTCGATCTGCTGACCGCCGAAGAGCGCGCCGAAATTCTGGAAACGGTCACGCGCTGGATCTCCCGTTTAGAGAAGACGGTGAACGCCGAGGGGTTCAACGTCGGGCTGAACCTGGGAAGGGTCGCCGGCGCGGGGCTTCCCGGCCATCTTCATTGGCATATCATTCCCCGGTGGAACGGCGACACCAATTTCGTCACGACGTGCGGGAGTCTGAAAGTGATTCCGCAGTCGATGGACGCCCTCTGGGATCTTCTCAAAGAGGAAACCGCCGAAGAGGGGTAACGGGGCCGCCGGGCGAGCGCAAAAAAAGCGGAATCACTTTTTCGGTGATTCCGCTTTTTTCATCTCCCGGCGGTTCACTGCACGAACCGGATCAGATCGTCGATATCGTATTCGGTCAAAACGCCGTGGATCAGGTCGGTCATCGGGATCGGCTGCGGGGCGGCGTCGACCCGTTCGGTCCAGGTCGGAATCGGCTCGCCGAGCGCGACTGTTTCGAAGAGGCCGGGTGCGGCGGCCGCGGCGTGCAGCGCGACGATTCCCGCCGACGCGGTGTCGGCGACCAGTTCGATCTTCTTGCCGCCGAACTTCTCTTTGAGCGATTTCGCCGCGGCGATCAGGTCTTCGGCGCGCATTCCGACGTAGCTCTTCCCGAGGAGATAGGCGCAGTAGAAGTCGATCCCGTCGGTGCCGAAATGATCGTAGCGGAAGTACTCCTTGCCGACGTTCTGTGTTTCACCCCATCCGCGCAGGTCGACGGCGCAGACCGGGCCGTCGGCGGCGTCCAGGGAGTCGATCAGGTCCTTGACCTCGTCGGACCGGCGCCCCCGCGAGGTGACGATCAGACGGAGCGTCTCTCCCTGGGAGTCGGCGTACGCCGGACGGACGGGACAGTAGATCCCCGGCGCGGTCTTATAGATGAGATCCCCCGAGCCGGTCCGGTCGGCGATCTCTTCGGCGGGGGCGATCGCGTCCGGCTCGGCGATCACCGCGGTCCTGCGGACGAGCGAGGCGAACTCTTCCGCCGAAAGCCCGGCGAGCTTTTCGGCGCGTTCGGCCGTCAGCTCCCCGGCCAGGTCGCGGTTCAGATCGTACGTCGTCCGCGCGCCCGGCAGCGACATCACCCCTTTCGGGTCGTCGATCGAGTTCAGCTGTTCTTCCGGGAAGATCGGAACCATCGTGTCGGGATGAATGGCGTATGTCAGTTCGGTCCGGTCGGTCAGCCAGCGGACCATCCAGCGGATCGTGGCGTTGTAGACTTCGGGAGCATAGCCGTGCCCCCCTTCGATTTCGACGATCGAAAGCTTTTCGGGGGCGTCGAGACGCGAGTAGATCCGGTTGGCGAGGCGGAAGCTGGTCCAGGTGTCGTCGGTGCAGAAGAAGTCGTTTGTCTTGCAGCACATCAACGTCGGCTTCGGGGCGCGCATAATCGGGTAATCCTGATGGTCCATCCCGAACGCCACCTGGCCGAAGACGTTCTGTTCGGCGTCCTGCGGGTTGAGAGTGTGGGTCAGATAGCCGTAGAAGCCGGTCAGGAAGCAGCAGGGCGCCGCGCACGCCACGCGGTCGTCGAGCGCCATGAGATACGAAGTCTGCGTTCCGCCGCCGCTGTTCCCCGCCACGCCGAGTTTGTCGGGGATCACGTCGGCGCGCGACTGCAGGTAGTCGAGCGCGCGGGAATTGTCCCAAAATTCGAAGGTGGCGGTGTTCCGTCCCAGAAGCATCGAGGTCGCGCCGAGCATGTTGTGCGCCGCGGTTCCCCAGAAGGTCATTTTTCCCTCGTCGTCGAAGTTCTGGAACCGTTCTCCCTGTTCGATCGGATCGAAGACGAAGACGGCCAGGCCGTTCATCGCGCCCAGCGCCGCCAGAGTCTGGTGGTCGTAGGCGGCTTTCCCGTTCTGCCAGTGCCCGCAGACAATCAAAAGACCCGGATAGGGGGGGGCGAACTTTTCGACTTTCGGCAGGAACATCGTTCCGGTGGCGTAGAAATTGGGGAGCGTTTCAAGAACGATCTTTTCGACCCGGTATTCCGGCAGGCTGATCGCGCCGGTCACATGGGGGTTGAGCGGCGCCTTTTCCCAGAGACGGCCGAGGTTTTTCAGAAAAAACGCCTTGTGCGCCTCCTGGTAACTTTCGACATCGGCGGTCGACTTGACGTTTTCGTACGTCTCGCGCCACGCCGCCGAGGCGGCGTCGATCTGCCGGATCAGTTCCTGATGAACCATAAACGAGGGATCGCTCACCAGGTCGTTGGCCGCCAGAATCGAGTCGCCGGCTTTGGCGGGGGCGCCGCAAAGAAGAACGGCCGCCAGGACGGGGAAGAGAACGGAAAGGAATCGGCGCATGGTTTTCTCCTAACGCGTGAAGGGGCGCGCCGCGCCGGGCGGGCGGAATGCGCGCCGAAAGAACATAACTTCAATCCTGTTTTTATTCTACGAGGAGGCGCGCCGCAAAACAAGACCCAAGCGGCGCGGAATCGAAAAAAGGGGAAAGGGCGCGGCGGTCAGCCGCGGGTCGAGTACCGCTGTTTCAGATCGATCCAAAGCGGGGTCTCGCCGTTGCGGAGGGGGAACCCGAGTCGTTTCCCCTCGGGGGAGAGGCGGTTGATCAGCGGTTCCCCGGCGAGGTAGCGGCGGACGTTCTCGCAGAAGATGTCGCAGACGTCGTCGAACCGCCAGCGGATCTGTCCGCCGACGTGGGGAGTGATCAGTACCTGGGGGAGATCCCAGAGGGGGTGATTCGGCGGGAGCGGTTCGGGCGAGGTCACGTCCATCACCGCGCCGGCCAGCCGGCCGTCGGCGATCCGTTCGGCCAGGGCGTCGGAATCGACCAGCGGCCCGCGCGCCATATTGACCAGAAGCGCGTCTTTTTTCATCCGCGACAGGCGCGCGCGGCCGAAGATTCCGCGGGTCGCCTCGCACAGGGGGAGCGAAAGGAAGACGACGTCGCTCGCTTCCAGGAGGTCGTCGAGCCGGTCGGCCGGCCATAGCTCGTCGACCGCGGCGGGCTTGTTTTCCGGGTAGAGGTCGACGGCGCAGATCTTCCGCGCGAAGGGACGGACGACTTCCGAGAAGCGGCGGCCGACGCCTCCCAGACCGACGATTCCGACCGTCTTTTCGGTCAGGTCGCGGGTCGGCTTTCGTTTGAATCTGCGCCAGTCGGGGTTTTCGGCCCGAACCGCCTGGTCGAGGATAAACGAACGGAGATTCCGATGCCACGCGAGGGTCAGCGCCAGGCCGTGTTCGGAGACCTGGTCGGCCAGAACGCCCGAGGCGGTCGTGATCGTGATATTCGAGTCGATCACCGACGGGACGAGGAGCCAGTCCATTCCCGCCGCCGACGACTGCACCCAGCGGAGACGCCCTTTCGCGACGATCTCGTCCCACGGCACCGGCACTTTGGCGTGGCCGCAGAAGTAGTCGGCGTCGAAGAGCGCCTCGGCGATCCCTTTCTGGTCGGTGTTGACGATGCGTACGTCCGGCCACGCTTCGGCGATCCGGGCGATATGTTTTTCGTCGACGGGGGTTTCGCGGAAACAGACGACCAGGTTCATGACTCACTCCTCAATCAGACGCGCGCCCGCGGCGGGGCGTGTGACAAACCAGGACGGCTTGATCCCGGTCTTCGCTTCGTATTCCGCGGCGATCCGCGCGGCCGCTGCGGGCGCTTTCTCTCTGTCGGCGAGGACGACGACCGAGCCGCCGAACCCGCCGCCGGTCATCCGCGCGCCGTAGATCCCGTTTTCGAGTCCGAGCTGCGCGGCCAGCTCGACGAGCAGATCAGTTTCGGGGCAGGTGACCTCGTAATCTTCTTTGAGCGAGGCGTGTCCGGCGTACATCTCGCGCCCGGCGGCGGCATAGTCGCCCCGGCGGAGCGCCTCGGCGAAGCGGGCGGTGCGCTCTTCTTCGGTCAGAAAATGGCGCGCGCGGCGGAATATCCGCCCGCCGTTCGGCTCGGCCTCGATCGTCCCGCGCGCGGCGGCGAGCGCCTCAGAATCGGCGTCGCGCAGCAGCTCGACGCCCAGCAGTTCGGCCGCGCGGGCGCAGTCGCTCCGCCGTTCGGGGTATTCGCTCCCCGAAAGGGTGTGTTTCACGTTGCTGTTGATCACGAGGACCACGACGTTCGGATTGTCGAGCGGAACCGACTGCCGCTCGAAACTGCGGCAGTCCAGGAGCATCGCGCGCCCTTCCTCCCCCATCGCCGAGATGAACTGATCCATAATCCCGCACGGCATGAAGGCGTATTCGTGTTCGGCTTTCTGGCAGAGGAGCGCCTTTTCGACCGGGTCGATCTGCCGGCCCGACGCCGCCTCGACGAGCGTGGCGACGGCGACTTCCAGCGACGCGCTGCTCGAAAGCCCGCCCCCCAGCGGAACGTCCGAGAGTATTACCCCCCGGAACGGTTCGGGGCGAAGTCCTTTTTCGAGGGCGCAGGCGATCGTCCCGCCGACGTAGCTCTCCCAGTCGACTTTTTCGGCGGGGGGCTCTTTTTCGAGGAGGCTGAACTCGCTCGTTCGGTCGAAGATTTCGGAATAGAGGGCGGCCCTGCCGGGCGTTCCGCCGGGGGCGGCGGCGATCACGGTGTATCGTTCGATCGCCATCGGAAAGACGAACCCGCCGTTGTAGTCGGTATGTTCGCCGATCAGGTTCACGCGGCCGGGAGCGGCGGCCAGCCAGCGGGGCGCGCCGCCGAAACGCGCGGCGTAGACGCGGCGCGCGTTTTCAGTCAGTTGTTCGAAAGACATGTTTCTCAGAGGTTCTTATTGTTGCGGCGGTTGAAATAGGCGTCACTGACCTTTCCCGACGAGGGGCCGGGGTTGTCGACCCGGCGGGGATTGTAGATCGGGGCGGTCACGCCGAACGAGTTGACTTTGGCGTCTTTGGTGTTCTTATCGAAGATCGGCGCGATATTCGCGTGCGAGGTGATCGGGATTCCTCCCCGGTCGGTCTGCTTGACGCCGCCCGGTTCCTGATAGCGCGAAACGCGCGCGCTCTGCTTGTAGTGGGTCTCGTGGAGGAACTGGGCCAGGGAGATGCGCGGGACCCCTTTCTGAACGGCGTCGTCCAGCAGGTGCATATGGGCGTCCCGGACCTTGTTCTTCAGCTCGTCGGACATGTCGGGATCCGAATCGATGATCGTCATGATCGGCGTGTTGCTCATGATGATATAGTCCACGTCCGGCTGAATTTCGCCGCGGATCTCCCCGTCTTTGTCGATCCACGCGCTGACCGACGAGCCGCTCCGGTTGATCAGATTGACCAAAAGGTCGAGGTCGTCTTTGTTGTCGCCGTCGACGTCGAGGAAGTAGTCGAGCGCGACCTTAACCTGTTCGCCCGACTTCCAGAGAGGGGTGAAGATGTAGTCGCCCGGCACGAACGGGTCTTCCATCTCGTCGTTTAGGATACGCGCCTCGCACTCGTGCGCGTCGACGATGCGGATCACCTCGAGCGAGCCTTTCGACTCGAGAATCCCTTCGGCCAGCGCGTCTTTCGAATAGACGCCGAAGGTGGTCAAAAGACGGACGCCGTCGGCCTCGCCGATATTGAGCCACACGACGCGGTTGAGCTGGTCGACGTAGACGATCTTTCCGTCGGGGATTTCGGTCAGCGGGTCGGTCAGCCGTTCGATCCGGTCGCGCAGCGAGGTGTTGATTCCGGCGATCATCTTTACCGACTCTTCGGCGTCGGCGGTCTGCGTTTCGAGTTTGTCGATGAGCGCCTTGTCGCCGGCCTTGACGTCGGCGACGGTCTTTTCGAGTTCCGTCTTTTGCGCCTGCAGGTCTTTATAGCGGTTTTCGGCGTCTTCCTGCCGCTTGTCGTTGGTGTTGTTCAGGTCGTCGGTTTTGGTGTCGAACGTCTCTTTCTGCGTGTCGGCCTTGTCGGTCTCGACATCGGCGATCAGCTTGTACGAGTCGCGGTCTTTCGCCGCCGCTTGGAGCTGGCCGTCTTTTCCCCCCAGATTCCGAACGAGCCCCTCGATCACCGAAAGGCACGTTTTCGGCGCTTCGGACTGATCCCCGGCGACGTTTTTCAGTGCGGCGGAGGTTTCGGCCACGACGCTTTCGGGCGTCTCCCCGCCGACGCCGATCAGTCCCGCGAGCGTTTTGGCGTCTTCTTCCAGTTTTGAGTTTTCGCTGTTAAGCCGGCTCGTGAGGGTTTCATAGTCGTGCGCCTTCACCTTGGCGCTGTAGAGCGCCATCGCGGTAAAGTACTCGCTGATCCCCAACGCCAGGGCAAGAACGAAAAAGACGAGCCCGACGATCGTCCAGGTATTGCTGCCGGAATTACTCATGATATGACCGTTTTGTTGCTGTTGGGAACTTCGATTTTTTTGGATTCAGGCCGAAAGGGACGCGCCGAACGTCACGGGTCTTTCGGTTCGCGGCGTCGAAAGACCGGCGCCGCGCCGCCGTCCGTCCCGTCCTCATCCGAGGGGGCCGCGGCGGGGGAGGGGGCGCTTTCCGGGTCGATCTTCGCCTGGTCGGGATTCAGATTAAAGGTCGAGGGGGCGGCGCTGTTGGGGATCACCGGCACGCGCGTGGTGTCGGGTTTCACGTCGAGCCCGCCCGGCTCCCGAAACCGCGTGACTTCCGACGTCTGGCGGAAATGACTCCGACGGAGGAACTCGTTCAGTTTCATCTGACGCAGACCGTCCAGCTGAGCCTCGTCGAAGAGCTTCTTCCGGGATTCGCCGACCGCCTTGCGCAGTTCCTCCGAGGCGTCGGCCGCGTCGAGCGCCTCTTCGAGCGGCGTGTTGCTCACGATAAGGTAGGAAGTGTCGGTCGTGACCTCGCCGCGAAGCTCGCCGTTTTTATCGATCCACGCATCGACCTTGCCGCCGGTCGCGTTGATCACGTTCACCAGAAGGTCGAGGTCGTCGGCGCCGTCGCCGTCGATGTCGAGGAAATAATCGAGCGCGTATCTGACGTCTTCCCCCTTCTGCCAGAGCGGTGTGTAGATCAGATCCCCCTCGGCGATCGGATCGGTCAGTTCGTTCTCCAGAACGCGCGCGGCGGTTCCCTCACGGTCGATCGAATGGATCACGTTTTTGAGGGTTTCTTCGTCGTCGATGATCCGCGCGTCCGCCTGGTCTTCTCCGACGAAGCGGATCACCTCGACCGCCCCCTTCGGTTTGATCTCTCCCCGGTCGAGGGCGTTGTCGTCAAAGACCGCGAACTTGGTCAGAAGACGCAGGCCCTGACTCTTTCCGATATTCAGACGAACGACCCGCTCGTCCTGATCGACATAGACGACCGCGCCGTCCGGCTCTTCGAAATACGGGTCGGTAAGCTGTTCGATTTCGGTTCGCAGGGCGGCGTTGATATCGGCGATCGCCTTGACCGACTCTTCGGCTTCGGCGGTCTGTTTTTTCAGATGCTCGCGGTTGACCGCGGCGGTTCGTTTAGCCTGTTCGACTTCGCGCACCTGGTCGACCGTCTCGCCCGACAGGGTGTCGTATTCTTCGGCGGCCTTGACCATTTCGGCCTTGTTCGCCGCGGTGATCTTGTCGATTTCGGCGTCGAAGTCGGCTTTCTGGGCGACGGCGCGCTGGTCTTCGGTCACGGCGGTCGCGAGATGCTGGTCGCGTTCGGCGTTCGCCTGCTGGATGTCGGCGTTCCGTTCGTTGATCGCGGCGACCAGGCCGCGGATCGCCTCGGCGCACGAAGCATAGTCGACCCCGCCGAGCCCCTTCAGACGTTCTTCAAGGTCTTTCGAAATATCCTCGGTTTTCATATCGGGGGAATAACCGAGCGACTCTTTCAGCCGGCCGTCCCATTCGAGGCTGGTCGTGTTGCTCTTGACGGCGGCGTTGTAGTTGTTCAGGGCGGTTTGGAGTTTTCCCTTGTTCGTCTCGTTCAGGGCTTTTGCGGTAAAGTACTCCCCGACGCCGAGACCCAAAGTCAGGACGATGAAGATGATCGACATCACCGTCCAGGTGTTGTTATCAGAACTGCTCATATCAAGTACTCACCGCTCGCCGCGAAAGGAACCGATTTCGGATCGCCCGACATCCCCGTTTTTCTTTATTTCCGGAATCCCCGAATGAAGAATTCCCCCCCTTATATATTAAAATAGGGAATTTAGACCGTCAACCATCGGTATCGGCAAAGAGATAAAAAGTTCCTTCTTTCTCCGCGATTTTAACGAATTTAACCGCTTTGGGGGTTGTACGAACCTCGGAAATAGTGTAGTCTTGCGCGGATTCGTCTGTTTTCGAAGGGGAAAGAAACGTATGCGGTCAAACGAAACTCGTCCGAACGGTCGCTTTTACGGAGTCTCGGCCGGGCTCCTGGCGGCGGCGCTCTCCCTGAT
Organism: uncultured Planctomycetota bacterium; assembly: GCA_902766935.1. Lineage (GTDB taxonomy): Bacteria > Planctomycetota > Planctomycetia > Pirellulales > Thermoguttaceae > RUG695. The sequence continues at coordinate 10,115 of CACXFR010000146.1, read as the reverse complement.
TCTGGGGTGTCAGGGGATACTCCCGTTCCGCGGGGTCGGCCGAAAGGACGACCGCCGGCCGGAACTCGGGCGGGAAGGGGTCGCGGCGTTCGAGGCGGGGAACTACGACCTGGCCGCCGAAAAGTTCGCCCAGGCGATCAAAAGCGATGAAAACGACCTTCTTTCGCGCCGCTACTACGGCGAGATCCTATGGCGCGACGGAAAGAAGAACGAAGCTATTCGCGTCTTATCCGACGCCGCGGGACGGGAGGGCACCGCCGAGGATCGCGCGGCGGTCTGCGAGTCGCTCGCCGAGAAGTTTCTCGAATCCGATCGGGCGGCCTCGGCGCTCCATTACGCCGACAAGATGATCGAACTGACCCCGCGCCGGTACAAGGGGTGGCAGCTCCGCGCGATGGTCTGTCAGCAGATCGGCAAGAAGGACGAGGCGCTGACCGACTACCACCGCGCGCTCCAGCTGGCGCCGGGGGATAAGGATCTGATCAGGAGTCTGGCGGTTTTGGAGGGGGAACTGGGGGACGACCGCGCCGCGCTGGCGGTCTGGGAAGAGCTCGGCCGCCTCTATCCGAGCCGCGAACAGCCGATCGACGTCCTTTTGGGAAAAGCCGAAGCGTGCCGGCATTTTGGGACGGGGGCGGCAGGCGGCGGACTGCTACGCCGCGGCGGTTGAACGGGATCCGGACGACCCGGCGCTCTATCGGACCCTGGCCGAAATCCACCTTGAAAACGGCGATTCCGACGCGGCGCGCCGGATTGCCGCGATCGCCGCCGAACGATTTCCCGACAGCCGTGATATGGCGGCTCTCCCGGCGCGGGTCGACGAGGTCGCCGCCCGCGAAAGCGCTTCCGGAGTCAAGTAGCGCGTCTTATCCGTTGTCTCTTCAGACTTCCGCGCCCGCCGCGTCGAAATCGACGTCGAGACGCAGCGCCAGGATCGCTCCGGCGGGAAGTTCCGCTTTGAAGGTGTGGGGGTCGACCAGTTCGCAGGGCTCCCCCGTCGGCCGGTCGAAAAGGTTCGCCGGCGCCGCCGAGCGCAGAGGCAGACGCGAGGCGATCGTGACCGTCGTCTTCTTTCGCCGCGTCTCGTGCAGAAGGACGCGGAACCCGGCCAGACGCGCCGACTCGGGGGCGGCCCCTTCCGCCGCCGGTTCGTAGACCGGTTTGAGATCGATCACCGACGCCGATTTCGGAGAGACGTCCAGAAACCTTATAAGGCGCGGCGCGCCGGCTTCGACGTTCTCCAAGACGATCGGCGCGGGAGCTGAGCGCCGCGCCGCTTCGGTGAGCGGATCGGGCAGATCGACGCCGACCGCCAGCCGGAAGACGCGCCCCTCTTCGCCGCGGGGGAGAAGAACGGCGTCGGCGCCGCGCGCGCCGACCCGGCGGTAGAACGGCAGACCCCCGCCGAGGATCGAAATCCCGAGCTCCTCCTCGCTTCGTATATCAAGCAGATCGGGCGCCTGGAAGAAGTCGCGGGTCGTCTCCCAGAAAAGACCGTGGCACGCCGGGCGGAGCTCGGCCAGGTTGTCGTTCCACGCCAGGCGGAGCCCGTAGTACTCGTCCCAGGGGGCGTCCTGGGGGAGGACGTCGGGGGTGAATTCCAGCTCGACGTCGATCACGCGGCTTGTTCGGCGCGCGCCGATCCGCTGCCGGAATCCCGAAAGGCGCTCGCCGTCCGGCGCGACGAGCGCGCCGGTGATTTCGAGCGCCGCTTCGAGCGGACCATCCGAAATCACGTCGATCTTTTCCGCCGCCATAATCGAGTAGCCGTATCCGCCGGACTGTTCGCTTCGGCGGTCGTCTTTGAGACGCCGCCCCGAAAGTTTCATCGCCGCCTGCCACGCGATCCGGTTCCCCATTCCCGGCTGGTTCAGCAGACCGCGCCGTCCGTTGATCTGGGCGGCGATCTGCGTGCGGACCGAACGGACCTCGCCGGTGTCGGCGTCGATTTTCATCACGAAATAGTTCGTGCGGATTGTGTAGAAGCGTTCCGTTCCCCCGTCTTTGAACCGAACGGTCTCGAACTCGACCATTCGGTTCGGGTCGGACTCTCCGCCGCCGCGGATCTTTTCGGCCAGACGCGAGAAGAACTTCTTTTTCGGCGCGGCCTCGGCGGGAGGCGGCGCGGGCGCGTCGGTCTCTTGCAGCGCGAGGATCGAATAGGGGGGGACGGTCACCGTCGTCCGCCGCGTTCCCGGCGCGGCGAGCGTCCTGACGCACCCGTCGGTTTCGGGCGAGGGGACGAACGCGCCGTCGGTCTCGTAGACGGCCGGCGTCGGCGCCATGTTCAAAAGAAGAATCCCGTCCCCCGGCGCGGGGGAACCCGCCAGGAGCCGGGCGAACTTTTGGGCGGCCGGTTCGGCGTCGGCCATAATGCGTGCGGCTCGGCCGATCCGTTCCAGACGGAGCCGCTCTTCGCCGCGGAGCTTCTCTTCGACGCGCGCCTTTTCTTCGTCCCCGTCTTCGAACCCTTCCAGAGCCAGACGCCGGGGGAACGAAACCTGTTCGAGAAGATCGCTTTTCAGCTCGTCCAGCGGCGCGGCCTCCTCGTCCAGACGCCTGAACCCTTCCAGGGCGCAGATCGAGCGGCTTTCGTGCAGAAGACCGGCGAAAAGGGCGAGCGCCGCGATCCGATTCATCCGCGCCGAAAGTTCGCGCAGAATCGGCCAGACCGAGACGGGATTCCGCCGCCGGTCCCGGGCGGCGCGGGTCAGAAAGTTCGTCCGAAACGCGTCTTTTTCGAGCGAAAGCCTAAAACCGGTTTCGTCCGTCTTTTTAAAGAATTCGGCGAGCGAGACGACCTCCCCCAGAACGGGCGCGAACTTCGTCATCCGCGCCATATCGCCGAACCAGACCGACTCTTTTCCCGGTCGATGTTTGTATATCGCCGAAAGGGCGCGGTCGCCGCTCGACGAATAGCCGACCCTGTCGGGAAGGAGCATATAGTCCTTGGCGTTCCCGCCGTCGTACGCCGGTCGGGAGAGACAGCCGACCTTGGCGCCGCCGGGGGCGGTCCAGTCGACGCGGCTCTGAATCTGATCGGTTCCCTTCCAGCCGTCGTCGGTAAAAAGAAGCGCGTTTTTGCAGCCGCCCAGGTTCAGAATCTGCGGGAGGATCGGAGAATATCCCGCCTCGCACCGGCCGAAGACGCGCGGAACCGCGCCGAGGATTTCGTAGTACTTTTCCCATCCCAAGAGGAACCGTTCGGCCGTTTCGGCGGGGGAGAGGAGTCCCAGGGGGGATTCGTTCAGATCCCCCCCGACGAGCGTGACGCGTCCGGCGGCGATCTCCTCTTTTAGGAGAGCCAGCGTGTCCGGGAAGGCGCCGCGCAGAAGTTCGAGATGCCACGTCGAGACGAGGAGATTCGTCGACTCGCCGCGCGCGGCGCGGCGGCGGAGCGTTTCGGAGAGTGCCGGAAGCGACTCGCGCGAGGCGACCGTCAGGTCGATGATGTTCATCGCCTTCGGGAAGAAGTACTCTTTCGCTTCGGTCAGAAGTTCGAACGCGCGGCGGACGCGCTTTTCGTACTCCCGGCGGTTCCCCTCGCCGAGCGCCCTGGCGGCGGCGAGTCCGTTTTCCCGAAATCCCTGGGTGTCGAGGTTGCTCATGTAGCGGAGCTTCCGCGAAAAGAGTTCCGAGACGAAATAGCTGTATCCCAGCGCGTAGAACGTCTCGACGTCGTCCGGCTCATCGACGGGGTCGAGCCCCAGCGCGTCGAGGGCGGCGCGGGTCATTTCGGCGCGGGTCGTCTTCTCGCCGATGATCACCGATCCCGTCTCTTCGGCGCGCCGGAGCCAGTCGCGGGGAACCTGTCCCATCGCGCAGGGAGGGATCAGGATCAGGTCGTGTTTCTTGCCGGGAGAGGGGGTCGAGGCGCGGTCCCACGAAGGGAGCGCGCCGAAATGCCGAATGAGCGCCGGATGATAGAGCGCCGTCCACGCCGAGAAGATCTGATCGGCCTCTTTCGCGGTTCGATAGATTGAAAAATCTTCGAGGCTGTAGCAGGGGAGAATCGTGATCAACGGGGCGCTCCTCGCTTACAATACTATGTTAAAATAGACAATTTGGAAAATGGGCAAATAAAAAAACCGGGCAATCACCAGACCGGAAAGGGGAAGGGGGGGGTGGTCCAGGATAATTGCCCGGTAGGACAAACGATTCGGGGGAGCGGAAACTCCCCCTCCTCAACTTTCAACGCCATTATAGTCGGAAATTTCCTCGAGTAAAGAGACCCCGCGGGATTTTTTGGGACAGAGGAAAAATTATTTCGTCCAGGCTTCCAGATAGCGGGCCATCTGGTGAATATCGCTGCCGACCTTCACCGGGCGCTGGTAGGCGCGGAGTTTCTCCATATTGATGAGGTCCTCGAACCGCGGATAGCTGAGGTTCATTGTATCCTTTACCGAGATCATCACGCCGCTGATGTTGCTTTCGCAGAGGGCGCGGTAGCAGCCGACACCGATCTGGCTTCCCAGAATCACGTCGTACGCCGTGGGGGCGTTGCAGCGAACCTCGTAGCCGAACTGAAGCCCGACCATCTTGCGCGGATTGCCGGTGCGCTTTTTGTACTCTTCGGCGATCAGGCGGCCCAGACGGCTGCTGTATTTCAGCTGCGAGACGGGGAAATGCCCGAAGGAGTCCGGCTTGAGCGAACGGTACTCGTCGTCGGAGATACACTTGCGGATCTCGGCGATCGGGAGGAATTCGGCGATCCCTTCGGAGATGATCGCGACGAAACTCTGGTTCCCCATCGCTTCGCGCGCCTGGATCACGTCGACGCAGTGGTCGACGACCTTCTGCATGTCGAAGACGGTCCGCATGAGCGGCTTGCCGTCGGCGTCGTTGATCACCTTTCCCGTTTCGGGATCGATCGTTTCTTCTTTGGTCTGCCATTCTTCGGGCATGTCTTCGAGTCCGATCACCAGACTCGCTTCGCCGGCGACCGCCGCGCCGTAGGCGAGCCACGCGGCCTTCCGCCCCATCAGCTGGCAGACGTATCCGCCCCCGGCGGCCTGCGAGTCGGCCAGGAGGTTGCGGATCTGCTTGGCGAGCATTTCGACGGCGGTGAAGTACCCGAACGTGAACGGGATCCCCTCGTAGTCGTTGTCGATCGTCTTCGGCAGATGAACGATCTTGAGGCGTTTCTGGTCGGTCGGCAGACCGTCCATGAAGAGCTTGAACTTGGCGGCGGTCGTCAGGGTGTCGTCGCCGCCGATCGAGACGAGCGCGTCGATCCCCATCGAGCGGAGCGCCTTGTAGACGGTCATCAGGGGGGCGGTCTTTTCGGGATCGCGCAGGTCGTCGTGGGTCTTGAGATGTTTTCCGGGGTTGACCCGGGCGGTGCCGATGCAGATCCCCTGTTCGGTCCGGAGCCCTTCGAGATTTTCCTTATCGAGACGGATGTACGCTTCCCCTTCTTTGAGGACGTCGCCGTCTTTATAGTTGGCCAGATAGGTGTACCCGTGTTTCATCCCGTAGACCTCGACCCCCGCCTGCTGGAAACAGGCGGCGGCGCTTCCGATCACCGCGTTGGCGGCGGGAGCGGGCCCGCCGGAGAAGAGGATGGCGACCTTTTTGACATCAGAAACGGGTTTCTTGGGACTGGCGAGCGGAATCGACATGGGAAAATCGTCCTTTCTGGAAATGAACGTTGTCCGAAGGTCCCCGGCGGGCGGACGCGCGGCGGGAACCGCAAAACGCAAAGCGAAACGCGCGAATCCCGGCGCGGCCGAAGAGACAGCTCCCGATATCGGGCCGGGTTCACTCAAACTCCATTATGACCCCGTTACTGATTTTTAAAAGCCCCCCGAGACGCGGGCGCGGGGGGGCGGGGCGACGATTCCGCCCTCGATTTCGACGGGGATGCGGCCCGCGCCCGGCCGGAATACGGGACGGGAAGAACCCGCCGCACCGGTTATTTGAGCGCCGCGTCGACGAGGGTTTCGGCTTCGGCGAGGATCCGGTTGAGATGGTCTTCGCCCAGGAACGACTCGGCGTAGATCTTATAGATATTTTCGGTGCCGCTCGGCCGGGCGGCGAACCAGCCGTTTTCGGTGGCGACCTTCAGCCCGCCGATCGGCGCGTCGTTCCCCGGCGCGCGGGTCAGGATCGAAGTGATCGCCTCGCCGGCGAGCGTCTTTTCGGTCACGTTTTCGGGAGAGAGACGGGCGAACGCCTCTTTCATTTCGAGCGTGGCGGGGGTGTCGATCCGCGCGTAGACGGGAGAGCCGAACGATTCGGTCAGTTCGCGGTAGTGAACCCCCGGATCTTTCCCCGTTCGGGCGAGGATTTCCGCCGCCAGAAGCCCCATAATCAGGCCGTCCTTGTCGGTGGTCCAGACCCCGCCGTCGAACCGGAGGAAACTCGCGCCGGCGCTCTCTTCGCCGCCGAAGAGGAGCGAGCCGTCGAACAGACCCGGCACGAACCACTTGAATCCGACCGGGACTTCGACCAGGCGCCGTCCGGCCGCCGCCGCGACGCGGTCGATCATCCCGCTCGAAACGAGGGTCTTGCCGATTCCCGCGTCGAGGGGCCACTCTTTCCGCGTTTCGACGAGATATTTGATCGCCACCGCCAGAAAATGGTTCGGGTTCATCAGACCGACCGACGGGACGACGATTCCGTGCCGGTCCGAGTCGGGATCGTTGGCAAAGGCGACGTCGAACCGGTCTTTCAGGCCGATCAGGCGCGTCATCGACCAGGGGCTAGAGCAGTCCATTCGGATCTTCCCGTCCCGATCGCACGTCATGAACGAGAAGGTCGGGTCGAGCGACTCGTTGACGACCGTCAGGTCGAGTCCGTAGCGTTCGGCGATCGGTTTCCAGTAGCGGAGCGCCGCGCCGCCGAGCGGGTCGACCCCGATTTTAATCTTCGCGCGGCGGATCGTCTCGAAGTCGATGATATGTTCAAGATCGGCGACGTAATCTTCGGCGTAATCGACGGCGGTCAGCCCCGGGGCGGCGGAAAGCGCCGATTCGGGAAGGGCGCTGACCCCCGCGCCGCCGGCTTCGAGGATCTCGTTCGCCCGCATTTCGATCTTCGAGGTGATGTCGACGTCGGCACCTCCGCCGTTGGGGGTGTTGTACTTAATCCCGCCGTCGGAGGGGGGATTGTGCGACGGGGTGATGATCAGCCCGTCGGCCGCGGCATGATGCGTCCGGTTCCAGGCGAGGATCGCCCGCGAGACGGCCGGGGTCGGAGTGACGCCGTTATCTTTCTGATAAATGACCGGAACGGAGTTCCCCGCCAGGACCGACAGGGCGGTCGCGTGCGCCGCTTCGGAAACCGCGTGGGTGTCGCGTCCCAAAAAGAGAGGGCCGGTATGCCCCGCCGCGCGGCGGTATTCGGCGACCGCCTGAACGATGGCGCGGATATGCGCCTCGGTAAACGTTCCCAGAAGAGGGGAACCCCGATGCCCGCCCGTACCGAAACGAACCCGCTGGGCCTTGACCGCCGGATCGGGCTTCTTTTCGAAATAATCATTCCGGAGCCGTTCCGGGTCGATCAGGATCTCTTTCGGCGCCGGTTTTCCCGCCAGTTCGCTTACGTCCATTTTTATTTTCCCTGCTATTAGATATTGACTCTCAACAACGCAATTTGGTATGATCCCCCAACTCGCTTCCCGCTCTCATTCTACGCGGCGGGGGGGAATTATCAAGGGGTTTCCCCTCTGAGCCGACTTGCCGAACGGGGTTGTCATTGAGCAATCAGAAACCGAAAGAAAAACCGAAGAAGAAATCCTCGTCGACGGGGTGTCTGACCACCCTGCTGGTTCCGATCCTCTGCGTCGTCGCGGTTCTCTGCTGGAAGAAGAACGAGATCGCCTGTCATTTCCTGCGCGGGGAACTCGCCCGGCGGTTCCCGGAATTCCGGATCGAGATCGGCGCGCTCCGTCTCGAGTCGAAGGGGGCGGCGATCGACCGGCTCAACGTTTCGCTTCCGGGACGGGACGGGAGTCCCGATGCGCCTCTTTTCGCCGCCGAAAACGTTCAGGTCCGGGTCCCCCTTTCAATTTCGACGATCCTGAACAAAAAGATCGTACCGCAGCACGTCCTGATCAACCGTCCGACGGTCTCGGTCAACGATAAGACGTTGGCGGCGATGGCCGCGATCTCCCGGGGGGGCGAACCGGTCGAGATCCCGTATGTTCCGATCGATATCCGCGGCGCGAGCGTCGAACTCGAACTCCCCGTCAAGGGGCAGAACGGCCAGACGCACAAGATGGTCTATTCCGGAATCGACGCCGTTTTGACTCCTCCCTCGGCCGGCGGGGGGGAACAGACCGCGCCGCCTCGGCCGGCGCCGCCGCAGAGCGTTCCGGCGCAGACCGCGCCGACGCAAAGCGCTCCGGCGCCGAGCGCGAACCGCCGTTTCGGCGACGACCCGGTGGCGGACGGACTTGCCGCCCTTTCGCTGATCGGCGACGTATTGAACCAAGAGAGCAAACGCGTTCCTTCCGGCGCCGATTCGTCCCCCGCGCCCGCGCCGCAGCCCGCCGCCGACCCGACCCGCTGGCAGATCCGCGGCACATGCGAAAACAATCTCGTGAAAGGCGTTACGTTTGACGGAAGCGCCGATCCGGACTTTTCGTTCGTAACGATCACCGGCCGGGTCGACGCGCTCGAACTCGGACAGCGCGTCCTCTCGCCGCTGGTCGACCTTTCGGTCGTCAAAGACAAGGTGCAGTCGTTTACCGGCCGCACCTCGTTCGGGTTTACGATCGAATGGAGCGCCGAACGGGGCCTGAAATACAAAGTCGACGGCAACCTGTTCCAGGGAAGTTTTACGACTCCGCTTTTAAACCATCCGGTTTCGGATCTTTACGTCCACTACAGCTTCGATTCGAACCGCGTCGAAGTCGACCGGCTGACCGCGCGAAGCGGTCCGGCGGTGATTCTGGCCGAGTTTTCCGGGGAGGGAAAACCTTTCGTCTGGCGGGCGCGCGCCCAGTTCGAAGATCTTCCGATCGATCAGACGATACTGTCGCTTCTGCCCGACGGTGCCGGGCGGGATCGGCTCGGAACGCTCGCTGACCTGACTTTCGCCGGAACCGCCAAGATTAACCTTGCCCTTCAGGGGGTCGATAAAACAATAGCTCGGCCCACCCTGTCGGTAAACTGCAAAGACCTGGCGCTTTCGCACCAGGTCTTTCCGTTTAAACCGGACCCCCTTTCGGGGAGTCTTCAGCTGGACGACTCGGGACGGCTGCGTTTCCTCTTCACGTCGGAAGGGGAGACGCGCCGCCTTCGTCTTTCGGGGGAATATCCCGACGTCGACGAGCGGCAGGGAACGGTTCGGCTCGACGCCGAACGTCTGCCGATCGACGCCAAACTGGTCGCCTCGATGAACGACGACGTCCGCGGCGTGATCGAGAAGCTCCACCCGGGGGGGTATCTCAGCGCGGTCGCCGAACTGAAACAATGCGGCGCCGATCCGGACGAGCTGCATATCGATATGCGGCTCGACGACGCGTCGATAACCTACGACCTCTTTCCGATGCCGGTGACCGGAATCACCGGGCGGCTGACGTGCGATAACGGCCAATGGCGTTTCACCGACCTGAGCGGCAAGAGCGGCTCGACCCTTTTCAGCGCCGAGGGAACCGCCGCCTGCGCCGGCGGGGCGCAGCGGTTTTCCCTGCAGGTTCATGCCGAACGCTTTCCCCTCGGCGAGGAGTTCACCGCCGCCCTGGTCGATCCGCAGCAGCGCGAACTGGTCGAAAAACTCCGTCTGCGCGGCGCCGCCGACGCCGATATCCGTCTGACGTATATTCCGGAAGAAGACCGTCTGAATCTCGAAGCCGACGGCGCCGTCCGTCCGGAAGAGACTCACTTCAGACCGGAATATTTCCCCTACGAGCTGACGAACCTGGAAGGGAACATTCATTACCGCGACGGTCTTCTGACGCTCGACAGTCTGCGCGGCGAGAACGGGCTGACCGCCGTTTCCGCGGCGGTGCGCGCCGAGATCGGGGAAAACGGCGGCTACACCGTTCGGGTCGCCCCTTTTACGATCGATCAGATTCAGATCGACCATTCTCTGCGAAGCGCGGTTCCCTCGCGTCTTTATCCCGTTTTCGACGCGTTGGCTCTGAGCGGCTCGTATAACGTGACCGG
>CACXFR010000145.1 GCA_902766935.1 uncultured Planctomycetota bacterium | reverse complement strand
TGTTTACAGTGATCCCGTAGCTCAATTGGATAGAGCGTCGGCCTCCGAAGCCGAAGGTTGCTGGTTCGATTCCAGTCGGGGTTATTCCCAACGCTTTTGTTCAAATCCCCGGATATCCCCTTCAGACATTCCGATGAAAAATTTTGCCCGATTCAAACAGATTCTTCGGACATCCGTTCCTCTGGCAATGCACACTTGGCTCCAGCTGGGCGGGCAGGTCGAGTATTTTGCCGAACCCCGTAACGAAGAGGAGCTCGCCGATCTGCTGAAGACCGCGAACCAGGAGGGGGTCGAGACCCGCTTTCTCGGCACCGGGACGAACGTCCTCGTCTCCGATTCGGGGGTTCCCGGAATGGTCGTGCGCCTGAGCGCGCCGGCCTTCTGCTCGATCAATCCCGACGCCGCGTCCGAAACGATCTCGGCCGGCACCGGCGCCAAGCTGGGGCGCGTCATCACCAGCGCGGTCTACGCGGGACTGGCCGGTCTGGAAGGGCTGATCGGAATCCCCGGAACCGTCGGCGGGGCGGTGCGAAACAACATCTCGACCTCCGACGGCGACATCGCCCAGTGGCTCGAGTCGGTCCGCATCGTCCGCCGCGACGGCCGCGCCGTCGATCTTTCCGCCGCCGACCTCGACTTCTCCGGGGGGAGCGACCCGCTGGCCGACGGCGTGATGACCGCCTGCCGTTTCCGCCTTCAGGCCGAGGAGCCGGAAGAACTGACCCGCCGCCTTCAGAAGATCTGGATTCTGCGCAAAAAGAACCAGCCGTTCGGTTACCAGGGGGCGGGACGCCTCTTTAAAGACCCCTCGGGGAACAGCGCTTCGGATCTGATCGACGACGCCGGTCTGAAAGGAACCCGTATCGGCGGCGCGGTCATCTGCGAGAGGAACTCCAATTTTGTTCTGATCGAACCCGAATGTTCGACCGACGACGTCCATCGGCTGATCCGCCTGATTCAGACCCAGGTGCGCGAGCGTTCCGGCGTCGATCTCGAAACCGATCTGACTCTATGGTAGAAGGAAGGTTCTTCCATGCTTTCCAAAGCGATTTGTTCGACGTCCATTCCCGGTATGACACCGAAACGGGGAAAGGTTCGTGACATCTACGATTTCGGCGACACGCTTTTTCTGGTCAGCACCGACCGCCTGAGCGCGTTCGACTTCGTCCTGCCGACCGGGATTCCCGACAAAGGGAAAATCTTAAACCAGACGGCGGAATTCTGGTTCGACCGTCTTGAGGTGCCGAACCATTTCATCACCTCCGACGTTGACAAAATGCCGTTTCCCGAGGGGACCGACCGCGAGCAGTTCCGCGGCCGTTCGACACTCTGCAAAAAAGCGAAGATCGTCCCGATCGAGTGCGTCGTCCGCGGCTACCTGGCCGGGTCGGGGTGGAAGGAATACCAAAAATCGCAGACGGTCTGCGGCGTTTCTCTTCCCGCCGGACTTCGGCAGTGCGAAAAGCTCCCCGAGCCGATCTTTACCCCGTCGACGAAAGCCGAAGAGGGACACGACGAAAACATTTCGTTCGACAAGATGGTCGATCTGGTCGGCAAGGAGATTTCCGAGACCCTCCGCGACCGCGCGCTCGACATCTTCACCCGCGGGAGCGACTACGCCGCCAAGCGGGGGATCATCATCGCCGACACCAAATTCGAGTTCGGCGTTCTCGACGGGAATATCGTTCTGGCCGACGAGGTTCTGACTCCCGACTCTTCCCGCTTCTGGCCCTCGGCCAGCTACGAGCCGGGGCGCGATCAGGACTCGTTCGACAAGCAGTTCGTTCGGAACTGGCTTCTGGCCTCCGACTGGGACCGGAAATCGGTTCCGCCGGCGCTCCCCGAAGATATTGTCGAGAAGACGCGCGAAAAATACATCGAGGCGTTCAAGAAGCTGACCGGCCGCGTTTTCGTGCCGTGACCCCGCGCCTGCACCGCGCGGTCTGCCGGTCATTCGGAGATGTCCCCGTAGCTCAGGGGATAGAGCGACGGTTTCCTAAACCGTAGGTCGCGCGTTCGAATCGCGCCGGGGATAT
>CACXFR010000144.1 GCA_902766935.1 uncultured Planctomycetota bacterium | reverse complement strand
TTTTCGCGGTTGTAGCACCGGAGCAATCGCGAAATACGGTACTTCGCGTTAAACCCTCTTATCCGTTAAAACCTGAATTTCCGAAACTATTGCTACAAGCGAAAGGCGCATTGCGCCCGGAAACAAGATGGAGGATTGAAATGTACCTGAAACGCAAAATTGCCGCGTCCCTTTCGGTCGTGGCGCTTCTCACCGCCGGATGCATGGTCGGTCCCGACTACCAGCGGCCGGGAGCGATCCTTTCGGAGAACTACACGCAGATCGAAAACGAAGGTATCCATAAGCAGCTTTGCTCCGATCTGGCCGAATGGTGGGAGAGTATTAACGACCCCGTTCTGAGCGAGCTGATCTATCAGACGGTCGGAAGCGGCTCGGAAATCGGCGGGAGCCTGACTCTCCAGGAAATGGCGTGGCGTGTGCAGCAGTCGCGCGCCCGGCTCGGGATCGCCACGGCGGAACTCTTCCCCCAGGTTCAGGAAGACGGTTCGTACGTTCTGAGCAAGTATTCCGAAAACCAGGTGGGACCGGAGGCCGCGCGGGAGGCGGACCAGGACTGGAATCTGGGAATGAGCATGGCGTGGGAAATCGACGTCTTCGGCCGCCTGAAGCGGTATACCGAGTCGGCGACCGCCGCGCTTGAGGGACAGGAGGAACTCTACCGCGATACGTATATCATCCTCCTTTCGGACGTGGCGAAAAACTACGTCCAGGCGAGAACTCTGCAGGAGCAGATCGATATCGCGCAGAAAAATATTGTGATCCGGCGCGACACTCTCAAGCTGACCGAAACGATGATGGAAGTCGGCAAGAGCAACGCGCTGGACGTCAGTCAGGCGCGGGGAAGTCTGGAAAGCGTCGAAGCCGAGCTTCCGAATCTTGAAGCCCAGTACCGCGCGGCGGTCAACCGTCTGAGCGTTCTGACCGGGAATCCTCCGGGATACGTCGACGAGGTGATGGCCGAGGTCCGTCCGGTTCCGAAGGCGCCGGAAGAGATTATGGTTGGGATTCCCGCCGAACTCCTCCGCCGCCGTCCCGATATCCGCGCCGCCGAACGGGCGCTGGCCGCTCAGAACGCGAATATCGGCGCGGCGATGGGCGACCTCTACCCGATCTTCTCGCTCAACGGCACCTTCGGCGTGAACGGTTCGGAAATCAGCGAAATGTTCGAGGGGAGCAGCGTGACGGCTTCGGTGGCGCCGACGTTCCGATGGAACATTCTGAATTTCGGCCGCTACCGAAACAATGTCCGGCTCCAGGAATACCTCTATCAGGAGTGCGTGGCGGAGTACCGGCAGACCGTTCTTCTGGCCGCCGAAGAAGTCGACAATTCTCTTTCGGCCTATGTGAAGGGAAGCGAACGGGTCAAACGGCTCCAGGCGGCGATGGAAGCGTACGACAGCGCTCTTGAAGTTTCGGAAACCCGGTATCGGGAAGGAAAAGCCGATTTTCAGCGCGTTCTCGACTCGCAGCGCGAAAAGCTGACGTATGAACTGGCGTATATCCGCTGCAAATCCGAGATCACCAACAGCGTGATCGATCTTTACCGCGCCCTGGGGGGCGGCTGGATGCATCAGAGCGACATTACGACCGTCGGTCTGACCCGGAACGAAGACTTGACCGAGGAAGAGACCGGGGATTCCTCCATCACCACGGATTCCGGGAACGAACCGGGCGCGGACGATGAAATGGACGATCTTCTTTAATCCTTTGTTTTGTTTCTGTGCTTGACGAAAGGGGCTCAAACAGTGATGTTTGAGCCCCTTTCGCCGTATGGGCGGAAAAAATTTCTCCGCCGCCGCGCCGTGCTTTTCGCGTCAAAATTCGAGGTGGAGGCAGCCGTTCGCCGGTTCGTCGCGGACGACGGTGCACCCCATTCTTTTGGCCGCGGCGGTGAAGATCGGAATGTTCGAAGAGTCGTATCCCGAACGGCTGACGTCCATGATATTGTGGGCGCGGTAGGTCGCCTCGTTGACGCAGTGGCGTGAAACTCGGATTCCTTTTGCGTCGAGTTCGATGATTTTGTTGGCCATCTGGGTGATGATTTCGTTGGAGTGGGAGCGGATGGTGGCGTTGTCGTAGTTGTAGCGGATCGCGTACTCCTCGAAGACCGCGATGACCTGATCCCCCGCCGAACCGTAGAGGCTGTACTGGTAGGCGATCGCCCCTTTGACGTCGGGACGCGCCATGTTGTAGAACATCGCGTCGGCCTGCTCCTGAGGGGTTCGCCAGCCGCTGGTCAGGCGGATTGAGCCCCTGCCGACCGCGCGGCAGGCGTATTTGATGGCGTCGTACGTCGACTGGTTCACCACCGAAAGAATGACGCTGCTGCTGATCGAAAGGGTGACGTCGGCGATCGACGAGACGACGTCCTGGCCGAGACAGGCGATGATCGTGTCGAACGTGTTGGTCGGCACCGCGGTGTAGAGATCGGCGCCGTTAATGAATATCGTGCCGCTCGCTCCGGCTTTGGTGCCGGCGGGAATCATGACCGAGACCGGAGCGTCGTCGACGATTCCGCTGTAATTGGCGCCCGAGGCGAAGTAGAGGTCAAGATAGGCGTCTTTCTGGAAATCGTTTTTGGCGGTCCAGTTGAGGTTAAGGCCGTGGTTGGTGCTGTCCCACGCCATTGAAACGGTCATGTCGGACGGAACCGGATCGACTTCCTTTTCGGGAACGACGACGGTGATTTCCCCTTCCCAGGGATAGAGCGCGCCGGGACGGGTCACGGTGACATAGTAGTGATACGTTCCCGGTTCTTCGGGCGATTCAAGGAAATAGGAATCCCAGATCCCGACGATGTCGATCGTGTATTCGGCACGCCCCTTTTGATAGCCGACCGAAATGACGTCGCCGGTCCGCAGCGGCTGGGCGACATCTTCGGTATTCCAGAGCATGACCGACTCGTCGTAATAGACGAGCCCCACCGAGGGGACGGCGACGCTGTCGCGCGTCTTGAACCAGGTCTGGGAGACGAACGACAGATCGCCGGGCCCGACGAATCCGTCCCCGTCGATATCACACGCCGGGTTCCAATTCTCCGTCATTTCGTTCGAAAACCACGCTTGAGAAAGGAGCGAGTTGTCGCCGGGCCCGATGAACCCGTCGCCGTCGACGTCGACCGGACAGACGTAGAGCGATCTTGTCGCGCTCCAGGCCGAGGTTGTGTAACTGCCGTTGTTCAGCGCGCGGACGCGGTAGCGCATCTGATTTCCGCCGACCAAGTCGGTGATTTTTGCCGACGTGCCGCTTGTGGTGAGCGTCTGCCAGGTCTCGCCGTCGGAACTGTAAGAGAGCTGATAATTTGAGGCATTCGCCACGGCGTTCCAGACGACGAGATGAGTCATTCCCCCGCCACCGGCGACGCTCGAAAAGACCGGGGCGGCGAGCTGGGCCGCCTCGGTCGGCCGGGGAAGGCTGACCGGCGCTGTGTCGGCGTCGGCCGGGGCGCAGAGCGCGGCCGAGCCGACCGCTTCCCACCCGGCGGTGACCGAAAGGAGATCGCGCTCTTCGAGCGACTCGAGGGATGCGCGGCGGTATCGGGGCGCGGCGGTTTTTTTCGCGCGGCGGCGGAATATCGAGAGTGAAATCTTCATAAGGAACCTCTGCGAAACGATTTAAGACGAACGGTCAAGATGCTAAAGCGGTGATATTTCAGTATAACCTTCAGCTCCGGCCGCATCAACCCGCAAGGGGTAAAATGACGCGAAATTTTCGGGACAGCGCGAACAACCCGCGCCGGCGCGGCCGCGGGGCGGCGCGCCGGATCAGAATTCCAGATGAAGGCAGTTGTCCGAAGCTTCGTCGAGAACGTAGGTTCCCCCCATTCTTTTGAGCGCGGCGGTAAAGATCGAAACGCTCGTCTGGTTGAATCCCGAACGGCTGATGTCGATGATGTTGTGCTCGCGGTAGACTTCTTCCCGAACGCAGTGGCGCGAGACGCGGAGCCCCTGGGCGTCGAGTTCGTCGATCTTATCGGCCATCCTCCGAATGATCTCGCTTGCGTGGGAACGGATCGTGGCGTTGTCGTAGTCGTAGAGGATCGCGTATTCCTCGAAGACCGCGATGACCTGATCTCCCGCCCGGCCGTAGATGGCGTACTGGGTGGCCAGCGCGGCGCGTACATCGGGACGCGCCAGGTTGTAGAACGTCGCGTCAGCCTCTTCATAGGAGTTGCGCCAGCCGCTGGTGACGTAGATCGGCGTCTTGCCGACCGAACGGGCGGCGTATTTGATAGCGTCGTAGGTCGACTGGTTCACGACCTCCTGTTTGACGTAGCGGCCGATCGAAAGCTTGACGTCGTCGATCGAAGCGACCAGGTCGTCCCCCAAAAGCGCGACGATCTTGTCGAACGTGTTGACGGGGACTTCGGTGTAGAATTTCGTCCCCTCGATCAGAATGACGCCGCTCTGACCGGCCTCGGCGGCGGGAATCGTGACCAAGATATCCGGGTCGTCGACAATCCCCTCGACCGAGGCGCCCGAGGCGAAGTAGAAACGAAGGAGCGCGTCTTTCTGAAGTTCGCTGTTCGCAGTCCAGGTGAGCGCCAGGCCGTAGCCGGCGCTGTCCCACGCCAGCGAAAGAGTCAGGTCTTCGGGGGCGGCCTCGCGCGGCGGGACGACCACCGTCAGTTCCCCCTCCCAGGAGTAGAGGGCGCCCGGACGTGTGACGGAGACCGCGTATCGATAGGTTCCCGGTTCCGCGGGAGCGTCGACGAAGTAGGAGTCCCAGACCCCGCTGATACTGATCGTCTCGCTCTTTCCGTTCGGAGAGGTGATCATGAGAATGTCGCCGCCGCGAATCGGCGCGGCGACTTCTTCGGTGTTCCAGACGAAGACCGATTCCCCGTCGTAGATCAGGCCGAGCGAGGTGACCGCGATCTCCTCCCGAGATTTAAACCAGGTTTCCGAAACGTAAGAGAGATCGCCCGGTCCGACAAAGCCGTCCCCGTCGATGTCGCACGCCGGGTTCCAGTCTTCGGATTCTTCGTTCGAAAACCACGCCTGCGAAAGGAGCGCGCGGTCACCCGGTCCGATGAACCCGTCGCCGTCGACGTCGACCGGACAGACGTAGAGCGATTGAACCGCGCTCCACTCCGAGGCGGCGGAGCCGCCCGATTTCAGCGCGCGGACGCGGTAGCTGATCCGGTTCCCGCAGACCAGATCGCTCAGAAGTGTCGACGTGCCGCCCGTCGTGAGGGATTCCCAGTTTTCCCCGTCGGTGCTGAAGGCGAGCTGGTAGCCGGTCGCGTTTTCGACGGCGGTCCAGGCGACGTAATGGGAGAACCCCCCGCCGGCGGTGACGCGCGAGAGGGAAGGGGCGGCGAGCTGAACCGAACCGGTCGGCTCCGCCGGAGCGATATACGCCGATTCGGCGTCGGGCGCCGGTTCCGAAAAAGCGAGCCCGCCGGCGGTGACCGAAAGAAGATCGCGCCGTTCGAGTTGTTCGAGCCGGGCGCGGCGAAATCGCGGGGCGGCGTCGGTTTTCGCGCGGAAAAGGGGACAGGTTCGTTTCATCGCGGTGTTCCTGTGAAAAATGTTGAAAACGGGAACGTGAAAAAGCTTCTGCGACACAATCAGTATAGCGAATTAACCGGCGGAATGGAAGAGAACGGTTTTTTCAGACGAGAAGCGTCCGGACGCGGTCTTCGGGGCGTGCGCGATGAAACGGTCCCGCGGGTTTTCCGCGAACGATTTGCTCTTTCCCGCTTCGCCTGCGCGGCCGATCGTCGCCGGGATTCCGGGCCGAAACGTCTGACGAAAGCGGTTTCGCCGATATGCGTCCCTCCCGCGGGGAGCGGGCGGTCGGTGAAATCGTCAGAATCGTTACCTTTTTTCCCGATTGTTAAAAGTTAGGGGTTCCGCCTTTCTTATTACTGGAAAAGATCGTCTTTTTCCGATATACTATCAGATAATGGATAAAAGGGGAGTTTTTGTTAAAATAGAAAAGTTGCTTGATTTGTAACGGCAGACAAACGCGTCTGGCGACGGGCGGAGGTAGCAGGTGTCCCATTCCGATAAAGACGATTTCGAGAAGGATCCGTTCGAAGAGAACGGGAAGCGGAACGATTCCGGCAAATCGGGCGACGAACCTTCGTTTGACGATCTTTTCGGCAATCTTGATTCTTCCGGTTCCGGGTCCCCCGATTTTCCCGATTTCCCCGATTTCGGCGGCGAAGCGTCCGAACCTCATCTTTCGTCTCCCGAGGGGGAAGACGGCGCGGGCGGAGGAGACGGCGCCGGGGAAGATTTTTTCGACAGCCTGCTGAGTGACGGCGGCGCGCCTCAGAAAGACGACACCCTGGCCGGACTCGCCGGACTGGAAGACCTTTTCGGGGGGAAGAAAGATTCCGGGGAAAACGCCGGTGAAGACGCCGCGTCCCGGCCTGACGCCCCGGAGCCGGAAGAGGATACCCGGACTCCCTCCGACGAACCTGATTTTGATTTTGACTTTTCCGATTCCGCCGGTTCCGAGACACCGTCGGCCGATGAGCCGGAGGTCGGTCCCGACCTCGACTTCGACCTCGGTTCCCTTCCGAACACGGAAGAACCGGAGGGCGGCATTCAGGGCGATCCCCTCGATCTTGATTTCAGCGGCCTTGACGGCGAAGACGCCGCGGATTCGCCGAATGCCGGTTCCGATGCGCCGTCGGCCGAAGGGGCGGATGCCGACCTTGACTTCGATTTCGGCGGCCTCGGCGGCGAGGGGACGGGCGATTCGGAGCCTTCTGCCGGCGATTTTTCAAACGATGCTCCGGCGGGCGACGATACCGCCTCGTTTCTGTCGGGTCTTACAGCGGAGACGGACGGGGGCGGTGGTCTCGATACCGATTTCTTTAAGTCTCTCGAAGGGACCGGCGGCGGTGAGGAGGCCCTTCCGAACCTCGAAGAGTCGGAATCGACTCCCGAATCGCCGTCTCCGGTTTCGGGGATCGATTTTTCCGATTCTCCGGAAGGCTCTTCCGCCGGGG
>CACXFR010000143.1 GCA_902766935.1 uncultured Planctomycetota bacterium | reverse complement strand
GAAGACGTTGATCCCGCGGCGGATTTTCGGAAGATAGAGGTTTTCCCAAACGCCGAAACGCTCGATTTCCAGGGAGGTGATGCGCATAATTAATTCTCCTTCCTCTCGTTGTAATCGAGAGCGCCGCGCCGTTCCTGTTCGATGCGCGGGTCTTTGAGTATCGCGGGAGCCGCCTGGCGGCGGATCTCTTCGGGCTGACCGGTCAAAAGCTCCGTGCCGAGCACGGCGGCCTCTTTCAGGGCCTCGCCGCGCAGTTCGGCGATCCGTTTGAGCCATTCGCCGGTTCTTCGCTCTTTCAGATCGTTAAATGTTTTGCGGAATCCTTCCTGCTCGTCGATCGACAGCGAAAGGAGCCGGACGATTTCGGGAATTTCGGGACGGAAGTGTTTGTCTTCGGGGAGTTCGTCGGGAAGGGTGTTGTCGGGCTCGCCGGCAGCGGCGCGCGCCTCGTTCTTCGCCTTGATTTTCTCGATGAGAAGACGGTTTTCCAGGTATTCCCTGACGTCTTCCGGGAAGAAATCGGACAGGGCGATCGGCTGATCGGGGTTCTCCCGGTAGAAGTGAGTGATCCGAAGGAAATCCCCCAGGATCGTCTGCTGATCGTAAAGGGTCAGGTCGAGCGTTTCGGGAATGAGCGGCTCGATGTCAACGCTGTAGATGATCGGCTCCTCTTTTCCGAAATCGCTCCGAAGGTCGCGCAGGATGGTCGGAACCAGATTCCCGTAACGCAGTTCGCCGACCTGTTCAATCGGCAGTTCGACGAGCCAGTTCACGAAAAGGAGCGTGTCGTCTTCCTGCGCCTTCCGATGCGCGCGAAGGCGCAGACGCATTTCGGAGAGGATGTCGTCTTCTTTCAGCACGTCGGCGCGAAGGACGACCCGTTCGCTGGCCCAGGCGATCGGCGTGGTGCGGATCGGACGGATCACGGTGCGGCCGAACTCGTTGACCTCGACCAGCGAACAGCCGCAGTCGCCGCGGTCGGCCGCCGTACGGGCCAGCGTCACGCCCGGATAGTGAATCACCGCCGGAGTCTGCGAAAGAGTTTCGCGCACCGGGCTTCCGCCGAGCGCCCAGTATTGCATCCCGGCGGCCTTGAGCGACTCCAGGGCCGGTTTTCCGTAAAAGGCGCCGATCGAATAGAGCCCTTCCGGATCGGCCAGATAAGAGGCGGGATTGACGATCGTCTGCCCCTTCCCCAGACTCGTTCCCAGAATCCGCGCGTGGGGGATCCCCTCTTTGCTGAAGATCACCTCTTCGATCTCGTCGACGGGAAAGCGGTGGACGTTGTCGGGAAGAGCGAAGACGTCGGGCCAGTTCGCCGGATCGTCGTCGACGCCGCACGCCCAAAAGACCTGAATCCCTTCGAGACGGAGTTTTTCAAACTGATCGATGAGAAAGAGCGGCCCCCACGCCCCCGTTTTCAGAGGATCGAGGACTCCGCCGACCAGAAGGACGAAATCAACCCGTTCGGCCAGAGCCTCCTTAAAGAGACGTTCGGCGGCTTCTTTCGGGGCATTGAGAACCTTCTCCCGGAGATGTTCGGGCAGATGAGAAAGCCCGGTCACGGGGAGGTCTAAATGCAGATCAGCCGCATGGATAAATCGAAAAGGATGGTTGGTCATACGATACTCTTCCCTTGGCAAATGACGCCGCCGCGCTCGCCCCGGAAAGGGAGAACGGCGTCCGCGCCGCTGTCGGCTCCTTGAATCATTTCGAAGTGAAAAAAGAGCGGGGTACGGAAACGATCGCCGGAGGGCGGTTCAATTTCCACACTCCTCCCCATCTACTTAACCGAAATGATTATAATATAAAAGCGGTAAAAGAGGAAGATTAGGTTTTATAAATCGGCTGAAAAATAAATTTTGACCGAATTTGCGTCCCTCTTTTCGGTTTGAAGGGGAAACGCGGCGCGGCCGAAAGGAAGCTATTTCCGGACGGCGCGGTCGATCGTGAGCCTCTCGCCGTCGGTTTTGGCGACGCAGACGGCGCAGCAGGTGTCGCCGTAGACGTTGACCACGGTTCGGAGCATATCCAGAAATCGGTCGACGATCAGAATCAG
>CACXFR010000142.1 GCA_902766935.1 uncultured Planctomycetota bacterium | reverse complement strand
GCCTGGTTGCTCACCTGATAGAAGTCGCCCAGCGGCTTCGAGCCTTCCCCGTAGAGCCCGCGCAGTTCGAGCTTCATCTTTTGAAGCGCGCGGAAAGCGCGTTCGGACTCGTTGGTCAGGATCAGCGCGGGAAGATGGAGCATCACGCTCATCCGGGCGCCCGTTCCCACGTTGGAGGGGCAGGCGGTCAGATAGCCGTGTTTCCCGTCGAAGGCGTAGGGGAGGAGATCCTCGTAGCGGTTGTCGAGATCGTTGACCTTCTGCCACGGGGTCTCCAGGTCGAACCCGGCCGAGAGGGCCTGCAGCCGCAGGTGGTCTTCTTCGATGACCATTATACTGTAATTTTCGGCGCGATCAACCAAAACGGCGCGTTCCTCTTCCCCTTCGAGGAACTCGCGGCTGACGAGCTGCCGTTCGAGGAGGCAGAGCAGATCGGCCTGTTCCAGATCCGAGACTTTCAGGAGGAAATAGCTCTCCGGATCCAGGAGTTTCGCCGACGCCTCGGCGAACGCGGCGACGATCTTTTCGCGGTCGAAGACCGAAAGGCGGTCGACGAACGGGTAGCCCGAAAGATTCCGCGCCAGGCGAACCCGGCTTGAAAAGACCACGTCGCTTTCGGGCCCCCGGCGGGTCAGCCGCGAATCGACGTTTTTAACAAGTTGAGCGATCCTTGCGTCCATAAAGCACCTGTGAAATCTTCCCTGAATCTGGGGGGAGGCGGCGGCCGGCCGCGGATCGGCCGGCGGGGAAAGCAGAAACGATCGAAGAAAAACGACCCCGTACAAACAAAAACGATCCTAAGAGAGACTCTTAAGACCGTTTTGCAGAAGCGCCTCGACTAGGACTCGAACCTAGGACCCAGCGGTTAACAGCCGCTTGCTCTACCAACTGAGCTATCAAGGCCTGGGCGAAGAAGGGGGAAAGACCCCCGATCGCAACGGTCTTTATTCTATCCCTTTTGGGGGAACGCGCAACCCCACCCCCGCGGAAAAAACGATATTTTTCACTTGCCGGGGAAAATCCCGGGAAGGTCGCCGGCCGAAAACCCGGTTCCCGACAGGCTCAGGTCGAGATCCTGCGAGTCGAGGTTGAACGACGCGATGTTGAACGTCTGGGTGTTGATCGGCGCGCCGGCGCGTTCCTGCCGATACAGTTTCGCGGGGGAAAGGCCGTTCCCCTGCATGATCACCGTTCGTTTCCGATGGTCGTATTTTAAAACATCCGCGTTTCCGGTAAAAGTCTGATATTTCGAATGCGCGGCCGGCGTCGGTTCCGCCTCCCCCTTCCCGCGGTCTTTCGAGTCGAAGTTGAGCGTCTTGTACTCGAACCGCGCGTCGCCCAGCGCGGCCACTTCCATATGCCCCTCCGAATCGCCCGGCGAGACGGCCTCGCCGAAACGGAGCGTGCGGCAGGAGAGGACGAACGTGTCGGCCGGAAGCTGGGCGACCCCGTTGACGTCGAGGTCGAGTTCCGACTTCTCGCTTCCGACGACCGCCAGGCGGACGTCCCCTTCGACCGACGCGTTGCGGGTGCGGATATTCCCGTCGATCCGGTCGTGAAAAACGAGGTGGAAGTGGGTCCACGGCTTTTGGGCCATCGACATTATATTCTGGTTCATCGGCGCGGCGCCGCCGTCGGCCGGGCCGGCGTCCGACTTCGGCGTCTCGACCGTTCCCCGGAACCATCCCGGGCCGCTCGCGGTCAAGTCGCCGGTGTCGACCGTCAGTTCGACCGAGGCCGCCTCGCCGCGCCCCCGTCCGCGGAGCGGTCTCTTCCCCCCCGCGGCGGCGCTTTGGGAATCGGCGTCGGGGGCGATCACGCCGAACCACGCCACGCTGACCGGCGCCGAGGGGGTTCCGCGGCAGGCCATCTTATCGAGCGGCAGCTTCTTGGCGCCGGAAGCGTCTTTCCCCATATCGAAATCGAAGATCTGAATCGGCTGTTTCAGCTTCAGGGAGATCAGCGAGGATTTCAGTTCGAGCGAATTCCCCTGCCGGACGTTGACCAGCTCATTATCTTTAGGACGTTCGCCCGCCCCCTCCTGCGGCTGCGTTTTCCCCCGGAAGACGAGCGCCTTGCCGTCGAACGACATCTCTTCCGGCCACCAGACCTCGACCGGCTCGTCGGCGGCGGAGCCGCCGCCGAGCGAGGCGACCGACGACTTTTTCGGAACCGCGAATCGGAGCTGGCCGGGTCCCTTGACCGAGAAGCTGTTGTCGGCGCGGCTCAGGTGGACGTCGTCGCCCGAAAGGTTCAGGCCGCTGCCGACGAAGTTCGCCGGCCGGCCGCGCAGATGAACCGCGACGCGGCGGCTCCCCGGATTGTCGATCGTGATGTCGCCGCCGTCGATGCGGAGGGTCTCTTTCTGCTCGATCCGGTCGGTTTCGGTCAGGAGGACCCGTTCGGCGATCCGAATCCGCGAAACTTCGGTTCCCCCCTTCGGGCGCGCCGTCAGCCAGATTTTCATCCGTTCCGCCGAAAGGTCGTAGGTCGAATCCCCGTCGCCCCCCATCATCGAGCCGGCGTCGAACGGGCCGCTTTTCCGATCGGCGGCGCCGGGCGTCCCCGCGCCGGCCGTCTTGGCGCCGCCGCCCGTCCCGCCGAACGACGTCTGATCGAAGACGAACTCGACGTCGCTGCGAATGGTGCACCTGCCGCGCGGCGAGGTCATTTCGACGTTGCCGCTCAGGCGCGCCGACTGCGGCTTGACCTTCGGCTCCGTCCCGTCGGAGATTTCCCCTTCCTGTTTCCGATGCGCCTTAAACCAGAAATCCCCCTTTTCGGCGGTCAGAACGCCGAACTGTTTCGACTCGGCGCGGATCCCGCCGCGGAACGACGCGATGTAGATATCCGTCTCGTCCGGCGAGGGGGCGACCCGAATGACGTCGTTCCACGTCACGGTCAGCCGGTCCGGCTCGACGCCGGGGGTTTCGGTCGGCAGCTCGGTTTCGAGGCGTCCCTTTTTGAACGCGGTCAGCTCGCCGAACGTCTCTTTGCCGTAGGCGAACTCGATCCGTTCCGAAACGACGCTCGCCTTTCCGTATTGCAGAGCGACCTGATCCTCCTCCGGCGCCGCGGCGTCGGTTCCGCTTGCGGCGGCCGGCAATTCGAGGGGCTGAATTGAGACCCGCTGCCGGTCGAATTCGTAGAGGATCTCGCCCCCTTCGGCGTTGAACAGAACGCTCTCCATGCGGAGCGACGACTTCCGTTCCCGCGAGCCGATCGCGCGGATCTGATACGGCACCAGCTGCGAGAAGGTTCCGGTCGGCTTCCGTCTCCCCTTGTACAGCGCGCTGCTCTCTTCCCATCTCTTCTGCAGTTCGGGGTCGTTCAGATACAAGTAGAGGATATCGCACCGAAGCGAGTCGGGCTGGCGCTCTTCGCTCAGCGCGGTGATCTCGACGTTCCCCGAAAGGCGCGCGCACCAGACCGACGGCGCGTCGGTCACGTTCGGCGCGAAATAGATCCGGTCGCGGCATCGGATGTCGACCTTAACCGTTTTTTCGGCCTCGTCTTCCGCCGCCGGTTCGGGTTCAGGCTCGGGGTCGGCCGACGGGGTTCCGTCCCAGGGGTTCGCGTCGGGCACCTTCGCGAGATAGTCGGGAACCTCGAATTCGAGCCGGGTCAGTTTGTCGAGCGAAACGTCGCGGATCGAAAAGCCGAAACCGAGGTTTCCGTTTTCGTAGACGTCGGCCAGGGGATCCTCGTCGGGCGGCGCCGGCGTCTCCCTCTTCTGGAGGGGCATATTGATATTCACGCGGAGCCCGACCCCTTCCACCTGGCGGTTCCCGTAATGGGCGATCACCTCGCTGTCGGTGGTGATCTGCTCGAGGCTGAACGAGATGTTCCGCGTCGTCAGATGAAAGTCGTCGTTCGGGTCGTCCGGATCCATCACCGAACGGACCGTGACCTGCCCGAAGAACTGCCCCCTTTCGAAGTTGTTCGGCGAGAGCCCCCCGGTGAGGGCCTGGAGTCCCAGGCGGGCGTTGAAGCGTAGCTCGACCTTATCGGCCGTCTCGACCACGATCGCGCGCCGAAACCGTTCCTTCTCGGAAAGGTTCTTCTCGGCGCTCGGCTTGACG
>CACXFR010000141.1 GCA_902766935.1 uncultured Planctomycetota bacterium | reverse complement strand
TCGCTCTTCGCCTCGACCGAGGCGGCAAGGCGCAGCAGCGCGTTTTCGTCGCATCCCGCCCTGACCGGCAGCACGTCGCTGACCCGCAGTCGGCCGAGGGTCAGCGTCCCGGTCTTGTCGAACGCGATTTTTCGGACCGCGTCCATCGCTTCGAGCGCGGCGCCCGATTTCACGATCACGCCGTGTCTTGCCGCTTGGCCGATCGCCGCCACGATCGCGGTCGGCGTCGCCAGGACCAGCGCGCAGGGGCAGAAGGCGACCAGGATTGTCACCATTCGGTTCGGATCGCCGGTCAGGAAATACGTCAGAACAGCGATCCCCAGCGCCGACGGGATCAGCCAGCTCGCCCAGCGGTCGGCAAGACGCTGAATCGGCGCTTTTTTCCGATCCGCTTCCTGAACGAGGCGGATCAGTTTTTGGAGCGAGGAATCGTTGCCGGCCGATGTCGTTTCGATTTCAACCGCCCCGAAGCGGTTGATCGTGCCGCAGTAGACCTCGTCCCCCGGCCCCTTGTCGACCGGGAGCGACTCGCCGGTTACGACCGACTGGTCGACCGTCGTCTCGCCGCTTACGATGATTCCGTCGACCGGAATCGATTCTCCCGGCAGGACGCGGACGCGGTCGCCCGGCCTGGCGTCGGCGGGGGAGATCATCTCTTCGGCGTCGGCGCCGATCTTCCGGCATTGGGTCGGGGTCAGGCTCAGCAGATTTTTGAGCCCCGCCTGGGCGCGCCGTTCGGTTCTCTTTTCGAGGTACCCCCCGATCGCCATAATGAACGCGACTTCCCCCGCCGCGAAACAGTTGCCGATCGAGATCGACGCGATCATCGCGATCGTGATCAGAAGGGGAACCGAAAAGACGGCGATCCCCTTCCGGCCCGCGAGCCGCAGCAGCGCGGCGTGCGCCAGCGGCACGCCGCTGATGGCGACCGCCCCCCACGCCGGGTCGAGCGCCGGCTCCCTGCCCATCACTTTGACGACGATAAAGCTGACGACCAGAAGAAGACCCGAGACGCAGGTCATCGGAAGACTTTTCAGGAACTGAATGATTTTCTTTTCGAGCATGATTCGATCCGAAGAAAGAATTGATTTAGGGAAGCCTAAACCTCGGCGGAAAAAATTTTTTCGTTTCTTTATGATAACACAAGAGTATCCTCGCGTCAACAATTTTCCAGAGACGGAAACCGCTCCGGAAAGAGGGACGGGAAGGGGCGCGCACCCCGCGCGGACCCCTTCCGGCGGCTCCTCGGCGTCTTGCGTTTTTTGCCCCTTCTGATATGATGGATGGGTTATGTTTTGGGGAACCTCCGTAATAATAACAAAGGTGCACGCCTTCTAACATTCCCGGCAGAAAGGTTTTTATGTCCCTCGTGATGACCCCGCAGGAAAAGAAAGTCATTGATACGATCCGAGCCCTCTCGATGGACGGGGTCCAGAAGGCGAAAAGCGGTCATCCCGGAACGGCGATGGCGCTGGCTCCGGTCGCCTATCTCCTCTACAACGAAGTGATGAACTACGACCCGGCCCGCCCCGACTGGCTCAACCGCGATCGGTTCGTCCTGTCGATCGGTCACGCGTCGATTCTCCTCTATTCGATTCTGCATCTGGCGGGCGTTTCCGAAAAGGGCGCGCCGGCGGTGACGATGGACGATCTGAAATCGTTCCGCCAGCTCGGCAGCCGCTGCGCCGGCCATCCCGAGTACGGTCTGGTGCCCGGAATCGAAATGACGACCGGGCCGCTCGGTGCGGGTCTGGCGACGAGCGTCGGGATGGCGATGGCCGAACGCTGGCTTGCCGAACGGTATAACAGACCCGGCTCGGAACTCTTCTCGTACCGCGTTTACGCCCTCTGCGGCGACGGCTGCATGATGGAAGGGATCTCGTCCGAGGCCGCCTCGCTGGCCGGGCATCTGAAACTCGGGAATCTCTGCTGGATTTACGACGACAACAGCATCACCATCGAAGGGGAGACGAGCCTGGCGTTTTCGGAATCGGTCGACGACCGATTCCGAGCGTACGGCTGGAACGTGATCCGCGTCGGCGACGTCAACGATTTGCCGTCGCTGCGCGCGGCGTTTGCCGCCGCCGAAGCCGAGACGTCCCGTCCGAGTCTGATTATCGTGAAAAGCCGGATCGCGTTCGGCGCTCCCACAAAGGAGGGGAAGGAATCGGCGCACGGCGCCCCGCTCGGGGAGGACGAAATCCGCGGCGCGAAAAAGTTTTACGGATTTCCCGAAGAGGAATCGTTCCGCGTCGAGCCGGACGTCTACGAAACGTTTAAGTCCGCCGCCGGCGCGCGAGGCGTCCGCCTTTCGGCCGCGTGGGACAAAACGTTCGCCGATTACGCCGCCGCCGATGCCGCCGCGGCGAAGGAACTGAAAACTCTTGCCGCCCGAAAGCTCCCCGAAGGGTGGGACGGCGCCGTCGAGACGTTCCCCGCCGACGCCAAGGGGATGGCGAGCCGCGCGTCGAGCGGCAAGGTTCTGAATCAGATCGCCGCGGGGATTCCGTGGCTCGTCGGCGGTTCGGCCGATCTGGCGCCGTCGAACAACACGTTCCTGAAATTCGACGGCGCCGGCGAGTTCGCGCCCGGCAGGGCGGGGCGGAACGTCCATTTCGGCGTGCGCGAAAACGCGATGGCCGCCGCCGCCAACGGACTGACCCTTTCGGGGCTCCGCGGCTACTGCGCGACTTTCTTCGTCTTTTCGGACTACCTCCGGCCGATGGTCCGCCTGGCGGCGCTGATGAAACTGCCGACCCTCTTCGTCTTTACCCACGATTCGATCGGAGTCGGGGAAGACGGACCGACCCATCAGCCGATCGAACATTTGGCGGCGCTGCGCGCGATCCCCGGCGTGAAGGTCTTTCGGCCCGCCGACGCCAACGAAGTCGCCGAGTCGTACCGCGCCGCGCTCGAAATCTCGGACGCGCCTTCGGTTCTTGTGCTGACGCGCCAGAATCTGCCGACCCTCGACCGCGCTCTGACGGCTCCGGCGTCCGGCGTCCGCCGCGGCGCGTATATCCTGCGGAAAGAAAAAGCCGAAACGCCCGACGTCATCCTGATCGGAACCGGGAGCGAGGTCGCGCTCTGTCTTGCCGCCGCCGAAAAACTCGAAGCCGAAGGGGTCGCCGCGCGCGTGGTCAGTATGCCGTGTCAGGAACTCTTCGAGCTCCAGTCGGCGGAATACAAAGAGTCGGTCCTCCCCGCCGCCGTCGGTGCGCGTCTGGCCGTCGAACTGGGGGTGCGTCAGGGATGGGACCGCTATCTGGGGTTCGAAGGGAAGTTTCTCGGAATGGAAGGGTTCGGCGCCTCGGCGCCCGCCGGCGTGTTGATGGAGCATTTCGGCTTTACCGCCGAACGCCTGACCGCCCTGGCGAAAGAAGTCATACAAAAGAAATAAGAGGAAAGAGCCATGTCACGAAAATACGCGATCATTATTCCCGACGGGTGTGCCGATCTGCCGATCGAATCTCTCGGCGGCAGAACGCCGCTGGAAGCCGCCGATATCCCGAATATGAACGCGCTGGCCAAGACGGGGATCATCGGCCGTTCACTGAATGTCCCCGAAGGGTTCACCCCCGGTTCGGACGTCGCCAACCTGAGCCTGCTCGGCTACAATCCCGCCGACTACTACACCGGCCGCGCGCCGCTGGAAGCGGTGGCCCAGGGAGTGGAACTGGGGGGGGACGACTGGGCGTTTCGGTGTAATCTGGTCTGCCTCGAAGACGGTAAGATGAAGAGTTTCACCGCCGGGCACATTTCGAGCGCCGAGGGGAAAGAGATCGTCGCCGGACTCCAGAAAGAGATCGCCCCCCGCTGGGAAGCGATTGCGCCGGGAACCGGCACGGTCGAGTTCTTCCCGGGAGTCAGTTACCGCAACCTGATGGTCTATCGGCCGAACTCCGACGCCGGCCGCGCCTTCTTTTCGCAGGAGACGAAGACCTTCCCGCCGCACGACTACACCGACCGCGGCTACGCGCAGGCGCTCCCCGCCGGCCGGGGCGGAGACGCCGTCCGCGCCCTGATGCGCGAAACCGAGTCGTATCTGGCGGAGCATCCGGTCAATAAAAAGCGGATCGCCGAAGGGAAACTTCCGGCGACCTGCGCCTGGCTCTGGGGACAGGGAAAACGCCCCGATCTGCGCCCGTTCGGCGAACAGTACGGCGGTATCCGCGGCGGGATGATCTCGGCGGTCGACCTGCTCCGCGGGATCGCGGCGCTCCTGCGCTGGGATATCATCGACGTTCCCGGAATTACCGGTTACGTCGATACCGACTACGCGGCGAAAGGGGAATACGCCGCCCGTGCGCTGGACGACCTCGATCTGGTCTGCGTCCACGTCGAGGCGACCGACGAGTCGTCGCACGAGGGAAGCCTCGAAAAGAAGCTTCAGGCGCTGGCCGATATCGACGCGAAAGTCCTTCCGCCGATTCTCGATAAGCTCCGGAGCTATCCCGACTGGCGTATCTTCGTCTCTCCCGACCATCCGACCCCGATTTCGACCAAGACCCATTCGCGCGATTTCGTGCCGTGGATCGTCGCCGGGTCCGACATCGCGCCGGTTCCGGGGCAGGGGAGTTTCTGCGAAAAGACCGCCCAGGCGTCCTCCCGCGCCTACGCGCGCGGCTTCGAGCTGATGTCGTGGTTCACAAAATAAGTTCACAAAATAGAGATAATAGGGTGACCGAAGCGGTTTTCCTCCAACTTACCCTCTGAAAAAACCGATAGAAGGAGGGGCGGCGGGCGTTTTCCCTAAAACGTTTTCGCCCCCTTTCGTCGGTTCGGCGCGGGAAAACGCCGCCGGCGCTCCTGTCTTTGGATTCTCCTCCGGATCGGTTCCCGAAAAGGCCGTTTTTTCGGCGGGGGAGAAGACGGGTTCGATCGAAGACGAAAAGAAAGGTTTATTAACGGGAAAGAGACGATGCCAACCTCATTGTTCCAATATGAGATGTTGCCGACCACATGGTTCTATCTCTCTTCCATCATGATCCTGGCGA
>CACXFR010000140.1 GCA_902766935.1 uncultured Planctomycetota bacterium | reverse complement strand
GTCGACGCCGTTGACCTGCTGTTCGATCGGAATGGCGACCGTCTCGTTCAGCGTCTCGGGACTGGCGCCGGGATAGTTGGCGGTCACCACGACGACCGGCGGCACAATGTCGGGGAACTGCGCGACGGGAAGTTTGACAAAAGCGACGACCCCGGCCACCAGTATCATCATCGAGATGACGCAGGAGAAAATCGGCCGGTCTATAAAGAATCGGGAAAACATCGGCTCGTTCCTCCTGTGGGATTACTGGGCGGACTGTTGATCGGACGCGGCGGGAGTTTCCGCCGCGGGCGGGGCGTCGGTCTGCGCCGGGGCCTCCGCGGCATCGGCCGGCTTCGGCTGCGCGTCGGCGTCCTGGATCAGACAGCCGCTGCGGACCTGCTGAATTCCGTCGACGATATACGTTTCGCCGCCGGTCAGCCCTTTGGTGACCAGGCGCATCGACGGGTCAAATTCGCCGCCGATTTCGACCAGCTGTTTGCGCGGCCGGCCGCTGTCGTCCAGCACCCAGACGTACGTGTCGCTCAGGTCGTAGCAGAGAGCTTTTTCCTCGACCAGCACGGCGTTGGGAATAGTGTCGGCTTTCACGCGCACGTTGCAGATCATACCGGGGAAAATCTCGTAGGCGGGGTTCGGGAACTCGGCGCGCAGGGTGATGGTTCCCGTGTTGCGGTCGGCGGTGTTTTCGCTATAGGTGATCATTCCGCTGTGCGGGTATTCCCCTTCCGGTTCGTTGGGCAGGCGCATGACGACTTCGAGCGACTGCGCGATGTTGTTCTCTTCGAGAAACTGAACCATCTGTTTGGCGTTGATCGGCTGGGACGGGTCGTACTTGTCGCCCATCGTCTTTTTGACGAGTCCGAGAACATGCGAGTAAATTTCGTTGAACTCGGCGTCGGTGATCTGGAAATAGACATACATCGGATCCATCGACATAATCGTCGTCAGCGGCTGGGGCGTGCCGACCGTGCCGTCGAGCAGATCGCCGACCGCCACGTCCGCCTTGTTGATCTTGCCGCGGCAGGGCGCGGTGATCGTGGTTCGTTCCAGGTCTTTCTTCGCCTGTTCGAGCGCGACGCGGGTCGACTCGACTTTTCCGCGCCTCTCTTCGAGCACCGCCTTGGCGCGCTCCACGTCTTCTTTGGTGGTGACCCCGGGCCCCTTGGCGTCCATATTCAGCTGGCGCTGATATTCGGAATTGGCGAGGTCGAACTGCGCCTTGGCGATGTAGCAGTCGGCGTTGGCGTTGTCGACCTTCACCTTGTAGTCGAACTGCTCGATCTTAAAGAGGACGTCCCCTTCGTTGACGATGTCGCCCGGCTCGAAGCAGATCTCTTCGAGCGTGCCGCGGACGCGGGGCGAAATCAAAACCGGCGTGACGTCGGTGTGCCCGGTCGTATTGTAGTAGCCGGTCACATCGCCGACCTGCGGTTTGGCAAGACGCACCGGAACCGGAACCTCGGCGCGCTGGCTCGGATCGGACTTCGGATAGCATCCGGCGAGAAGGGGGAACGACAGCGCCGCGGCCAAAAGAAGCGCGGCGGGACGGAAAGGGAATAAAGTTCTGTTCATGGGTTCCTCTGGATTACGGCAAATCGACGTACGGATCCTTTAGGGAATCCGTTTGCGGAAAAGAACGGCTCTTCCGCCCCTCATTATTGTTATATACCGGGCCGGAAAAAACGCCAATAGCGAACCGTCTATTTTGCCCATTTTAAAGAGCCTCGACGCAAAAGAAAAAGCTCAGCAGCGGAACTCGGCGTTCTCTTCGCAGACGACCCGCTCTTCGATTTCGACGGGGAAAAGACGCGCGAGTTTCTCGACGCAGAGCTGAAAGACTTCTTCCGGCGCGCTGGCGCCGGCGGTCATCAGAAGGGTCGTCTCGGAATCGAACTGCGACGGGTCGATGTCGTCGGGACCGTTGATGAGGAACGAACGGGTTCCCGACTTTTCGCCCAGCTCGGCCAGACGGCGCGAATTCGAGCTGTTGGCGCTTCCGACCACCAGAAGGGCGTCGGCCTCGGGCGCGGTGCGGCGTACCGCTTCCTGCCGGTTCCGCGTCGCGAAACAGACCCCCGCGCCGGGCGGGTCGGCCAGGGCGGGAAACCGCCGGCGGAGTTCGGCGACGATCGAACGCCACCCTTCTTCGGAAAGAGTCGTCTGGGTCAGATAAGTGAGCTTCCGCGGGTCGGCCGATTCGGGAAGCGTCAGGGTCTGGGCGTCGGCGGTCGACGAGACGAGGGTCATCTTTTCCGGCGCTTCCCCCAGCGTGCCGATCACCTCCTGGTGCCCTTTGTGACCGATCAGAAAGATATGCCGGCCGCCGTCGGCGAATCGGCGCGCCTGCCGATGGAGCGAGGCGACCAGGGGGCAGGTGGCGTCGACGGCGGAGAGGCCGCGCCGCGCCGCCTCGAGACGGACCGACGGCGAAACGCCGTGCGCGCTGAAAAGAACGGTCGAGCCTTCGGGAACCCGGTCGAGCGACTCGACGAACCGCACGCCCCGTTTTTTGAAATCCTCGACCACCCAGTAGTTGTGCACAATCTCGTGCAGGACGTAGATCGGCTTCCCGCCGGCTTCGGCACAGGTGCGCGCGAGCATCCGTACCGCGCGGTTCACTCCGGCGCAGAAGCCGCGCGGTCTGACGAGAATCAGTTTCATGGGGGTCAGCCGTTCAGAAGGCGTTCGAGATACGCGAGGAGCTCTTCCCCTCCTTCGGCGTAGGGGACGTCTTCCTGCGTCTGCGTTTTCAGGTTCTTGACCTGGATCACGCCCTTTTCGAGTTCGCCGCTGCCGAGGATCAGCGCGGCGGAAAAGCCCTTTCGGTCGGCGTATTTCAGCTGCTGGCCGAGCTTCTTCGGTTCGGGATAGACCTCAGCGCCGACGCCGCCGCGGCGCAGCAGCGCGGCGAGCCTGATATACTCCCGGGAAAGCGTGCGGTCGAAGTAGGGGATCAGCACCCTGACCGGCGACGAGACCCTGTCGATCATTCCGAGCTCTTCCAATCCGGCGAAGAGGCGGTCGATTCCGAGCGAGGCGCCGATTCCCGGCAGCGGGGTCTTGGTGTAAAGCCCGGCGAGATTGTCGTACCGCCCGCCGCTGGCGACGCTTCCGAGCGAGGGAAGGTCGTCGAGGAACGTCTCGAAGATCGTTCCGGTGTAGTAGTCGAGCCCGCGGGCGATCGAAACGTCGAGAACGAACCGCCCGTCGGGAAGGCCGACTGCGCGCGCGGCGTCGAAGATTTCCCGGAGCGTTTCGACCCCTTCCAGGCCGAGCCCGTTTCCGGCCAGACGCACGGCGAGTTCGTCAAGTCGGCGGCGCGGGTCGGCTGCGGCGTCGGCGCCGCAGCCGACCACGTCGAGAATCTCCTCCGCCTGGCTCTGCGCCGCGCCGGCGGTTTCGGCCATTTCGGCGATCACCTTTTCCCGCCCGATCTTGGCGAGTTTATCGAGCGCGCGGAGGACCGGCACGGCCTTTTCGGCGAGTCCGATCTTTTCCAGAAGGCCGTTCAGGATCTTTCGGCTGTTGACGTGTATCTTGAATCGGGTGAACGTGCCGTCGCTGCGCAGGTCGATCCGCTGCATGACGTCGTTGATGACCAGCGCCGTTTCGATATCCGAAAGGGTCGACGTCGTGCCGATCACGTCGAAGTCGCACTGCGAAAACTCCCGGTACCGACCCGCCTGGGTGTTTTCGCCGCGCCAGACTTTGGCGATGTGGTACCGTTTGAAGGGGAGAACCAGTTCCGCCGCGTGCTGGGCGCTGAACCGTGCGAAGGGAACGGTCAGGTCGAAACGCATTCCGACCTCCCGGCCGCCGTGATCTTTGAACCGGTACAGCTGCCGGTCGGTCTCGTCGCTCCCTTTTCCGGAAAGAATCTCAAGGTATTCGAGGACGGGCGTGTCGATCGGCGAATAGCCGTAACTCCGATAGACCTCGGAAACGCGGGCGATCATTTTTTCCCGGGGAATCATCATCTCCGGCAGAAAATCGCGAAACCCTTTCAGCGTCCGCGGCTCGATGATCTTTTTCGGTTCAGACATTCGATTTGTCCCCAAAAACTGAATCGTAGAATTCGGCGTAGTTCCCGCGCTCGATCCCCTCCCGGGCGGCGATCGCCGCCCGCGGATGCTTGTTCGCCTGGCCGGTGATCATAAATTCCGGGAACGGCCCCCATTCCATCTGGTTCTGAAGAATGTGGAAATGCCTTTCCAGACATTCGAAGACGGGGCGTATATCAAGCTTCGGGTTTTTCAGGAACCCCAGCAGGAGCTCCATCGGGCAGTTCCCCGCGCCGCGCCCCAGCCCGCCGAGCGAAGCGTCGACGGTCATCGCGCCGTTGCGGACCGCTTCGATCGAGTTGGCGAACGCCAGCTGCTGGTTGTTGTGCGCGTGGATCCCGACCGTTTTGCCGGCCGGGGCGGCGACGGCGACGTACTTTTTCGTCAGATACGCCGTCCATTCGGGCAGAAGGGTGCCGTAGCTGTCGACGATGGCGATGGTGTCGGCGGGCGACTCGGCCAGACCGGCCAGACAGCGGTCGATGTCCTTTTCTTCGGTGTCGGTGACGGCCATCATGTTCCCCCAGACCTCGTATCCCTTCTCTTTGGCGTCGCGGATCATATCGAGCGCCTCTTCGAGCTGGTAGTGGTAGAACGCCACGCGGATCACGTCGAGAACCGAATCCTTTTTCGGCCAGATGTCTTTCTTCCAGTTCGACTTGCCGGCGTCGGCCATGCAGCTGAGTTTCAGGGGGGTGTCGTTGTCCCCGACGACCCGGCGCAGGTCTTCTTCATGGCAGAACTTCCAGGGCCCGTTTTTGGCGGGGGAGAATTTCTCGTCCGAGTTCTTGTAGCCGATTTCCATGGTGTCGATATGGGCGGCGACGCAGCAGTCGTAGACCGCCCGAACGAACCGGTCTCCGAAGAGGTGGTCGTTCACCAGCCCGCCGTCGCGAATCGTGCAGTCCAGAACCTTAATTTCAGGGTGAGGAGTTAACCAAGGCGTACTCAATGTGGCCCCCGTCAGTTTTCTATAGATTGCGATGCGTTCCCGAGCTGCCCGTCCGGGAACCGGGGAAGGATGGCGAAACGACGCCGCCCGGCCCCTTTGTCCCCCGTAACTATGATACCCGCGCGGGGTAAGAAGTCAACGGTCTCCCGGCCGCGGCGCGGGGAAGGGAAACGGGCCGAAGACTGTGCGGCCGGCGGGGGGCCGGTCCCGGCCGATTTGATATCGCGGTCTTTCGGCGGTATAATGACGCGGTGCGCGGGGGGCTTTTGTCCGAGCCGAACGCGGTTCGTTGTCCGTCCCCGCGAAGCGGCGAAAGGAGATTGTTCTTATGACTTCAAGACGCGGTTTTCTGAAAGAGTGCGCCGCCCTGGCCGGCGCGGGACTCGTTTTCGCCCCCGGTCTGGTTAGACGGGGCGGGGCGGCGGCGTCCGCCGGTTCGGAGCTTTTCGCGCCCGGCGGCGAAGAGATCGGAAAACCCCTCTCCCCGTGGCGGCCGGGAACGATGGAGTTCCACCACATCTATACCGGCCACGCCGAGTCGATCTTCCACATCTTTCCGGACGGCACCTCGATGCTGATCGATTCCGGCCAGATCGAACGGATCGGCTACGAGCTCAAATGCGTGACCCTTCCCGACGAGTCGCGCGGGCCCGGCGAGAATATCGCGCGCTATATCCAACGGGTCAATCCCCGCGGCAGCGAGGTCGACTACATGATGATCTCGCATTTCCACTCCGACCACATGGGAACCTGCCGGATCCATCGGGGGAAAACCGAAGGGCGGGGGGAAGACTACTACCTGAGCGGAATGTCCCAGACCGGCGAATGGATCCGTTTCAGGAAAGGGTTCGACCGCGGGTTTCCCGACTACGATCAGCCGTTTCCCGTCAAGGATCCCGACACGGAAAACTACCGCCGGTTCGTCCGCTGGAAGATGAAAACCGACGGCCTCGAAATGGAACCGTTCGAAGTCGGCCGGCTCGACCAGATCGCCCTGCTTCACGAGCCGGAAACCTACCGCGGCGCGTTTCATATCCGCAATCTCTGCGGCAACGGGATTCTCTGGACCGGCCGGGAAGGGGAGAACGACGAGACCTTCTACGAATTCCTGAAAACGAAGTCCGGCTATTCCGAGAACCCGCTCAGCCTGGGGCTTCGGATCGACTACGGCCCGTTCCGCTGCTACACCGCGGGGGATTTCAACGAGTCGTTCACCGGCTTGGACGGGAAAAAGCGGAACCTGGAGGCGATGATCGCGCCGGTCTGCGGCCGGGTCGACGTCTGTAAGTCGAACCACCACTCCTATCTCGGGTCGATGGTTCCCGAGTTCGTCGGCGTCCTGAAGCCGCGCGTCTTCGTCACCGACGTCTGGGATTACCACCACATTCAGGCCTCGACGATGGAAACGATGACCGACCGCGGGCTCTATCCGGGCGACCGGCTTGTCTGCCCGACGAACTTCCACTATTTCAAGAGGGAGGAATACCGCGGCGCCCCCTGGCGCGGCGACGTTTACGACGAGGGAGGCCATGTGGTGATCCGCGTTTTCGAGGGGGGGACCCGCTACGCGGTCTACTACCTGACCGCGCACGACGAGTCGATGAACGTCAAGGCGGCCTTCGGCCCCTTCGAGACCGCACCGAAAGAGGATTCCGGCGCGGAGGCGTGAGCCGGCGGGGATAAGCGCTCGGCGGCGCGGTTCTCCGCTCGGGGAACCGCGCCGAAAGAGTCTTTTCATTTTAGGCACTCTTAAAATTGGTTCTCCGCTTTTTTTATGATTATGGCCAGCTTGACGAAAAAGAAAGTGTCTGTTATAGTATTATAAAGTTTAGGATAGACTAAGCTTTTACCGTCAAACGCCGTTCCGAAGAAAATTCAGACCGTACGTTCAAACGATAGAAATTCTTTACAAGGGGAAGGAGAAATTACGATGGCAAAAGTCAGCATCATTTTCTGGACGCAGGGCGGAAACACCTCCGCGATGGCCGACGCGGTCGCCAAGGGCGTGACCGAAAGCGGTAATGAGGCGAACGTGGTCCCGGTCGGCGCCGATTCGGCGGCGCTGGTCAGCGACGCCAAGGCGTTCGCCCTCGGCTGCCCGGCGATGGGGGACGAGGTACTCGAAGAGGACGAAATGGAACCTTTTGTGGCGGGTATCGAAGGGAGCGTTTCAGGCAAGACGATCCTCCTGTTCGGTTCCTACGGCTGGGGCGACGGGCAGTGGATGCGCGACTGGGTCGCTCGGATGCAGAAAGCCGGCGCGACGGTTCTCGGCGGGGAAGGGATCATCTGTCAGGAAGCGCCGGAAGCCGACGTTCTGGCGAAACTCGAGCAGGCCGGCAAAGACCTGGCGGCGCTTGCGTGAGAAGGGGCGCGTTTCCGCCCTAAACGCCGAACGGCGCGGCCTTCCGATGCGGAAGACCGCGCCGTTTCGATAGGCGGACGACGTCCTTTTATTCTTCTTCTCCGCTGTTCAGCGAGACGATCTCGTTGACGACCTTTTCGACTTCCGGCTCCATTTCGACGGCCAGGACGAGGACGTCGGCGACGTAGGAGGAATTGACCCGGCCGCGGAGGGTGACCTTGGTTCCCTCGAGGTCGAACGTGACTCCCTCTTCGGGATCGGTCAGGGGGTATCGGCCGAGAACTTCGTTGATGTCGCAGGAGATCTTCCGGGCGGTTTCCCTGCGGGCGGATTCGCCGACGACGCGGGCGTCCGGCTGCTGCCCGTCCATTTCAAGACCGGGGGGATAGACCTCCGGCGCGACCGCGCCGGTGGTGGCGGCGACGGCGGCCGGCGGAGTCTTGCGGGTGATCGGAGCCGCCGCCACGGCCGCAGTGGCGCCGGAGCCGAACATCTGGCCGAACCTGGTCGTGTCGAACCGGTTGAGAATTCCGCCCATCGAGGTCTTCGAATTGGAAACCAGGTTGTCCATTGTCGGTTTGACGTTAAACGGCGTTCCCGGCACGATCGAGGTCCGGTCGAGAACGATGGGGGAATAGCCGGTGTCGAACCGGGACGTGCCCCCCAGCCCGAGCGACTCGGCCGTTTCGGACTGCTGCTGCGCCTCGGTGCGCGGAAGGGAACCGAAGGTTAAAATCAGTAAAACGGTACCGATTATTCGGGCCTGCCGGGGAAAGAACTCGTGAAATCGTTTCATGGGTTTCCTCTTTTTCCATTCAGGTCGGCGCTCCGCGCCGTAGTCTATTTTAGCAATTCCTCCCCCCGCCTGTAAAGGGGAAAACCGCGCGGTTCCCCCTCTTTTCGCGGGAATCGGTGCGGATAACAGGGATTGACTCGAACCGGCTTTTTTGTCAAAATAAAAAAGATGGGCGATTCTCTCCGTTCGGCGGAGAGAGTCCGCGTTTTTTATGGTGTCAAAGCGTTCGTTCACATAAAAGAAAACGGGAAAATGGCGAAAGAGGAATCGAGCGGTACCGGAGTGGTTCTGGAAGCTTCGCGCCGCGAAAAGCTTCGTAAGATTATCGAAATGGGAATCGACCCGTGGGGAAGCCGGTTCGACGGCCAGCTGTCGATCGGATCGGTTCGCGCCCGCGAGGGCGAAATTGTGGTCGGCGAGCCGATCGCGCCCCCTCCGCCGCCGGAAGGCCAGCCGCAGTGGCGGAAACCCGAAATCCCGATGTCCGGTCCTCAGGTCCGCGTGGCGGGCCGGATCATGCTCCAGCGCCGCCAGGGGAAACTGATCTTCCTGACGATCCGCGACTGGACCGGGCAGATCCAGATCCTGATCGGAAAGAACCAGGTCGGCGAAAAGAACTGGGAGCTCGCCCTCTGCCTCGATCTGGGCGACCTTATCGGGATCGACGGCGAATTCAAAAAGACGCAGAAGGGGGAACTGACCGTCTTCGCGTCGGATCTGACCTTCCTGAGCAAGTCGATCGAAACGCCCCCCGACAAGCACAGCGGGCTTTCCGACCCCGAACTGCGCAGCCGACTCCGCTATATGGATCTGGTTCATACCGACGGGGTGATGGAGCGAATGCTGAACCGGACGAAGATTCTCGCCTCGATCCGAAAGACGCTCAGCGGGGAGGGATTCGTTGAGGTCGAAGGGCCGACGCTTCACTCGGTCGCCGGCGGCGCCGCGGCGCGTCCGTTCCTGACCCATCACAACGCGCTCGAT
>CACXFR010000139.1 GCA_902766935.1 uncultured Planctomycetota bacterium | reverse complement strand
GTTGAAACGTCGGGTTCCAAAGATAATCTCAAAAATTTACGAATGCTCTTCTTGATTTTACAGAACGATGAGGGTATCCTTTTAGGTGGGGGCGGTCTCTGAAACGTATTTGCGGTTAGTATTTGTTTCCGTTAAATTCGGGCTTTCCCCCGCCGATAAAATCGGACATCGTCTGGTTGTCGGACGAGTTCCGATTTTGGGTTGAGGCGCAGCCTGTCAGGGCGCAAGTTCCCAAAACGAGGGTGAGGATCACTAAAAGGACGGCGGTAAAGTCGGCAATCGCTTTCATAGCTGTTCTCCGAAATGGGCAACGAGTGATTTCTACCTTGCCTTATCGTTATAATCGGCACAACGCAAAGGATTTATAAATTTTTTTCATTTTTTGGGAAAGACCATTTTTATTTCCGATCAGACAATATAACGCGCGTCTTCTGACGGCGACTCCGGTCCCCCTGAGTGCGCGCCCGAGATAATGACCATTTACTTATAGGAGTCACAAGATGAACAAAGTCGAAAAAGCGTTTGAACTGGCCAAGGAACGTTACGCCGAGATCGGCGTCGATGTTGATGCGGCGCTGAAAAAAATCGCGGCCGTACCGATTTCCCTCCATTGCTGGCAGGGCGACGACGTCGGCGGTTTCGAGTCGGCGGCCGGTCTGACCGGCGGCGGCATCCTTTCCACGGGGAATTATCCGGGGAAAGCGCGCACTCCCGATGAACTTCGCCAGGACGCCGAAAAGGCCTTCTCGATGATTCCGGGGAAACATCGGTTCAATCTGCACGCCATTTATCTTGAAAATCACGGCAAGGCGATTCCGCGTGACGAAATCCAACCTGAACATTTCAAGGGGTGGATCGACTGGGCGAAAGCGCAAAAGCTCAACGGGCTCGACTTTAACCCGACCTGCTTCTCCCACGAGTTTGCCGCCGACGGGTACACCCTTTCGCACCCCAAGAAGTCGATTCGCGATTTCTGGATTCGCCACGGGATCTGCTGCCGCAAAATCGGTGAGGCGATGGGTCGCGCGATGCATTCCCCCTGCGTCATCAACCACTGGATGCCCGATGGAATCAAAGATATTCCGGTTGACCGTCTCGCACCTCGCCAGCGGATGATGGAATCCCTCGACGCCATTTTGGGCGTTGATATTTCGAAACGGTACGTCCTCGACTCGGTAGAATGCAAGCTCTTCGGGATCGGAAGCGAAAGTTATGTGGTCGGAAGCCACGAGTTCTATATGGGGTATGCCATGTCGCGCGGCACCCTTCTGACCCTCGATACCGGACACTTCCATCCGACCGAAGTGGTCGCCGACAAACTTTCGTCCCTCTCGCTCTACGTCAAGGAATTCCTTCTGCACGTCAGCCGCGGCGTCCGTTGGGACAGCGATCACGTCGTCATTTGGAACGACGAACTTCGTCAGATCGCCGAAGAACTCGTTCGGAACAATCTTCTCGGCCGCACCCACATCGGTCTGGACTTCTTTGACGGGACGATTAACCGTGTCGCCGCCTGGACGATCGGTACCCGCTCGATGATCAAGGCGCTCCTTTCGGCGATGCTCGACCCGATCGCCGAGATGCGCAAAGAAGAAAAAGCCTTCGATTATACCAGCCGCCTCGCCACGCTCGAAGAGATGAAAACGATGCCCTTCGCCGCGGTCTGGGACTACTACTGCCAGTCGAAAGATGTCCCGGTCGGGATGGATTGGCTCAAGGAACTTAAAAAGTATGAGGCTGAAGTTCAGTCGAAACGTATCTGATTCATGTTGAGGGGATAATCGATGAACCAAATTTTTTTAGGTGTCTTCTTTCTCATCCTGGCCGGTATCGCGGCGGGTGGGTTTTATATGCCCTATAATGGGGTGAAAAAATGGTCCTGGGAGGTCTACTGGATCACCGGCGGGATCATGAGCTGGATCATCGCCCCCTGGGTGATGGCCTTCATTCTGACCAAAGACCCGGTACACGCGATCGCGGCGACATGGCAGGTCGATAGGGGCGCGGTGATCGCTGCCTACCTTTTCGGAATGATGTGGGGGGTCGGCGGCCTTTCGTACGGTCTTGCGATCCGCTATCTGGGAATGTCTCTCGGGATCGCGGTCGCTAACGGTTTCTGCACCGTCATCGGGACGCTGATGCCCCTTTTCCTCAAAGGGGAGTTCGCTTCGAAGATTCTTGCGACCGACGCCGGTCGAATCAATCTCTTCGGACTGATCGCCTGCGCACTGGGGATCGCCCTGGCCGGCGCCGCCGGAATGTCCAAAGAGAAAGAAATGTCCGATGAGGCGAAAAAAGAATCGGTTAAAGAGTTCAATTTCGTCAAAGGGATGATCATCGCCACCATCGCCGGTGTTTTCAGCGCGGGGATGGCATTCGCGATCGATAAAGCGGCCCCGGTCGCCTTCTCGAGCGAACATTTCGGCACCGAAACGCTTTGGACCGGTCTTCCGAAACTCTGCGTTATCCTTCTCGGCGGGTTCACCACCAACTTTATCTGGTGCATGTATCTCCTGGCGAAGAATAAGACGTTTTACGAGTTTACCGGCAAATATCAGAAGGCCGATCTGACCGCCCAGGGAATCGACGCCAAAAACGCCGAAGCCGTCGCCCAGGCCGAAAAGGCCGGGAAGCTCAAGGGGCTCCGGATCCCGATCCTCGCGAATATCTTTTTCGCGATGTTCGCCGGGCTCCTTTGGTATATGCAGTTTTTCTTCTACACGATGGGTGAAACGAAGATGGGGACGTTCAAATTTTCCTGCTGGACGCTCCATATGGCGTTCGCCTTCATCTTCAGCACCTTCTTCGGTCTGGCGCTTCATGAGTGGCGCGGGTCGAGCAAATTTACCAAATCGCTTCTGATGATGGCACTGGCGACGCTGATCTATTCGACCTTCCTGGTTGGGTATTCGAACTTCATGAACGCCGACGCCGACAACGTGGCCACCAGGGTCGACCCGGTGGAAGTCGTTGATGAAAGCGCTCCTTCCACGCTGGTAACCGAGCGCGCTTTAACGGTCGAACAGGCGCAGAAGATGAGAGAGTCGATCGCGGCGGCCGACCAGGAGAAGGCGGCGCTGAAAGAGAAGGAAGAGAACGTCAAAGCCCAGCTTGACAAGCTCTATCCTCAGGCCTCTCCCGACGGAGCTGCGCAGTAGCGGTTTTCGGAACCCCGGACAAACACCCGGGGTTCTGTTTTTCCCGGCGATAAGTA
The DNA here is from genome assembly GCA_902766935.1 of uncultured Planctomycetota bacterium. Lineage (GTDB taxonomy): Bacteria > Planctomycetota > Planctomycetia > Pirellulales > Thermoguttaceae > RUG695. The sequence goes on along the minus strand of CACXFR010000139.1, from coordinate 18,422 downwards.
AATACGAAACAGCCTTCTTAAAACGGGAATCTGATGGATCATAAAGAAAATTCCTCTCCGCAGACCAAGGAGTATCTCGCCGAGCTCTGGAAAGAGTACCGAGATCATTTTGAATCGGAAGGGGATTTTCTGCATACGGTAGCGGTCTGGCCGGTCTGTCCGGAGTGCGGACGCCGCCGCGAAGTCGTCTGTCCCGTCTGTCATCGGTCGAGGGATCTTTTCCCTCCCGCCGATGACGATTTCTGGTTCGCCTCGAACGATGCGGCCTCGGTCGGCTCGGAAGCCGCCGCGTCATGTTGCAGCTGCGGCAGTGCGTGCGGCTCGCCCCACGGAGGAGCGTCGCGCGAAACGGTTACGTCCGACGGAGCGTCTGTTTCCGAGTCTTCGGAGATCGTTCCGCGAACCTCCGATGAGTCCGATCGACGTTCGGCGGAAGATTTCGCCGCGTCGGCCGGACAAACCGCCGCGGACGACCAGAATACTGTATGGCGGTTTTCCGAACCGGGAACCGATTCCGAGCCGGGAGGAAATTATTCGGCCGCGAGCGATTCGATCTATACCGCCAGAACATTTTCCGTTTCAACGCCGAATTATCACCGTTCGACTATCGAGACCCTCGATATGATTCCGGAAAAGAGACCTTCTGCCGAAGATCTCTCGCGAAAATTTCATAAGGAGGGGCTCCGACTGGTGATATGTCCCACCTGTGATGAACCGTTCGTTCCGAAATATCTCCCGGTTTGCAAAGGATGCGGGCGGCGGTTCGATGATTCTTTGACCGCCTCTGAGGAACCCGCCATTTCTGACGCGGATGAGTCTTTTCCGGAAGCCGCGGGGGGGCGTGTTGCCCTCATGGCGGCCGGAATGGTGATCTTGGCGATTCTCTTCGTTTTCTTTCTTCTCTTTTTTGTAAAATAGGCAAAATAAATTGACTCGTTAAAAGATCTTTTCTCCTTCGTTCACCTGAGGAAAAACGGAGTGGGTTTCGTCTTGCCGCCAAAATTGCCCGGTTTCAGGCCGAGGCCGATAATTTTCTATAAACTTGGCAAAGAATAGCGGTTTTTTTAATTTTAACGGCTGGGGTGCCGATAGCTAGGAGTGAGGATACTCCTCAAAGGCATTCGTTCGTACTATCGTTTGGAGGTGAACGATCGGAAAGAGTGCTTTCATTCAAGGTTGTACCCATTCTAAGAGTATAGAACCATGAGTAAAATTCAACTGTTTCTCGGTTTTGTCGGTTTCGCTTTTCTGATCTTCGGCGGCAGCTTGTATTCCGCCGATCTACCCGAACCCTCGGCCGACAGCGAAGAAAATGCGTCGGTCCCCGGTTTTACGCCCGTTTCCACGTCGATCTCCGAAGCCGCGCAGAATATCAGCGGTTATCCGACGCCGATCGGCGAAAACAGCGGCGTTTTGAGTGAGGCGAACAGATTCTATCAGGCAAAACGCTTCTTTGACGCCGAAAAACTTTATAACCTTTACGTCAGCCAAAACGCGCAGGTTGGCGTTTCTACCGATCTGGCGCTCGCCTATCATCGTCTCGGTCTGATCGCTAAAAAGCGTCAGCTTTACGATAATGCGCAGCAGTATCTGATTTCGGCGATTAAAAGCGACCCGGCGAAAGACCCTCAAATTACGCTCGACTACGCCATAATTCTATTTGAGCTCGGAGAGTACGAACGCGCCGAGAAATTGTTCCGGTTCCTGTGTGAAAATAATCCGGATCTGGAACAGGCGAAAATCTACCTCGGAAAGACCCTTTTGGAACTTGATCCGAGTATCGATCTTCTTCCCCTTCTGGAAGCGGAGTACAGCCGAGTTGAGGCGGGGGAACTTTTGGCTGAACGGTGCCGCGCTGCCGGCAAAACCCAGGACGCCGAAAAACTTGAAAAGATGATTTTCAGCGAAAAGATGAAGGGGGACGAAGTCTTTTTTGCCCCGGCCGATTCCGCAGCCGCTCCCGCGGAGATTCCCGCCCCTTCGGTCGCCCAGTCGATGCCGAATGTGCCCGCCGCGCCGGTCAACGGTACCGCCACGGCTCCGAACGATCGTTCGGCCGATTTCGAGGCTTTCGCCGCTACGGTTCCCTCAAAGACCGGGGCGGAAGTTTTGCGGAAATCCGATTTTGCACCTTTCGCGGCCGACGATTCGTTCGGCGCTGATCCCGCGGGAGATGATTTCGGCACTCTCGGTGCGCCGACGTTTGAAGCGGCTCAGGACGCGTACGGAGCGCTTTCCGAAGGCGCCCGGACCAACACTCTGGGCGGTTATCCCGGTCTTACGATGAACGACGGGGACGGTGTGGTTTTGGAGAAAGCCGATCCCGCCTACGCCGAAGCGAAACCGACCCAGGGAAAAGTGACCGAGCAGTTCGCTCCGTTCGCGGACTATGAGAAAGAAGCTCCGACAACTTTGGCCGAAACGCGCCGTGGAGTTTCGGTTCCCCGAGCCGAAGAGAATTACGGCGGATTCGACGGTTATCTTCCCCCCGGGGTGCCGAGCCCCAAAGTTTCGGCCTCGACTGAGTTAACTCACGTCGAGGTTGGCTCCGCGCCGACTCCCGACTTCGCCTTTGTCGACGAAATCTGCTTCCATGATCCGGAAAAGGTTGCCTTACAACAAAAGACTCCGAAGTCTGCCGCCCCGATCTCGGTAAGAACATCGCCGAAAGCGTCTCCCTTGACGAACGCGCAGGCGAAGCCTTTGAGGGACACTCAAACTCTTCCTCAGGGATCGGCCGTCGGCGCGCGGCGTCTTTCGAGCGACGAAAAGCTTCAGATGGCGGAAAGGGCCGGGGCGGAGATTACCTACCTGACCAAGGATCAGTACAATACCGAGATCGCGACGCGCGCCGGTAAGGTCGTTCAGCACGCCGAAGAGGAAATTTCCAACAGTCAGCTGAAAGAAGAGCAGAAACAGGATCTTCTCCAAAAAATCCTGGGTCTCTGACACAAACGGAAACCCCCCCTATGCTTTTGACAAGGGAGAGTATAATCATTAACATGGGAAAGGGTTTTGCCGAATAGAATCTCGGTCGCTTTCTGGCGTGAAAAATGGCCGCGCTACGGCAGAACGAAGGACTCGACAGAGTCCTTCTCCTTTTTTATGGCGCAAATTCCACCCGTTAAACCGAAGGTGATTTTAATGATTCCGATAATTTCAAACCGGGAACTTGCTCCGAATATCTACGAGATGGTCGTTGAAAATAAGATGCTGGCCCGTAAAGCACAGCCGGGGCAGTTTCTCATTGTGATGCCCGACGACCACGGCGAGCGGATCCCTCTGACCATCGCCGATTATGACGCCGAGGCCGGAACGGTGACGATGGTGATTATGGCAATCGGAACCTCGACGAGGAAGTTGGTCAAACTCGGGGCAGGGGACTCGCTCTATGCGATGATCGGACCTCTCGGAAATGCCAGTGAAATTGATCATTACGGAACCGTGATTATGGTCGCCGGAGGGGTCGGCGCCGCTCCGATCTATCCGATCGCCCGTTCGTTTTTTAAGGCCGGAAACCGCGTGATCACCATTCAGGGATCGCGAAATAAGGAACTCCTTTTCTGGGTCGACAAACTTGCCTCGGTCAGCACCGAGCATATTGTGACGACCGATGACGGTTCGTTCGGACGAAAAGCTCTCGTGACCGAGCCGCTTCGCGAGTTTCTCGAAAAAGAAAAGATCGGTTGTGTTTACGCGATCGGACCGGCGATTATGATGAAGTTCTGTGCCGAGACGGTTCGCCCGTTCGGCGTTCGTACGATCGCCAGCCTTAACTCGGTTATGATTGACGGAACCGGAATGTGCGGGGGCTGCCGCGTGCGGGTCGGTGGGGAGACGAAATTTACCTGTGTCGACGGTCCCGAATTCGACGCGCTGGCGATCGACTGGTCCCTCGCCATGGCTCGTCAAAAGTCGTTTTGCGAGGCCGAGAAATGCTCCCTTGATCGGTACGTCAAGTTAAACGGCGTTAAATAATCGGTCGCCGGATATCCCGTTTCGAAAGAAAACCGTTTCAATAATTTAGGAATAGAGAAGATGTCCAATCAGTCCGCTTCTGATGGTTCGACCGGCCGCGTCGGCCGAACGCCGATGCCTGAACAGGACCCCAAAGTCCGCGCCCATAATTTTAAAGAGGTGCCGCTCGGCTTTACGCCCGAAATGGCGATGCGCGAGGCGGGACGCTGTCTCCGCTGCAAAAAGCCTATGTGCCGCGAAGGGTGCCCGGTCGGCGTACCGATCCCCGAATTTCTCGCGTTGATCGCCAAAGGGGATTTCGTCGCGGCGGCCGAAAAGATCAAGGAAAAGAACGCTCTGCCCGCCGTCTGCGGACGGGTTTGCCCTCAAGAAAACCAGTGCGAAGGGCGATGCCTTCTGGGTAAAAAATTCGAGCCGGTTGCGATCGGACGGTGCGAACGGTTCGCCGCCGATTACCAGCGGGAGACCGGACAGGTTTCCGTTCCTGAAAAGGCCGCGCCGACGGGTCAGAAGATCGCCGTCGTCGGCGCCGGACCTTCGGGGCTTACCGTCGCCGGAGATATGATCCTGGCCGGATACGAAGTGACCCTTTTTGACGCGCTCCATAAACCGGGCGGGGTTCTGATGTACGGGATTCCCGAATTTCGTCTCCCCAAGGCGATTGTCGAGGCCGAAATCGCCTCGCTCGAAAAGCTCGGCGTTAAAATCTGCTGCAATTCCCTCGTCGGAAAGACGGTTACGGTCGACGAACTGATGCGTGACGAAGGTTTCGACGCGGTCTTTGTCGGCGTCGGCGCGGGACTTCCGACGTTTCTGGGCATCCCCGGTGAAGATCTCGGCAACGTCTGCTCGGCGAACGAGTATCTGACGCGGTCGAATCTGATGAAGGGGTATCTGTTTCCCGAATACGATACGCCTGTAATTCGCGGTCGGCACGTTTGCGTGGTCGGCGGCGGGAATGTGGCGATGGACGCCGCGCGCAGCGCGCTTCGTCTGGGTGCCGAGTCGGTGAAGATTGTCTACCGCCGAAGCGAGACGGAACTCCCCGCCCGCGGCGAAGAAGTTCACCACGCCAAAGAAGAGGGAGTCGAGTTCCTTTTCCTGACCAACCCGATTGAACTGTTGGGCGACGACCGAGGACAGGTCCGCACCATGCGCGTGCAAAAAATGGAGCTCGGCGAGCCCGACGCCTCGGGTCGGCGGCGTCCGATCCCGGTTCCGGGATCGGAGTTCGAGTTTGATACCGATCTGGTCGTGATCGCCGCCGGGTCCCGCGCCAACCCGGTTCTGACCCACTATACCGAAAACCTCGATCTTTCGAAGAAAGGGTATATCGTCGCCACCGAAAGCGGTCGGACGAGCAAACCCGGTGTCTGGGCCGGGGGGGATATCGTGACCGGCGCGGCCACCGTTATTTTGGCGATGGGGGCCGGCCGAACTGCTTCGAAAGATATGCGGGCGTGGCTGGAATCCGGAAAGGAGGGGTGGGTCTGAGCCTGTGGGTTACCCCCGGCAAATTTTTGAGTTTCTTGTTTTTCGCCGTTTACACGGTGTAGGCGGCGGACGACAAAAATATTGAAACGCGCGGCTTGTCGTTAAACCGCGCACAGTTTAATTTCTGGTGAAAGGAGTTTTGCGATGATTATTGGTGTCCCGAAGGAAGTGAAGAATCAGGAATTCCGCGTTGCCGCGACCCCTGCCGGTGTCTTTGAACTCACCAAAAGAGGTCATTCCGTTCTCGTTGAAAAATCTGCCGGCGCAGCCAGCGGCTTCAGCGATGAAGCCTATGTCAAAGCGGGCGCTCTTCTGACGGGTGACTCCAAAGAGATCTTTGAACGCGCCGATATCATCGTCAAGGTCAAGGAACCGCTTCCCAACGAATATCCGCTGATTCGGAAAGGCCAGGTTCTTTTCACCTATTTTCATTTCGCTTCGGATCTCGAACTGACGAAAGCGATGATGGCTTCCGGCGCGGTCTGCGTCGCCTATGAAACGGTTAAGAAAGCCGATCGTTCTCTCCCCCTCTTGGAGCCGATGTCCGAAGTCGCCGGACGTTCGTCGATTCAGCTGGGCGTCGCGTTCCTCGAAAAGTCGTCCGGCGGAAAGGGCCTTCTCCTCGGCGGCGTTCCGGGTGTGCTTCCGGGTAAGGTTCTTGTTTTGGGCGGCGGCGTCGTCGGTTTGAACGCCGCGAAAGTAGCCGCCGGGTTCGGCGCCGACGTCGTGGTCAGCGATATCTCGATCCCGCGACTGCGCCAGCTCAACTCGATTCTTCCGCCGAACGTCAAGACGCTTTACGCCTCGGAATATAACATTCGTGCCGAACTCCCCGATGTCGATCTCGTGATCGGCGCGGTTCTGATTCCGGGCGGACGGACTCCGCATCTGATCACGCGCGATATGCTCAGCCTGATGGAACCGGGAACGGTGCTGGTCGACGTGGCGATCGACCAGGGCGGGTGTTTCGAGTCGTCCCGTCCGACCTCGCACGACGCTCCCATTTTCGCAGAGCAGGGGATCCTTCACTACTGCGTGACAAATATCCCCGGCGTGTTCCCCCGAACGTCGACTCAGGCGCTGACCAACGCGACGCTTCCCTATCTGGCCGCTCTGGCCGACAAAGGATGGGAAAAGGCGTGCGACGATGATCCCGCGTTGAAGGCCGGTCTGAATATGGTCGACGGCAAGATCGTCCATCCCGCCGTCGCGGAAGCGTGGAATCTCTGAATTCCCCGCCCGGTTGAGAGTGATTTAATTGGAGTGATTGACTCGGACCCGCCCGAATGACATCGGTTCCGGGTCCGAACCGTTTCGGAGAGGGCGAATATGCTGCGAATTGGAATCATTACCGATATTCAGTATGCCGATGCCGACTCGATCGGAAAACGGAACTACCGCGGCGGGATTTCCAAGTTTCTGGAAGCCGTGGGAGCTTTGGAAGAAGCCGGTGTCGATGCGATTTTCAATCTCGGCGATTCGCTCGATCACGACTGGGAAAGCCTGACGGCGGTTTCGGAACTTTTTCAGTCGATCCGGCTCCCCTTCTACAATGTACTCGGCAATCACGACTATTTAATTCCCGACGAAAAGAAAAGCGAGTTTCCCCGATATCTCCTTATGCCGAACGAAGAAGGGTACTATTCGATAACGATGACCGACCCGGAAAACGGCGCCGAGTGGGTTTTTATATTCCTTAACGGAAATGAAATCAGTCTCTACGCCGCGCGCAACGACGACGAACGCGCGGCCGCTCAGAAGGTGCGCGAAAAGTATCCGCTTGAAGACGGAACCCTTTCGCACGACTGGAACGGCGCGATGAGTCCGGTTCAGCTTGATTGGCTCGACCGTCAATTGCGATCCGCCGAGTCAAAGGGGCAGCGGGTGATCGTCTGCAATCATTTCCCCCTCTTCTGTCAGGGGGGCCCCTATTCGGTGGCCGATTCGGTTCCTCTGGCGAAAATCCTCCCCCTTTACTTTGGGAAGATCGGCGTTTCCCTCTGGAATGCCGACGAACTTCTTGAAGTTCTCGACAGATATCCCAAACTGATCAAAGGGTATTGGGCGGGGCATCTGCACGAAGGTTCCTACGGCGAGCGGGCCGGGGTTCCGCATGTCACGTTCCGCGGAATTGTCGAAGCGGAACCGAACGCCTGGGCGGTGATGGAAATTAAGGGAGACGAGGTGATCGCGCATCTTTGACGCGCCGAGGACCGTTTGTCAACGGACGCAAAAAAGAAAGGGGGCCGACGCCCCCTTTCTTATTGCGATCTGCCGAGCCTTTTGTTCACTCGTCATTTTCAAGAAAGCCGAGAAGGCGTCTCGAACGACCCGGGGTCTGAAGCTTTTTGACTGCTTTCGCTTCGATCTGGCGAACCCGTTCGCGGGTGACTTCGAAAATGCGGCCGACTTCTTCGAGCGTATAAACGTATCCGTTGACAAGACCGTAGCGCAGACGGATGATTTCGCGTTCGCGCGGAGTGAGCGTTTGGAGAATTTTTTCAAGCTCTTTGCGGAGCATTTCGTTTCCGACGCTCTTTTCCGGTTTTTCGAAACTGTCGTCGGCGACGAAATCACCGAAACTGCTTTCGTCGCTTTCATCGATCGGATGTTCGAGACTGATCGGAATCGAACACATTTCGAAAATACGCCGGATTTCGTTTTCGTTAATCCCTGAAAGTTCGGAGATTTCTTCTATCGAAGGTTCAACACCGGTTTTCTGGAAGTAGTTTTTCTGTATGTTCCGAAGGCGCGTTAAGACGTCGATCATGTGGACGGGGATTCGAATCGTTCGTCCCTGGTCGGCAATGGCGCGGGTGATCGCCTGACGGATCCACCAGGTCGCGTAAGTCGAAAATTTGAACCCCTGTTGATATTCAAACTTATCGACGGCGCGCATCAGTCCGGTGTTCCCCTCCTGAACCAGGTCGAGGAAACTCATGCCGCGGTTACGGTATTTCTTGGCGATCGAAACCACCAAGCGGAGATTGCAGCGCGAAAGCTTCGCTTTGGCCTGTTCGTATTCGGCGAGCGCTTTGTTGATCCGTGCGATCCTGCGCCGCAGACGTGCGTGGGGTTCGATGATCATTTCGCGGAGCTGACGGAGTTCGCGGCGAAGAAGACGGCTGCGGCTCTGAGAAACCGGTCCGGGAGTCCGGCCGCTTAATATTTGTTTGATCTCGGAGATTCGCTCGGAAGCTTTGATCATATTTGAACGGAGAAGGTTGATCCGACGCGTCCGAAGACTCAGTTCTTCGATTAAGATGACCGCACGGCGCGTGTGGGTATTGATGTCGACCAGAAGCTCTTTGAGCTGCTTGGCCCTCGCGCGGCTCGGTCGTTCGCCGTAAAGATGTTTGACGCCGCTGTACCGGTCGGAAATGTGCCGACCGATCGCGTAAAGCGTGGAAAGATTGGCGGGCATCCGTTTTAAAATGATTTCTTTGGATATTTCCTGTGAAATCGACTTTTTGATATTCCGGTCGAACGCGAGTTTTTCTTCCCGGACGTCGGCCAGGTTCTGAGTGGCGGCGATGACTGCGTAAGGAGATGAAAGGACTTCGCGACGATAGCGGCGGCGCGCGGATTCGATCCGTTTCGAGAGAAAGACTTCTTCTTCCCGCGTCAGGAGAGGAATATCGGCCATCTGTGAAAGATAGATACGGACGGGGTCGCTGTTCCAGCGTTGAACCTCGCCGGAGACCGAGAAAGGAACCGAATAGGAGGCGCCGGAGACCTCGGCGTTCGGCTTGTTTGTGTGATTGGCATCGTCGAGGGAATCGACCCAGTCGAGCATCTCCTCGCGCGGCGAGTTTTCGACAATTTCGATACCCTCTTCTTCCAGGGAATGAAGCCAGTCGACGTAGACATTCGGGTCAATCGTATCAAGGGCGGAATTGAGCTGCGCAAAATCGCTTTTCGTCAAATATCCGCACTGTTTTCCTTTGTTTAAAAGTTGTTCGAGAATACCGGTGGCTTGATCCGTCTTACTCACGATTGTCTCCTGCGCCTTCCTTGGCACGGTTAAGGATGAAAATTTGAGTGATTGTTTCAGGATTGCGAGTCATCAGGAACGTCCTCGTCCATGAGACCGTTTTTCTCCTGCTCTTCCCGCCGCTTCTGTTTGGCTTTCATGAGCTTCTGAAGCTCTAAAAGTTTTTTATCTTTACTCTCTTCATCGAGAGTACCGTCCCGCAGGTCATTGACGCGGGTCATCTTTGTACGGTTGATCCGCTGACTCAAAAAGGCGTCGAGAATTTGAGCCATAAGGACTTTACGGTTTCCTTCATTGGCCAGTCGCTCCGACAGGTCTTTCGCGGCACCTTTTTCGGCGATTTCGTCGAGGCATGCAATCATCTTCGGCGAATCATAACGACGAAGTATCGTATCGAAGGTGACAGGGAGAGCGCCGCGGTTTAAGAGGTCGACCCCTAAAAGAAAAATCTGACGGCTAATCGGAGAGACAAAATCGTCGGCGTTGACGCCGGCGGCGAGTTCCGGGAAGATCTCGGGACACGCCCACCAGAAGGTGAAAAATTCGACCTCGAGGGGTTTGGGCCTGAACGAACGACTCTTCCAGACATCATTGGGCAGCGCACCGAAACGCGCGGCGAGAACTTCGGGCGTCTCGTCGTCAAATTGGGGAATCGGGACGGTTGACTCTTCGGGAAGGGTAACGGCTTTAGCGTCGGCTCCTTTCCACTGAGCGCGGTTTTGGGCCTGACGGTGAATGTTAATCCGCTGGTTGATTTCGTGCTCGCCGATACGGAATTTTTCGGCAAGACGCTGAAGGATCATACTGACCCGAAGCTGAACCGGGTCGCGCTGAAGGTTTGTGCGAACGGGAGCCAGCGCAATGACGGAAAGGAGCGAGTCGAGAGCCCGGGAAGTTTCGATAATATTCGACGGATCGATCCCGTCGACGGCTCTTTGGAACGCATGGTCGAGCGCACTGATACTGTGATTTTTGATCTGTTCCTCAAACGCTTCTTTTCCGTTGGTGAGAAGGAATTCGCACGGATCGCTGTTGTCGGGAAGGGTCAGAATCGACATGTCGGCCCCTTGCGCAACGAAGAAACCGAGAACTTCGTTTGCACGCCTCTGCCCCGCGGCGTCGCCGTCGAGAACGAGATAAATTTTGTCGGCAAATCGATTGAGAATTTTCACATGTTCACTCCCCAACGCGGTACCGAGTACGGCGACTGTTTCCTCAAAGCCGTATTGATGCGCCATGATGGTGTCGGTGTACCCTTCGGTGATGATGACACGTTTTTTGGCGCGGATCGCGTTGCGGGCGATATTGAGCCCGTAAAACATCTTCGATTTAATGAATACGGAAGTTTCGGGTGAATTGATGTACTTTGCCGGACTGTTTAGGGAAGAATTCGGCAGAATTCTTCCGCCGAACGCCACAATGCGGTTGCTTGTATCGAGTATAGGGAAGAGAACCCGCCCGTGAAAACGGTCGTAGAGCGACGAGCGCTCCTCTTCGGTGAGTTTTCCCCGACGGCTCGAAAGAAAGAAGTTCTGACGGAAGGCCAGAACGCCGGCTTCAAACAGAGTTTGAGCGCGGAAGCGTGAGTTACCGATCCAGTCGAGAAGAAGGTTTGTATTCAGCGGAGCATAACCGATCTTGAAGCGTTTGGCGGTTTCTTCGGTGATCCCGCGATCGGCGATATATCGGCGGGCATCGACGGCCTCGGGACTGGTCAGATAGTACTGATGATATTGTTCGGCGAGCCATTCAAGGGATTTGTAGAGGGTCGGTTTTGAAACCGGATCGGATTGCGCCGTGCTGTTGCCGAAGCCGGGAAGGAGACCGGTCGCTTCCGAGGAAACGGAATCGGACGCCGGAGAGGAGAAGCTGTTTGAGGAACGGGGCGGTAATTTGGGAAGGGGAATACCGGCCATATCGGCCAGCATTTCGAGAGCCTCTTTGAAACCGACCCCTTCGATCTGCTCGACAAACGAGAAAATGTCGCCACCCAGGTTACAGACCCAGCACCGGTATGTTTGGCGGTCGGGATTAACCTGGAGACTCGGGCGGTTGTCATCGTGCCACGGACAACGACCGACGTAGATGCGCCCCCTTCGCTGAAGAGAGGGAACATATCGGGAAACCAGGTCGACGATGTCGATCGCTTCCCTGATCTTCTCTTTGATTTCAAAGGATGAATTCAAGGTTTTCGTCCGTGAAAACTGTCAAACAAATGCGGATAAGCGACCGACAAGCATCTGCGGGGACTCCCCTCCGCAGAGCGAGGCAGAAACGTCAGATCCGCCGACCGCCATCCCTGGCGGCCCAGTGTGCCTAGTGTAAACATTCGTAAAAAATCGGTCAAGGTCAATTTTTCAGGGAGGAATTCCGGACTGGCAATCCGCAAAATTCGAGTTTAAGTTTACGTTTCGAAAGAATGAGACCGCGGGATGGGAGGATCGATTTCAAAATACCTGTGCCGGTGGATCAAGGGGGAATTGGCCATAAAAAAACGGGACGATTCGGAAATCCTCCCGTTGGGTCACTTCGATTGCGAAGAAGTGTCAGGCGATTTTACGGAACGCCGAAATCGCTTTGTCGCTCACTCTGGAGGGCGTTGCACTGGTAAAGTGCCCGATAAAGCCGTTACCGTCATGAGAGAGACATTCGTGAATTTGGCGGTATCGTTCCGGCTCGACGGCGCCCTCTCGTGCGAGATCGTCCAGGCAGACGGCGAACGCGACTTTCCCGGCGTACTGACGCCCAGTGGTCGAAATATCCGCCGCGTAGGGGGAGTCGATACGCAGAACGTTGACGCCCAGTTCGATCAGATCGCCGAAGAAATCCTCGCAGGAAGACAAACAGCTGAACCAAACGTGCAAACCCAGTTCACGGGCGTTCTGAATCTGAAGCGCGTACCTCGGTTTCAAGAGCTTGCGCCAAAGGGAGAGGGTCATCCACTTGATGTTCCAGTCGTCACGAAACTCGATTCCGTGAAATCCCTTACGGACGAGCATGTCGAACATTTTGGTTTCCTGCTTAATGATCGTGTCGAACAGATCCAGGAAACGATCCGTTTCGATCAGAGCATCGTCGGTACTTCGGTCTCGACCGCGAAGCGCTCGATAGACCGCGAACCCGCTGAGCGACATTGTGGCGAGCCGATATCGATCTTCACAGACGCTGACCGCGCTGGCGATTTTGGCCAAACGGCGTATCGGTTCCAACTGCGGAACCTGGTATTCGTCAACCATATCCCATGTTGTCAAACACGGATCGGCCGGTATCGTTAAAAGACCGTCTTCCCCCCGCTCGATAGGGTATCCCCACTCGCTCGTTTTGGGATCATCGACTTTTGTAAGGGCCAGGTCATAGGTCAAAACGTCGCTGTTTTTAAGGCGACCACCGGTCACCCAAAACGGAACCGGAGAGGAACCCCGGAACCGGACGGCATGATCAACTAAACCTTTTCTGGTGAACATGGCAATTTTCCCTCGGTCTGGCGGAGCTTTTACTCGTGTCGTATGAATCGCTTGAAGAACTCTTCGTTGCTTTCGTAACGGCTCAGTTCCTTAACTAGTTTTTCCATAGCCTCGACCGGGTTCATCGGGATTAACACGCGGCGAATTATATTAACGGCATGGAGCGTTTCGGGGGGGAGGAGCTTTTCTTCCCGGCGTGTGCCGGACTTCGAAATATCGATAGCCGGCCAGACGCGTCGGTCTGCCAGACGACGGTCGAGAACCAGTTCCATATTTCCCGTCCCCTTGAATTCTTGGAAGATCAACTCATCCATACGGCTTCCCGTGTCTACCAGGGCGGTCCCGACGATCGTCAGCGACCCGCCATTTTCATTCATTCGAGCCGAGGAGAATATCTTTTTCGGGATATCCATCGCTTTGATGTCGATCCCGCCGCTCATTGTCCGACCGGTATTTCCCACCCATTTGTTGAACGCGCGGGCCAGACGGGTGATCGAGTCGAGGAGGAGAAAGACGTCTTTTCCCTCTTCGGCAAGGCGCTTGCAGCGTTCGGAAATGAACTGAGCTATCCGAACGTGGCTTTCCAGATTGCAGTCAAGACTGCTCGCAACGACCTCGACGTTATCTCCGGTAACCGCGCGGCGGAAATCGGTGACCTCTTCGGGACGCTCGTCGATCAGCAGGACGATGACGTGAATGTCGGAATGATTATGTAAAACCGCCTGACTGATCTGCTGGAGAAGTACGGTTTTGCCGGAACGGGGCGGAGCAACGATCAACGCCCGCTGTCCTTTCCCCAGCGGGGTGAGAAGATCCATGACCCGGGTGGAGATCGGTTCGGGGCCGGTCGAAAGTTTAATCCAGGATTCAGGGTTGATCGGAACCATTTTATCGAACGGCGTGATCTCAGCGTACTCGTCAGGGGTCAGACCGTCGACAGTTTTGACTTCCATAAGGCGCGAACCGGGACGCGCACCGGTTTCGGATTGGCTCGGCTGTGCCTTCCCCGTAATCAGAACGCCCTCGCGAAGGTTCAGCTTGTTGATGAGCTGGGCGGGGACATACGGATCGGCGGGGAGCCGGTCGTAGTTTTCTTTCGGATTGCGGAGAAAACCGTAACCGTTCGGGTGTGTTTCAAGAACGCCGCTGACATCTATGTAAGTCGAGGGATCGGCAGGTTCAAACGGGGGATAATTGTTTTGGCTTTGCGAGTTATTCCGACGACCACGGCTTCGATTTTCGGATCTTGTAGAGGATGAATTGTCCCACCCATGATTCATATCGCCATAATTGCCGTTCTGGTAACGGTTGCGAACGCCGCGCGGAGGCGCATACCCTCCGCGTGACGCGTATGAACCGTTCTGTCCGCCGGATCTTACACGAAAACTGTTGTTGTTTCCTTCCTGATCACGTCTCTGCTGTCTGTCGAAGAAGGGGGAATCGGAACGATGTCTGTTGTAAAAATTCTGACGAGAACGGGGATTTTGTTGTCTGGGAACCATTTGAGGGTCCTCCTTATTTAACGCTCGGAAAGAGCAAGTATCTATTCGAAATACAAAATCGTTAACGGCGAACACATTTTACTTGGGAAAACGAAAGTCAGCCTGACGGCTTTGCGATAATTTTGAATAATCTTCTGTGCTTTGTTGCAAGTAGCGGATACTCCTGTATGCATCCAGAGGTTCTAAATCCAACAGCCGCTGGACAAACTTCAGACAGAGAATCCCGTCCTCCGGGCGAAACTGAACGTCTCGCGAAAACTGTATGTTCAGACGGCTGAACTACCCAGCCGCGACGGAAAGGTATTTTCACGAATACCTTTGACCGCCCTGTCCTAAGTTCCGGAACAAGGTTGACTACCGGAACCACACATTAAACTTACCCGATCATTTGTGGGCAACGAAGACAGCCGATCGAAAAACAATTTAATTTTCGCCGGTGTTCAGGGAAACTCACAGAAAATGGAATTTCCCCCCCGATAAGATGTCATCCGCGAATAAGCATACCATGCTTATGAAAATCCGTCAAGCCCTATTCTTTGTTTTATGGGGCATTACTGATTTTTGTCGGGAGATTTGACTCTTCTTATTGCGATCGTATCAACTTTGAGGATCCCGGAACCTGAAAACAGACCGAGCCTCAATTCCGCGGTTTTTGTCTTTTTGGGAACCGTGATTGAGGGGACGCGGTATTCCTTCCATGGCGTGTCCCCTGTCCGTAAAGCGGTCAGAGGGATCTCTTGCAGAGGGGTGCGATCCTCATCGAAAAAGACAAGCGACGACGTGGCGATCACACGTCGCGACTTTTGTTCCGAAACAAGACCGACCCCTTCCATGCGACAGGTAAAACTGATTTTATGTGTGTTTTTCCCGTTCAGACGGAAGACGCGTATGGCAAGCGTCGCGCGTTCCTCTTCCCGCTGGCGGAGCGTCAAAGGCGAAAGTTCAAGATCGGGGGGAGCCGCGCCGCTTTCGGCGGTGTCTTCTCCGCCGGCCAATTCTTTTCTTCGGAGGGCGTCTTTTCGCTTCTGTTCGGTTCGAACGGCGGTCGAGTCAAACAAAAGTATATGCTGACCGTCGGAAGGTGAGGTGTCCGGGCGGAGACATACATTTCGAAGATCGAACCACCCGGGGATGAAGGATTCGGTATCCGCTTCGGCGTATTCAAATGACTCTTCGAGGAGGACGTCATTCTCTTCGGAGGCAGACGTTTGCCCACGCACAATGAAAGGAAGAACCGGACAGACGCCGATAAGCGGTTCCTTATTCAGTTTTCTCCCATTTCGGGTGAAGAGACAGAGCTGTTGAGTTTCGAACGAGCCGATCGGTGCGGCTAAAGCTCCTCCTTCGTTAAGACGGTCGGTGAGCCAAGTCGGTATGCCGTTCGGAAAGGAGCTTAAAACGAGGATTTTATCGAATGTCCCGGTCTCCTTTTCCGCCTGTTCGGGCGAGACCCCTTTGATCCGGATATTGTTGATTCCGAGCTTTTTTACGGCATCATTGTTTCGTCTCATAAGAGAAGAAAGAGTTTCAAGCGCGGTTACGCGATCGACCAACTGAGCCGCGACTGCCGCGGGATAACCGACACCGGGGCCGATGATCAGAATCTGATCAGATGGGTAGAGATTCAGTTGCTGCAGGGCAAAGACGATCTCAAAGGGAGAGATTAGAGTCTGGCCGGAACCGAGCGGAATCGGCAAGTCTGTGTAAGCGTCATCCCGGAAACCTTTCGGCACGAAGAGCTGTCGGGGAACGCGCATCACCGCTCGAAGTAACTGGATGTTTGTGAGTTTTTTGGTCGGCACCAACCGCTCCAGTACCAGATCGCGAGCCTCTGGAACTACGGGGAGAGGAGTCTCGGAAGAATGCTCGTCGCGTCGGGATTGCGATAGGTGCGGTTCCCCATCCGGTGCGGCCGCGGTCGGGACACTGAGCCACGTCATAAAAGAAAGAACGACCGTAATGCCCGATAGAAGAGACCCGTGCACAACGGTTCGATCAAAGAAATTCGATATCGTCGATGCTGATATTGTCAAAGTCGATTTGTTCCGGCTTTTTGGGTTCCTGCTTTTTCTGAACCGGACGGGGCGACCGGGATAGGCCGACTTGTTCCAGAAGAGACGTACTGAGGATGTCCGAGTGGAGGACATCGGGAGGGAGAACCCCTTCGGCGCCGTTTGCCTGCGGATCGTAGCGAACAACATATGTGTGGTCAGCGATAGAAACTCTCGCGCCGGGATCGAGACGCTGATCCTTGGTGCGGAGACCGTTCACTTTGACTCCGTTGGTGCTTCCCTGGTCGAGAACATACCAATACCCGCCGGAGAGAACCAGTTTGCAGTGGCGTCCCGAGACATTCTTGAAACGGAGAACAATATCGTTCCGTTCCGACCGACCCACGGTCAATTCCTCCTTGCGGAGAAAGATATCGTCGCCCCCCCCGACGGGTTCAAGTTTTCCGAACATTCAGACAGTACCTTCCTAAGATCGAATCGAGTGTGGTGGCTTGCCGGACGACCTACGCCTCTTTCGGAACCGGGAGAAGAGGGAAACGCCGAAGTTCCACCGGTACGGACTTTCGTCCGCTGACTTCCGCCATTATACATCGAAACCCCGAAACCGGCAATTTGAATTCACCCTAAGGCAGAATCGGCGATATTGCGGCGTTTGTTCCGAAAAACTATAATGGGAACGAAGACGAGAGCGGAAGAGCACTCGGTCTTCCTGCGCTTAACGCGGTTCGGAGCTTATTTGCTGGAGTATCTATGAGATTTATCCGTTTTGATTCCGTCGGCGGCGCCTCGGGGGATATGATACTGGGAACATTGATCGGATTGGGGATTGAACCCTCTTATATTGAGAGGGAACTTTCTTCGCTGATCCCGGGCGAATTTCACCTTCATGTTTGCCGTCGACATTCCCATGGGATCGAAGGAATTCAGGTTAGCGTCGAAATTCCCGGCGAAGCGGAAGGCGAAATTCATTCTCCTGAAGACGAACGCCATCATCATCGCCATTCCGAACATCACGATCAGACGGATCGGTCGTCGCCTCATCACCATCGGACGTTTGCCGAAATACGGGAAATGATCGGCCGAAGTTCTCTTTCGGCAGCGGTTAAGAGAGACGCCGTCGCGGTTTTTCGCGCGCTTGCGGAGGCTGAAGGAACGGTTCATGGAAAACTGCCGGAAGAGGTCTCGTTTCATGAAGTCGGCGCCGTTGACTCGATCGTTGATATCGTCGGCGCGGTGATCGGACTCCACTCGCTCGGTATCGAAGCGATCTCGATCGGTCCCATACCGGTCGGAAGCGGGACGGTTCGTTGTGCCCACGGGGTCTATCCTGTACCGGCTCCCGCGGTAGCGGCGCTTATCGAGACATTCCGCCTTCCCATTTCGTTTGATGGAGAGGAATACGAAATGCTCACCCCGACCGGCGCCGTTCTGCTCGGTTGGTGGAAGAAGGTTTCCGGTGCCGAAATTCGCTCGGCACATGTGCTCAAGAGCGCCAATGCTCTGGGAAAACGCGAATTTTCCGACCGCCCCAATCTTCTTCGGGCCTCGCTTCTCGAAACCGAGCGTATCGGCGCTGCCTCTTCGTCCGAAGAAACGGTTGAGGATCTGCTCCGTTTTGACGCGAATATCGACGACGTCACGGGTGAAATCTTATCGCGCGCCGCCGATCTTCTCTTTCAGGCCGGCGCTTTGGATGTCTGGTTTTCGCCGATTCAGATGAAAAAGGGGCGTCCCGCGGTCATGCTCAGCGTTCTTGCCAGACCCGTTCAGCGCGAGATGCTCTTGGAAATTATCTTCCGGCAGACGGGAACTTTCGGAGTCCGCGAGGTTCTTCTCAACCGTTACGCGCTCGGTCGAAAGTATACTCAGGTCAAAACTTCGGCCGGGAACGTTACCGTAAAAACGGGAATTTGGCGCGGTGAAGATATCCATTTCGCGCCTGAGTTCGACGACTGCGCCGCCGCCGCTCAAAAGGCGG
>CACXFR010000138.1 GCA_902766935.1 uncultured Planctomycetota bacterium | reverse complement strand
ACGCCCCCGAACAATCTCCCGATGCCTGAACTGAACGCGATTGAAGAGATGCTCTTCGTGCCGATGCCCGGCCGGATCTGCGCGAACGAGACGTTTCCAAGATATTCCGCGACGGGAAAGCGCCGGCCGATCGGCGGGGGGAGTTGGAGAAGAAAATGCGGCACGAATGTAAAATTACCGTTTTAGAGACGAAGGTCTTTCCCGATCTTCAGGAGAAATATCTGGCCGATCCGAAATCGGGACCGTGCCCCTGTTTTAAGCCGGGGGACACCTTCGTTCTGAAACGGACGCCCCAGCAGGACGACTTTTACCACTTAATGAACGGCCGGTTCTGCGGCGAGGCGTGGGACGCGGTCAGCCGCTACGTCTACGCCGCGCTGCAGGGCGGGTCGATTATGCACAAATGGACCCGCGACGAACGGATGATGATCGCCTGCTGCAACGATGGGACGCGCCCGGTGATCTTTAAAATCGAACGGATCGACATTCCCGAAACGCCCGACGAAGAGGCGTGGCTGGCGAAGCGGAATTTCAAGAACGGCCCCGACGACGCCTATACCGGGTGAAGCGGAAATCGGGCCGGACGCGGACTTAAATCCTCTTGGTTTTCTGCTAGAATGGTTATTATTCCTATGAAAAATCGCCATTTTTGGCTTTTTTTCATAGGAATAACCGGCGAAGCCGGCTTTTTTATCGGAATTTGAGCCGGTCGGGCGTTTTCGTTCCGAAACCGGAGAGTCTCTGATGCTGCGAACCGCTTTTGATTACCGGGTGCCGACTCGCGCACGGGAAATTGGAAAGTGAAGAATGGCTCAAAAGAAATCTGAAAAATCGGCTCCGCGCCATATTATCGTCCGCGGGGCGAAGGTTCATAATCTCAAAAACATCGACGTCGATATTCCGCTCGGCAAACTGGTCGCGATCGCGGGCGTTTCGGGGTCGGGAAAATCGTCGCTGGCGCTGGGCACGCTCTACGCCGAAGGGTCGCGCCGGTATCTGGAAGCGCTTTCGACCTATACGCGGCGGCGGATCACCCAGGCGCACAGGGCCGACGTCGACGAAATCCGCCATGTGCCCGCCGCGCTGGCGCTCCATCAGCGGCCGGGGATCCCCGGGGTGCGGAGCACGTTCGGGACCTCGTCGGAACTCTTGAACAGCCTGCGCCTTTTGTTCTCGCGGCTCGGAAGCCACTGCTGCCCGAACGGCCATCCCTGTCCGCCGAGTATGGACGTGGCGCTGATGCTCCCGACGAAATGCCCCGTCTGCGGCGAGGAGTTTTACGGGCCGGGCGCCGAGGCGATGGCGTTCAATTCCGAAGGCGCCTGTCCCGCCTGCGGCGGAACGGGAATCGTCCGCACGGTCGACGAGTCGACCCTGGTCCCCGACGATTCGCTCTCGATCGACGAGGGGGCGGTCGCCCCGTGGCAGCGGCTGATGTGGTCGCTGATGAAAGACATCGCCCGCGAAATGGGAGTGCGGACCGACGTGCCGTTCCGGAACCTGACCAAAAGGGAGAAGGAGATCGTCTTTCACGGCCCGGCGAAGAAACAGCATATCCTCTACGTCAACGAAAAGACGAATACCGCCGGGGAGATGGATTTCACCTACTACAACGCCGTCTATACGGTCGAAAACGCGCTGGCGAAGGTGAAAGACGAAAAGGGAATGAAACGGGTCGAGAAGTTCCTGCACGAGGCCGACTGCCCGGAGTGCGGCGGGACGCGCCTTTCGGCGAAGGTCCGCTCGACGACACTGGCGGGGCTGAACCTCGGCGAGGCGACGGCGATGACCCTTTCGGAACTGATCTCGTGGGTGAAGTCGGTGCCGGGCGCCTGCCCGAAAAAGATGCGCCCGATGGCGAAAAGCATCGCCGAGTCGTTCCTCGACAACGCGCGGCGGCTCAGCGAGCTCGGACTGGGGTACCTTTCGCTCGACCGTGCCAGCAACACGCTTTCGACCGGCGAACGGCAGAGGGTGCAGCTCGCCCGCGCGGTGCGGAACGAGACGACCGGCGTTCTTTATGTTCTGGACGAGCCGAGTATCGGTCTGCATCCGTCGAACCTCGACGGCCTGATGGAAGTGATCGACCGGCTGATCGCCGACGGGAACTCGGCGGTACTGGTCGATCACGACGTGCGGATTCTCAGGCGCGCCGATCACATGATCGAACTGGGGCCTCTGGCGGGAACCAAGGGGGGGACGGTCGTCGCGCAGGGGAGCGTCGGCGAAATTATCAGATCTCCGGCATCGAAGATCGCGCCGTTCCTGAAAGCCTCGGGGATTATCCGGGTTCGAAAGCGCGCGCGGCGGAGCGAACTGTTCGAGTTCGGCACGATCCGTCTCGAAACCGAACCGATTCATACGGTGCGCGCCCTTTCCGTGAAAATTCCGAAAGGACGGCTCTCGGCCGTGACCGGGGTTTCCGGGTCGGG
Organism: uncultured Planctomycetota bacterium; assembly: GCA_902766935.1. GTDB lineage: Bacteria > Planctomycetota > Planctomycetia > Pirellulales > Thermoguttaceae > RUG695. The sequence goes on along the minus strand of CACXFR010000138.1, from coordinate 10,049 downwards.
AAAAACGACGATGGTTCTGGAAAGCCTGATTCCGGGTCTGCAGTCGTACTGCGCCGGCGAAAAGCTGAAGTTCCCGGTGAAGGATATCGACGCGGAGGGGATCCGCCGCGTGAATCTGATCGACGCCTCGCCGATCGGGATCAATATTCGTTCGACGGTGGGGACCTACAGCGGGATTCTGGACGAACTGCGGAAGATCTTCGCGGGAACCGCCCTGGCGAAGTCGGCCAAACTCAGGGCGGGCGACTTCTCTTATAACACGGGCTCGCTCCGCTGTCCGACCTGCGACGGAACGGGTCAGATTTCCCTCGACGTGCAGTTCCTTCCCGACGTGACGATCGACTGCCCCGACTGCGGCGGCCGGCGTTACGCCGACCGCGCGCGCGAGATCCGCTGGAGCCCGAAACGGTCGGCGGACTCCTATTCCCTGCCGGAACTGATGGGAATGACGATCGACGACGTGATGGAGATGTTCCGCGATCATAAGAGCCTCTACGGAAAGTTTCAGGTTCTGCACGGCCTGGGACTGGGATATCTCACCCTGGGCGAAGATACGCCCGCCCTTTCGGGGGGCGAGGCGCAGCGGCTGAAACTGGCCAGCGAAATGGGACGGACGCAGAACGATTCGGTCTTCGTCTTCGACGAGCCGACGATCGGACTTCACCCGCTCGACGTGGAGGTTCTCCTGGGCGTCTTCGACCGGCTCGTCGCCGCGGGGGCAACGGTGATCGTGATCGAGCACGATCTGGACGTGATACTCAACGCCGACTACGTCATCGATATGGGGCCGGGAGGAGGGGACGACGGCGGACGGATCGTCGCCGCCGGTACGCCGGAAGAGATCAAAAAGTGCAAAGAGAGCGTGACGGGGCGGTATCTCTGAGACGCCCGAAAGCTCCGCCGAACCGGCGGAGCTCTTTTGCGGCGGGTCAGCGCGAAACCGCGCCGTATCCTTTAAAGAGGCCGATCTCTTCGACCGGGATCCGTCTAAACTCGGCGCCGGTGCCGGGAAGAGTCGCGTTTTCGTCCCGGAGCGTCTGAAAGAGGAGACGCGTATCGCCGATGACGTTGTCGCGCATCGGAAAGAACGGGCTCGTTCCCGCGGCGAGGGCGTCCCCCTCGTAGGCAAGCGACGCGTCGGCCGCGCCGTCGGTGAAGATGATCAGGTTCCTTTCGATCAGGTTTCCTTCCGGCGCTTTCGGGTTCCCGTCCATAATCGCCGCCAGCGCCGGATATTTTTCCGCCCAGAGATCCGATTTGATGTCGATTCCCGAAATCGTTCCCTTTTCGTTGAACTCGTTGATCCAATAGTCGGCCTGTCTGCCCGCCCAGTTCAGCGCGCGCTTATCGACGTGAAAACTCGGCCTGCAGTCGATAAAGATGTTGTTCACGACCCGGTTGTCGCGCCCGCCGCCGATCATCGCGGCGCGGGTGACACGCAGAAACAGGTTCTCGACGACGTCGGCCGACGAGAACATGTCGTCCAGATAGACGCCGACGCATCCTTTATGCTCGAAACCGTCGATGTCGTGCAGGTAGTTCCGGCGGATGACGTTGCCGCGCATCGTCCAGTCGCGGCCCGAATAGATTGCGCCGGCGTCGTTCGACTCTTCGCAGACGAAGCTGATGTCGTTCTGTTCGATCCGCTGGTCGTTCCCGCTGAAGAAGATCGCCGAGTGCGGCGCGTTGCTGAACCGGTTCCGCGCGACCAAATCGCCGCAGCCGCCGAATCCGACCGCGGGAGTGTACATTCGGTTTACCCGGCCGAAATGATGGATGTCGTTATTCACGATCGCCGTTCTGCCCGGCGTGAGGCTTACGCGGTTACCGGAGTTCATGTCGATTCCGGTTGACCCGATGTTATACAGATGGTTCCCGAATAGGAGGTTTCGGTCGCCTCTGTTGTAGATCCCGTCCCCGCCGGTGTTGCGTATTTGGCAGCCGCAGATCAGAAGGTCCGAGCCGCCGAGACTGACCGCTTTGGTGCGGCATCCGTTAAAGGCGAGGCCGGAAAGGGTGAAATGGGAGAGTCCCGATCCGTCGATAAAAGTGGGGGTCATCGAAAGGAAGAGGTTCCTGTCGGTGATCTCCTCGGGAGGATAGAAGTAAAGCTTGCCGGTTTCGTTATCGATGTAGTATTCTCCCGGAGAATCGAGTTCGCACAGCGCGTGATAGACGTAGAAATACTGGCCCGGCCGGTATCCGTAGGGATGATACGGTTTGTCGAGCTCGATCAGTTTCGTTTCGGGATCGACCCGAATAATCTTCTGGCGGCTGTCGGCCCAGTCCCAGAACCAGTAGCCGAGCGCCCAAATCTCGGGCTCCTCCGCCCAATGGGAAAGGTCCGCGTCGGGAAGAAGGAGTTTCGGCTCGGCAACCCCCTTGGTGCCGCGAATATCGACATCCCTGTTTCCCTCATGTACCACGTCGTCGAAATTCATAAACCCTTCGTTCGGATAGCGCGCGATCGTCATCGGCTGATTGTTCAGGAAGAGTTCGGCGCTGTTGCTTCCGTCAAGCTTGCCGTAGTCATCGATCCCGAGCGCCTTTAAATCGTATTCCAGAACCTTGTCGCGGACGTTTGGCTGAAGCCGCGCCAGGATCGCGGCGTCTTCGACCGGTTTGCCGCCGGTGATCGCTTTTCCGCCCAGGATTTCGGCAAGCGGCTTTCCTACGGCATCGCGCACGCCGCGCCAGATCACCGGCGAGGCGGCGGTTCCCGAGTCGGCGCCCGAGAGCGACAGGGCGTGGTCGACGCTGTAGGTTCCGGGCTGAATTTCGACGACGGTCGGTTTGCCGTCGAAATCGGCCGACGCGCGCCAGGTGCGGACGGCGTCGCGCGCTTTTTCAAGAGTTCGGAACGGCCCGTCGCTCTTTTCGGCGTCGGGGGCGGGAAGACGTCCCGACCAGTCGTCGTTCCCCTCGGGGGAAACGAAAAAGGTCGCCGGAATCGAATCGGCCGATTCCAGACGCCCGAGCATTTCCGGACCGACGAATTCCCGCCAGTCCGACTCGGCGGCGCAGAAGGGGGTCAAAGCGAGAAACAGAAGAAGTGATCGAAGAATGTGTTGCATGGCGGTCTCCTTTCGCGGAAATTTTCGGATTTCGTGTTTCGGAAAATAAAAAAGCTCCGCCCGGCAGACGGAGCTTTTCGTTCTAAATGCGCGAGTTACCGCGAGAGCGCGCCGTATCCTTCAAAAATACCGATCTTCTCGGCCGGAATCCGTTTGAACTCGGCGTTCGTGCCGGGGAGCGCCGCGCTCTCGCCGCGGAGCATGCTAAAGAGGAGGCGCGTGTCGCCCCGGACGTTGTCGCGGAAGTTTAGGAAGGGACGCGCCTCGTCGTAAACGCCGTCCTCTTCAAATTCAAAGAGGCGCGGCGTGTCCGCCGAGCCGTCGGTTGAGATGATCAGGTTCCTTTCGATCATGTTCCCTTCCGGCGCCTTCGGGTTCCCGTCCATGATCGCCGCCAGCTTCGGATACTTCTTCGCCCAGACGTCCGACTTGATGTCGATCCCCGATATCGTTCCCTTTTCGCCGAACTCCTGGATCCACGCGTCGGCGTTTTCGTGAGCCCACCCGAGCGCCCGCGCGTCGACGTGCAGGTTCGGATGGCAGTCGATGAAAAGATTGTTGACCACGCTGCAGTCGCGGCCGCCGCCGATCATCGCGGCGCGGGTGACGCGGATAAACAGGTTTTCGGTGATGTCGGCCGAGGAGAACATGTCGTCCAGGTAGACGCCGACGCACCCTTTCTGCTCGAACCCGTTGATGTCGTGGAGAAAGTTCTGCTTAATGACGTTGCCGCGCATCGTCCAGTTCCGGCCGGTATAGATGGCGCCGGCGTCGTTCGACTCTTCGCAGACATAACTGATTTCGTTTCGCTCGATCCGCTGATCGTTCCCGCTGAACAGGATCGCCGAGTGCGGCGCGTCGGTCAGGCGGTTCTGCGCGACCAGGTTGCCGCACCCGTTGACCGAAACGGCGGGTGTGTACATTCGGTTTATTCGGCTGAAATGATGAACGTCGTTGTTGACGATCGCCGACATTCCCGGCCGGAGCGCGGCGCGGTCGCCGGCCGTGACGCTGATCCCCGCCGAACCGATGTCAAACAGAAGGTTTCCGAAAATGAGGTTTCGGTCGCCGTTGCAGCTGACCGCGTCGTTTCCCGTGTTGCGGATCTGGCATCCGCAGACCAGAATGTCCGAGCCGTCCAAGACGATCCCCTTGGTGCGGCATCCGTTGAACGAAAGGCCGGAAAGCGTGAAGTAACGGAGATCCCGCCCGCTGACGAACGTGGGAATCGTCGAAAGGAAGAGGTTGCTGTCGGTGACCTCTTCGGGGGGATAGAAGTAGAGTTTGCCGGTTTCGCTGTCGATGTAGTATTCGCCCGGAGTATCGAGTTCGCAGAGCGCGTGGTAGACGTAGAAGTATTGGCCCGGCCTGTATCCGTAGCCGTGGTACGGCGGCGCCAGTTCGATGAGCTTCTTTTCGGTGTCGACCCGAACGATCTTCTGGCGGCTGTTCGACCAGTCCCAGAACCAGTAGCCGAGCGCCCAGGCGTCGGATTCCCCCGCCCAGTTCGAAAGGTCGGCGTTCGGAAGGAGAAGCTTCGGCTTTTTGACCCCTTCGATCCCGTGGGATCTGAAGACCTGATTCTCTTCGCGCTCGACGTCGTCGTATTTCATAAACCCTTCGTTCGGATAGCGCGCGATCGTCATCGGCCGGTTGTTCAGAAAGAGTTCGGCGTTGTCGGTTCCGTCAAGTTCGCCGTAATCGTCGATCCCGAACGCTTTTAAGTCGTATTCCAGAACCTTGTCGCGGACGCTTGGCTGAAGACGCGCCAGAACCGCGGCGTCTTCGACCGGTTTTCCGCCGGCGACCGTCCTTCCGCCCCGAATCTCGGCGAGCGGTTTCCCGTCGGCGCCGCGCGCGCCGCGCCAGACGACCGGCGCGCCGGAGGTGCCCGCGTCGTCTGCGGCGAAGGTCAGCGTTCGATCGAGTTCGTACAGACCCGGCTCGATTTCGACGACGGTGGGAGTCCCGTCGAAATCGGCGGACGAGCGGAGGGCGCGGACGGCGTCGCGCGCTTTTTCGAGGGTCCGAAACGGACCGTCGCTCTTATCGGCGTTGGGCGCGGCGAGGCGTCCCGACCATGCGTCGTTTCCTTCGGTCGAAACGTAAAAGAACGGGGAGGCCGTGTCGACCGATTCAAGCCGTCCCATCATTTCGGGACCGACGAACTCCTGCCAGCCGTCCGTATCGGCGGCGCAGAAGGGGGTCAGCGCGAACAAGAACGCGAGTATGCTCAGTAAAAGACGCATCGATGGATCCTTTCTTATGCTCGGTATGGTTTCGGATTCGGGGATTTCTTATGCGGATTCCCTTCGCGCCGACGACGCGGGGAAGGGGGACGCTATCAATTCTAAACGGACGGCGCGCGCAAAACAAGAGACGCGCGCGTCAGGGTGCGGCGGGGTCGGAGAACGTGTCGCGCGAGATGGCGCGGGCGCTCGGAAAGACGCCGATCTTTTCGGTCGGGATCCGGCGGAAAACCGCGCCGTCGGTCGCGGGAAGGGGCGTCTGCCGGTTCTCGGCGATCTCGTCCAACAGGCGCGCGTCCCCTTTGACGTTGTTTCGGACGGTGATATAGGGGCGCGCTTCGTCCCGGATTCGATCCCCTTCGAACGGGATCGGGTCGATTCTCGTCTCGCCGGTTCGGATCACCACGTTCCGCTCGATCAGATTCCCTTCGGGCGCTTTCGGGGTTCCATCCATGATTGCCGCCAGGCGCGGGTACCGTTCGGTCCAGAGGGGGGATTGGTAGTCGACGCCGGAAATCGTCCCCTTTTCGGCGTTTTCGGCCAGCCAGGCGTCGGCGGCGCGGTGCGCCCAGCCGAGCGCGCGGGCGTCGAGGTCGATCGCCCAACGGCAGTCGACGAACAGGTTGTTTGCGACGGTGTTGTCCCGCCCGCCGCCGATCATAATCGGGATCTTCACGTCCCGAAAGACGTTTTCGAGAATGTCGGCCGAGGAGAACATGTCGTCGAGGTAGACGCCGACGCACCACTGGTTTTTGTAGCCGCGCAGCGCGTGCAGGTAGTTCTGCCGGATGATATTGCCGCGCATCGTCCAGTTCCCGCCGGTATAGATCGCGCCGACGTCGTTCGAGCCTTCGCAGACATCGCGGATTTCGTTACGTTCGATCCGCTGCTCGTTCCCGCCGAAAAGAATCGCCGCGTGGGGGGCGTCGGTCATCCGGTTCTGTGCGATCAGGTCGCCGCAGCCGCTCAGGCCGACCGCCGGGGCGTAGACGCGCTGAATCCGTCCGAAATGGTGAAAGTCGTTGTTCACGATCGCCGAGCCGCCGGGACGGAGCGAGGGCTGGTCTCCCGACGAGACGACCGCCCCGCACGCGCCGATGTTATACAAAAGGTTCCCGTATAAAAAGAGCCGGTCGCCGGTCAGGGAAACGGCGGTTCCGCCGATTCCGCGAAAAAGGGCGCCGGCGATCGTGATCTCGTCGCCGGAAAGGCGGACCGCGTCTTTCCGGCATCCTTCAAAGGCCAGTCCGGTCAGGACGACGTGATCGAGCTCCACGCCGGTCAGAAGCGATTCGGCGGTCGAGATGTACAGGCCGCCGCCGGCCGGAGTCTCGGGGGGATAGAGGTAGAGCCTGCCGCTTTCGCGGTCGATGTAATACTCTCCGGGCGAGTCGAGTTCGCAGAGGGCGTGGTAGATGTAGAACTCCTTTCCCGGCCGGTAGGCGAACGGGTTGTACGGCTCGTCGAGTTCGAGAATCTTCTTTTCGAGGTCGATCCGCGCGACCTTCTGCCGGCCGCTCGCCCAGTCCCAGAACCAGTAGCCGAACGCCCAAAGGTCGGGCTCGGCGGTCCACGGGGTCATGTCGACGTCGTCGACGATCAGTTTCGGGACGCGGTATCCGACGTTCCCCTGGTCGATCTTTTCCTGGTTCCCCTCGGTGTCGACCCCGCTGAAGGTGATGAAACCTTCGTTCGGATAGCGGGCGATCACCAGCGGCTTGTCGCCCCAGTAGAGTTCGGCGTTATCGGTTCCGTCGAGGGCGCCGTAGTCGGTGATCCCCCGGGCTTTCAGGTCGTATGCGAGAATCTTTTCCCGCACGCCGGAGGGGATGCGGCCGGAAGCGCCGTCCGGCTCGACGGGCGCGCCGCCGCCGATCGGTCTCCCCCCGTGGATGACGGATAAGGGGCGGTTCTTTTCGTCGACGGCGCCGCGCCAGACGACCGGCGAATCGGGGGTTCCCGAGTCGGCCGACGTCAGCTCGAGCGGCGCGTTTCGGTAATAGGTTCCCGGCCGGAGCTCGATCACCGTCGGCACGCCGGCGAACTCGGCTCCCGCGCGAAAGGCGCGGACGGCGTCGCGCGCCTTTTCGAGCGTGCGGAAGGGACCGTCGGCGTTGTCGGCGCTCGGTTCGGCGGCCCGGCCGCTCCAGGAATCGTTCCCCTCGGGGGAGACGTAGAAGGTCGCCGCCGACGTCTTTGCCGCATCGAGCAGGGCGATCCGCCCGCTTCCGATGAATTCCCGCCAGCCGCCGTCGTCGGCGGCGAGCGCCGCGGAGAGGGAAAGAAAGAGGGCCGTAAAGAAGTGTTTGAAATTCGCGCGCATCATAAAACCTTTCGCTTGCGGCGGCAGGACGGGTTGAATGTGTGCGGCGTATAGCCGCCCGGTCAGTCGGCGCGGTATGAGAATCCGCCGTTGAGCGGAATTTCGACCGCGTTAAGATACCGCGCGCGGTCGGAAAGAAGGAACGCGGCCAGGTCGGCGGCTTCTTCCGGCGTTCCCCAACGGCGGGCGAGCGATTCGCGCTCGACCCGGCTGTTGGCCGCCGGGCTTGCCTGTTTCCCCCAGGAGGTGGCGATCCAACCGGGCGAGATCGTTAAGACGCGCAGCGAGCCCCCCTGATCCTGCGCGAACGACCGGGCGAACGACGCCAAGCCCCCCTTGGTGAGTGCATATATCTGAGCGGTTTCTCCTTCCATTCCGCGCTGGGCGCCGTCCCAGCCGAAAAAGAGAACCGCGTCGTACGGCTTCCCGTCGCGGCGGCCCCGCCGCCACGCGGCGAATCGGCGGGCAAGAATGATCGGGGCGAAAAGGTCAATTTCGGCGGCGCGGCGGAGGCGCGCGTCGAACGGAAGCGATTTCATCTGCGGGGTCATCAGATCGGCGCCGGCGGCGAACACAAATCGGATCGAGTCGATTTCGCCGAGCGGATAACTTTGAGCCCAGGTCTCGAAGGCGCTGAAGAGATCTTCCCGGCCTTCGTCGGCGGTCAGATCGACGTTTCGGCCCGGCGCGCCGAGTTCCTTTAAAAGTTTGGCAAGTCCGGCGGCGTTCCGTCCGCCGAAAAGGAAGAGAGCGTGTTCTTCTCCCGCCAGACGGCGGGCGACGGCCGAACCGATCCCGCCGGTCGCTCCGGTAATGACAGTCAGGGTGCGTGGAGTTGTCATGGACGTGATTCCGACAGGAGGAAGATTACCGGAGGAGATCCCCCGCTTTCATCCGGTAGCCCGAAAGGAAGGGACCGGGCTCCATCGCCTTTTTTCCGGAAGGCTGGATTCCTTCGATCCGGATCAGACCGTCCCCCGCCTGAACCAGGATTCCGCCGCGGTCGGCTTTAATGACCGTGCCGCAGGGGGCGAACGACTCGGCGCCGGTTCCGGCGATTTCGAGCGGGCCAAGGATGAGGCGGACCGAAGGTTTGCCGTCGCTGCGGATCCAGTCGGAAAAGGTTTTCGGCCACGGCTGAAGGCCGCGGTAGAGATTGCGGATCTCGCGGACCGAAAGAGTCCAGTCGATATGCCCTTCTTCTTTGCGGATCTTCGGAGCTTTGCACGCCTGGGCGTCGTCCTGCGGAATCGCCGCGTCTTTCCCCTGCCGGACGGCGGGCAGGTTCGCCAGAAGGAGATCGCCCCCCATTTCGGCGAGATGACGTTCGATGGTCTGCGCGGTGTCGTTCGGATCGGGTTCGTAGGAATCGACCGCGATGACCGGTCCGGCGTCGACGGCGGGAATGATGTGGATCAGACTGACCCCCAGACGCGTTTCCCCTGCCAGAACGGCCCGGTTGATCGGGGCGGCGCCGCGGTATTTCGGCAGGATCGACCCGTGGAGGTTCACCCCGCCCAGCGGGAAGACGCCGATGATTTCGGGGGAAAGGATCTTGCCGTAGTCGCAGATGAAAAGGAGGTCGGCTCCCGCGGCGCGGAGCGTTTCGGCCCCGGCGAGATTGACGTCGTCGGGATCGTAAATCGGCACGTCGTACTGCGCGGCGACCTGACGGATTTCGGGGAGAGGGATTCGGTCGGTTCGGCGGGTTCGGATCGGCATCGTGACCAGAAGCGGAACCTCGTAACCGGATTCAAGGAGTTTTCTGAACGAGGGAACGGCGAAACCGCCGGTTCCCATCACCACAATTTTCATAACGCTACGCAGTCGCTCCCGGATCGCTCAGGTCGTCGGCGGTTTTGTCGAGATATTCTTTCAGGCCGGCGCCGAACTCGTCGCCGACGGCCTCTTGTGTGCCGAGGAAGAGGGGAATCCCCACCACGGGCGCTTCCCCGATCAGGTCAACGTCTTCCCCGTTCAGGAGGCGGTTGTTCTGCGAGATGATCGACTGAAGACGCGCGCGGTAGGCGTGGTCGATCCAGGCGACGGCCATAAAAAGACCGATCGCGGTGATCGCCCCGACGATGAAAACGATGTTCGACGAGGTCGGGCCGGAAGCGCGGCGGGCCTGACGAAGCAGTTCGGCCTTCTCGTCGGGAACGCGGAGGACCGACGGTTCCGAGATGGTCAGGAACCCTTCGGGATAGGTGCTCTTGACGGTGTGTCCCGAGGGAGCGGGAGGCCGGTTCTTGGTGACCGGGCCGACCGGGGTTTCGGAATTTTCGGCCGAGATGCCGTTCCCCTGCGCGAAGGCGCGCGGCGGCATCGCCGGCGCGAGGGCGAGAATCAGCAGGAAGGCCAGAAGCGCGCAAAAAGAGGTGTGTTTCATTCCGTACTCTCTTT
>CACXFR010000137.1 GCA_902766935.1 uncultured Planctomycetota bacterium | reverse complement strand
GTGATGGGCCGGCATTGCGGCGACCTGGCGCTCCGCACCGCGGTCGCCGCCGGCTGCGAAATCGTCGCGGTGCCCGAAATACCGACCTCGATACCCGACATCGTCAAAAAGCTCAAGTATTACCGCGAACTGGGAAAGCGTTCGATGGTGATGGTCGTCGCCGAAGGGGACGATCTGGGAGGCGCCTACGAAATGCTCAAGGCGCTCAAAGAGGGGGGGAGTCCCTACGAGATGCGCGTCGTCGTTCTGGGCCATGTGCAGCGCGGGGGAATCCCCTGTCCGGCCGACCGCCTTCTGGCGGCGAAACTCGGCGTCGGCGCGATCGAGGCGCTCGAACGGGGCGAGACGGGGAAGATGCTCGGCTTCGTCAACGCGCATCTGAAACTTTCGCCGCTGGAGGAGGTGATCGCCAGCCATCGCGAGGTTACCGACGAAATGATGCATCTGCTCGACGCCCTTTCGACCTGACGCGGAAAGGCGAAGGGGGGATAACGAAGGAACACAGCAAAGGAAGATAAATGTCGATCCATGTGATATGTCCGGGGTGTATGACCCAGTTCGAGGTGAGCGATCGGTTCGCCGGAAGGAAAGGTCCGTGCCCCAAGTGCGGCCACATGATCGAGATTCCGAAAGCGAACGTCACGATCGTCAGTCCCGACGAGCTGGTGGTCGGCGGCAAGAAGGTTCAGAATCCCGATCTGATTCGGCCGATCGAACAGAAGACCTACTCGTTCACCGGCCGGGCGATCCTGGTCAATCTGGCGGTCCTGACGGCGGTGCTCGCCGTCGCGCTCGTCTTTCATTTCGTCCATTTCCTCCCGCTGGCCGTTCCGGTCGGGATCCTTCTGGTTCTGGCCGTCGCGTATCCCATGATGAAATACGGCTATATGACGTTCCGCGACCCGAACGACCTGGAGATCTTTCTCGGCGGCCAGCTCGGAAAGAAGTCGATTCTGGGCGCGGCGATTTTAATGGCGATTTGGATCGTCTACGAGCTGATTCTTTTCTATATGAATCCGGGAGCGATGGCGCTTGCCTATCTGATTCCGGTCGCGGTTTTCGCCGCGTTCGTTCCGGTGGTGATCTTCGATATGGACTTCACCGACGCCCTGGCGGTCGCGGTCGTCTTTCTTCTGGCGGTGATCGTTCTTCGCGGACTGATGTTCACTCACGAGGGGGGATGGATCTGGCATCGCCGCGACGTGGTCCGTCCCGCTCCGGCGGTCTCCGTTTCAGAAGAAGCCGCTCCCGAGACTGACGCCGCCGCCGGGGAGTCCGGCGACGCCGACGACGGCGGGGCCGAGGCGGCGCCCGCTCCGCGCCGGGCCCAGCCGCGCAAAAAACTCGATTCCAAGGCGCCCGACCCGACGGCTGTGCGGCGCAGAAGGTAGAAGTGTGTGATGGCAGAACAGGAAGTTAAGACAAGTCGGCGCAAAGAACGGCACGTAACCTGGAAGCATGAGGCGTGGTACCACTTCTGCTGGTTCTTCTGCATGCTTGCGTCCCGCGTTCTTTTCCGCACCCTCTATAAGGGGGGGCGGAACGTCCCGAAAAAGGGGCCGGTTCTGGTCGTTTCGAACCATCAGTCTTTTCTCGACCCGCCGGTGATCGGTTCGGGGATCTGGCGGCGGATGAACTATCTGGCGCGCAAGCAGCTTTTCAAGTTCAAGCCGTTCGCGCGTCTGATCGATTCGGTCGACGCCATTCCGTTGGACCAGGACGGGATCGGATTTCAGGGGGTGAAAGAGACGATCCGCCGTCTTCGGAACAAAGAGGCGGTTCTGATCTTTCCGGAAGGTTCCCGTTCGTTCGACGGGCGGATGGTGCCGTTCCGGCACGGGTATATCAACATCGCCGTGAAGACCGGCTCGACGATCGTGCCGACCGCCATCGCCGGCGCGTTTCAGGCGTATCCCCGGCAGAAGAAATTCCCTTCGATCTTCAAGAAGGGGCTTCGGGTCGAATACGGCGCGCCGATCACCCCCGACGACTACAGGGATATGAAAGAGGAAGAGCTCCACGACCTGGTCGAAAGCCGCGTGAAGGAGATCTTTGAGCGGATTAATAAGCGGTATGTGAAGTAGGTTTGTCGGAGGGACTCCGGAGGCGGAGTCCCTCGGCTTCTGCGAAATATACTTGATTCTATTGGTCAGGCGAAATTTTTAATCGGAGTATTTCTTAAAATTTTCTACTTGCTTTATGATCTCATCGTAGGCATCATTGATTGTCTTGGGCGGATATCCATTCTTGTTGAGAAGTTTAGCGACATCGGCGTAAAGTTCGTCCTTTACATCTTGTCTATTCGTCCAGTCAGTGTATTTTGATTTATTACTAACAAGCTTTTTTATTTCCTTCGCAAGATAAATATAGGTCTCTTCTTTCAGCTCGTCCCTAAACCCATGTCTTTCAGCGACTGCAATCAGGATGTCGTAAAACGATTTTTCCTCATAGGTTATATTCAATTCCTCGAAGGAGCTTTTTTCATCCTTGAGATCTTGAAAAATCTTTTGAATCTCCGCGCTTAAAGAATCAACAAAATCATCAATAACTTTCGCACTCCGGCTAATCGTATTTCTTGAATTATATCGATCCACTACCGAATGAAGCCGTTCTGAGAAATCAATCGCTTTAATTCGGTTGGTTTTTCCGAATTCCTTTATGGCGCGTTTCAACAACATTAACAAGGCTTGATACTTGGTATTCGGATATTGTATGAGATCTAATTTTTCAAAATATTCATCACTAAAAAGCCGCTGAACATTTTTATTC